>JAEWBY010000105.1 GCA_023390905.1 Pseudomonadota bacterium | reverse complement strand
AATACGACCCAGTCCTTGGGCTGGCCAAACACGACGATGTCGCCGCGGTCCGGGTCCGAGCCCCAGATTCGGCCGGAGAACAGCGGCGGCGAGAACGGAATCGAATAATGGCTGTAGCCGTAGGAATATTTCGAGACGAACAGATAGTCGCCGACCAGCAGCGTCGCCTTCATCGAGCCGGACGGGATGTTGAAGGGCTGGAACAGGAAGGTTCGGATCACCAGCGCGATCAGGAGAGCGTGGATCACGACTCGGATCGTTTCGCCGACGCCGCTCTCAGTTTTCGTTCCCGAAGTCACGCTCATTGCTCTCTCAATTCCGGCCGGCGATCACAGAGCGCCCTCCTCCCGCGAACGGCCCACCAGTTCGCGGCGCAAGGAGATTGTCCTGATTCTGACAGTGAGGGCCAATTCCGGCGTAAAGCCGAACTCGCCCAGGCTGATTTGCGTCCGCGGACTTTTAGACGGTTGTCGGAGGCCACGCAATCAAGGATCGCATCGAAACTGGGTAAGATATTGATTTACAACGAAGATCGCAAAATCCACGACGCCGCGTCAGGATTTCGGCAGCGGCACGGCGGAAATGATGACGAAGGCCTGCGCCAGCGGCCAGTCGTCGGTGATCGACACGTCGATCCGGGCCTCGCACCCCTCCGGGGTCAGGGCCTGAAGCCGGGCCAGGGCGCCGCCGGTCAGCTGCATGGTCGGGCGTCCGCCCGGCAGGTTGACCACCCCCATGTCGCGCCACCAGACGCCGCGCCGGATCCCGGTGCCGAGCGCCTTGGAGCAGGCCTCCTTGGCGGCGAAGCGCTTGGCGTAGGTCGCCACCACCATCTTCTCGTTCTTGGCGCGGCGCTCCGCCTTGGCCCGCTCCGCCGCGGTGAAGACGCGGTCGAGGAAGCGCTCGCCATGGCGCTCGATCACCTTGGCGACGCGGGTGATGTCGATCAGGTCGGAGCCGATGCCGATGATCATGCCCGGCTCCGGCCGCGGTCCATCGCCGCGCGCATGCGGCGCACCGTCTCGGCCAGCCCCACGAACAGCGCTTCGCCGATCATGTAATAGCCGATGTTGAGCTCCATGATCTCAGGCAGGGCCGCGATCGTCTCCGCGGTCGAATAGTCGAGCCCGTGCCCGGCATGGACCTCGAGCCCTGCGGCCTTGGCCAGCTTCACGCCCGCTACGATCCGCTGCCATTCGGCCTCGGCCTTGGCGCTGTGGCCGTCGACCATTGCGTCGCACCAGGCGCCGGTGTGGATCTCGATCACGGGCGCGCGCAGCCGCGCCGCCATCTCGATCTGGGCGGGATCGGCAGCGATGAACAGCGAGACCCGGATGCCGGCATCGCTCAGCCGCGCGATATTGGGCGCGAGCGCGTCACGCTGGCCGACCACATCCAGCCCGCCTTCGGTAGTCACCTCCTGCCGGCGCTCCGGCACCAGGCACACCGCATGCGGCCTGGTCGCGAGCGAGATGCGCATCATGTCGTCGGTCGCCGCCATCTCGAAATTGAGCGGCTTGGAAATCTCGGCCTTCAGGCGCGCCATGTCCTCGTCGCGGATGTGCCGGCGATCCTCGCGCAGATGGGCGGTGATGCCGTCGGCGCCGGCCTCGATCGCCAGCAGCGCCGCCCGCACCGGATCGGGATGGCGGCCGCCGCGCGCGTTGCGCACGGTTGCGACGTGATCGATGTTGACGCCGAGGCGAAGCTTCGAAGCGGGCATTTCAGGACTCACAGAATCGGAGGGACCGGCGCATGCGAGATGCGCCTATCCATTAACACGTTCGACTTTGGCGACGACCGCCTTGGCGCGCAGCTGGGCCAGGATCGCGCTCAAATGCTTGAGATCGTAGACTTCGAGATCGATCGTCGTTTCCGTGAAGTCCGGTGAGCGGCGCTGCATGCTGATGTTGTCGATGTTGCCGTCGTGCTCGGCGATCACGGTCGCGATCTGCGCCAGCGCGCCGGGCTCGTTGACGTTCTCGACCTTGATGCGCGCCGGGAAGCGCTGCGGCGCGGAATCCTCGATGTCCCAGCGGACGTCGAGCCAGCGCTCCGGCTCCTCCTCGAAATCCTTCAGGGCCGGCGCCTGGATCGGGTAGATCGTGATGCCCTCGCCCGGCGTGACGATGCCGACGATGCGATCGCCCGGCACCGCGCCGCCGTTCGGCGCGAACTTGATCGGCAGGTCGGAATTGATGCCGCGGATCGGAATCGCGACCGGGCTGCGCGGCTGCTCCGACGACTTCTCCTTGAGCTTGGCGGCAAGCCCCTTCTTGACGCCGTAGCGCGCGATGCGCTCCTCCTTGTAGTCGGGGTACATCGCACGTGCGACGTGGGAGGCCTTGATCTCGCCGCGCCCCACGGCCGCCATCACGTCCTCGATCGAGGTCCGGGCGAGCCGCGGCAGCGCGCCCTTGAGCTTGTCGTCGGCATATTCGATCTTGGCGCGCTCGAACAGGCGCTCGACGATGCGCCGGCCAAGACCGGCATATTGATCTCGCACCGCCGTCCGCGTGGCGCGGCGGATCGCGGCGCGCGCCTTGCCGGTGATCGCGAGCGTCTCCCAGGCCGATGGCGGCGCCGATTGCGCCTCCGAGGTCAGCACCTCGACCTCGTCGCCGTTCTGCAGCTCCGAGGA
>JAEWBY010000077.1 GCA_023390905.1 Pseudomonadota bacterium | reverse complement strand
CCCACTGCTGCCTCCCGTAGGAGTCTGGACCGTGTCTCAGTTCCAGTGTGGCTGATCATCCTCTCAGACCAGCTACGGATCGTCGCCTTGGTGGGCCTTTACCCCGCCAACTAGCTAATCCGACATGGGCTCATCCAATCGCGCGACGCCTTGCGGTCCGCCGCTTTCACCCGTAGGTCGTATGCGGTATTAGCGTAAGTTTCCCTACGTTATCCCCCACGATTGGGCAGATTCCCATGTATTCCTCACCCGTCCGCCACTCGCCACCCAAGGAGCAAGCTCCTCTGTGCTGCCGTTCGACTTGCATGTGTTAGGCCTGCCGCCAGCGTTCACTCTGAGCCAGGATCAAACTCTTCACTTAAGTTTTGCGACTCTGCCCGGAGGCTTCGTCAATAGCTTGAGTGCAGTCGTCGTTTCCCGAGCTCCAGAATCACTCGCATGCATTTCTGCATTTTGAATTGACTTTGTTGCTCTTGTTACGAACGTCTGCAAGTGGACGATTAGCCACCCGCCAGACGCCCGCACAAGTCACCTGCGCACACTGTCAAAGATCTTCGGAACCGGCCTCAGCGCCTTGTTCCGTCCTCGCCACCGAAGTGCCCGAGGGAGCCGCACATGATACATGCCTTTTCGGGAACGTCAACACCCCGTGAGGGATTTTTTTCGCTCTCCGGAGGGTGGGTGGAGCCCGGTTCAGGCGCCGCCTCCTCGGCAGGGCGCGCATTGTGCACGGGCCGCCGGGGTTTGGGAAGGGGGTCCGATCACTTGACTGCGACGGGCCGGTCGGGGAACGTCCCCCGGACCCTTTCCAGGAGCCCAGAAATGACCCGTTTTTCGCCCGTCCGCGCCCTGCTGCCCGCGCTCCTCCTCGTCCTGGCCGGCTGCGCGAGCGGCGGCGACTGGGTGGAACTGGGCGGCCACCGCTATTCCGTGGAGGTCGCGGCCACCGACGAGGAACGCGCGCGCGGCCTGATGTTCCGCGACCAGCTCGCCACGGACCACGGGATGCTCTTCATCCACGACGCCGAGGAACCGCAGTCGTACTGGATGAAGAACACGCGCATCCCCCTGGACATCCTGTACTTCGACAACGCGCGCAAGCTGGTGTCGCAGCAGCGCGACGTGCCGCCGTGCACGCTTGGCGATGCGTGCCCGCCTTATCCGAGCGGTGCGCCCGCGCGCTACGTGCTCGAGCTGAACGCGGGCGAAGCGGCGCGCATCGGTCTTTCCGAAGGCACGGTCATGTCGTTCGGCCCCGGCATCGAGGCGCCCCCGCGCTGAACGCGCGGGTTGCGCGCGCATCGGCGTCGTAGCAGGCTGCACGCATGCGGGAACGCATCGAACTCCCCGAGTGGAACGCGCTCGCCGAGCGCGACGACGACGGCCTGCCGCTGCTCGGCACGGCGCTGCTGATCGCGCGCGACGAATATCCCGGGCTCGAACCCGCGCAGTACGATGCGATCGTGCAGGCGCATGCGGACGGCCTGCGCGAACAGGTGGAAGCGATCGAGCCGCTGCCGTTGAAGATGGCGGCGATCAACCACCACCTGTTCGACGAGCTCGGATACACGGGCAACCACGCCGAGTACTACGATCCGCGCAACAGCTACCTCAATGAAGTGTTCGAGCGCAGGCTCGGCAACCCGATCTCGCTGGCGGTGGTGCAGATGGAAGTCACGCGACGCCTCGGACTGCCGCTGGACGGCGTTTCGTTCCCCGGCCATTTCCTCGTGCGCCTGCCGGTGGACGACGGCGTGCTCGTGATGGATCCGTTCAACCGCGGCCGCCCGCTCGACGAGCACGAGCTGCGCGAGCGCGCGCGCCCGCACCTCGGCGGCGAGCCGCCGGACGACGAGGCGCTGTACCAGATCCTGCATCCGGCCTCGCACCGCGCGATGCTCATGCGCATGCTGCGCAACCTGCACGGCGCGTACGCCGACCGCGAGGACTGGGAGCGCGCGGTGCGCTGCGCGGACCGCGTCCTGCGCCTGTCGCCGGACAACGCGGAGGCCCTGCGCGATCGCGGACTGGGCTACGCCAAGCTCGGCTACCAGCGCGGGGCGCGCGCGGACCTGGCTCGCTACCTGCAGCTTTATCCGCGCGCCGCGGACGCCGGCTCGCTGCGCGAGCGACTGGTGGACCTGGGGATCGCGGGGGCGATGCCGCACTGAAGCGGCGGCTGCCGGCGCGACGCTGCGCCGCTGCGCCGCTGCTACAACGGCATCATCTCGAAATCGTCCTTGGTGACGCCGCAATCCGGGCACGTCCAGGTGTCCGGGACGTCTTCCCAGCGCGTGCCCGGAGCGATCCCCTCCTCCGGCAGCCCGGCGGCCTCGTCGTAGACGAAGCCGCAGACGACGCACATCCAGGTGCGATAGGCCGTGGCGGTGGTGGTGGCGGTGTTTTCGGCCATCAGAGGCGGAAGGTCGCTGGAAATCGCGGGCCTGCCATTGTCCCACCGCGGGGCCCGGGCCGAAAGCCGATAATGCGCGCTTTCCCGAACGCAGGCCGAACGCATGGCAGCCGCTGCACCGGGACGCGCGGCACGGCCGCGCGGCCTGTACC
>JAEWBY010000052.1 GCA_023390905.1 Pseudomonadota bacterium | reverse complement strand
CCGCGTCGGTGGCGCGACCCGCTGCATCGACTGCGCCGTCGATGGCGGCTTCCGTCGCGCGAACCTCCACGCCTTCGCGCACGGTCGCACGCAGCACCGATGGCGATGGCTATGCCTACGTGTTGATGGAAGGCGACCACGTGACCGCCAATGCCGAATCGGACGATTTCAAGGCCGCGCGGCAGGCGCGTGGCGACAGCCGGGCGTCGATGCTGTGGGCGCGCCACGGCGGCCAGGCCTATGCGATCCGCGACGCCGCCGTCATCCAGCGCGCGCTGGACCTGTGGAAGCCCAGCCACGCGCTCGGTGAACAACAAGCGCAACTCGGATCGCAGCAAGCCGCACTCGGGAAGAAGCAGGCCGAACTCGGCCAGCAGATGGCGCGCCTGGGCAGCCAGATGGCAAGCATCGGCGCCGAGCATGCCAGCACCGCGTCGCGGCATGCGGCACTCGCGCTCAGCGACGATGCGCAAGCCGAACGCCAGCAGGCGGCAATCGATCGCGAAGTGGCCGTACTGGACAAGCGCCAGGACGAACTGTCGCGTCAGCAGTCGGAACTGGGGCGGCAGCAGAGCGGCCTGGGTTCGCAGCAATCGGCGCTCGGGGAAAAACAGGCGGCACTGGGCGAACGGCAGGCGGAGGAAAGCGATCGCGCGCACCGCCAGATGCAGCAACTGATCGACGACGCCATCGCGCGCGGCATCGCGCAACCGGTGGCGCGCTGATCGAACGCAAACCGCGCGGCCGCATCAGTGCGGCCGCGTGTCGGATCCGGATTACTGCTGTTCGCGGAAATAGGCGACCACGTCGCCCTTGACCTTCAGCGTCATCGGATTGCCGCGCCGATCCTTGGACTTGCCGACCGGCACGCGGATCCAGCCTTCGCTGACGCAGTACTCCTCGACGTTGTCGCGCTCCACGCCGTTGAAACGAATGCCCACGCCGCGCTCGATCATCGCCTCGTCATGGAACGGGCTGCGCGGATCGGAGGCAAGGCGGTCGGGCGGGGTCTCGGTGCTCATGGACGCGGTACGGGTGAAGAAGGGCCGCTAGGATAAACCGTGGCCGTCACCGCTGCACCCGGCTTCCACGCGCGACGATGAAGGTGCACGATCCGCACTCCCGGAACCGAGTGCGCGCGATGATCCAGCCCGATGACGAATTCGAAAGCGACGAGGGCGCATTCGACGAAGACGAGGAGATCGACACCGGCGATCTCGAAGCGTTGATCTGGAACCTGCTGGTGCTGATCAATCCGGGCGACGAGGAATCGGCGCTGCGCCAGTTCTCCGCGTGGCGCGATGGCATGGCCGAAGCCGGCGGCGACGAAGACGAGGCGATGTTCGTGCTGCGGCGGGCGATCGACTGGTCGTCCGGGTTCTTCGTCGACTGGAAGGACACCGAGTCGTTCGTGGCGAGCATCGATGAACTGGCCGCGCGCTGGAACCTGCGCATCGACTGGGGCGGTGACACCAGCGATGAGGATTTCATCGACGGCGTCGAGGTGGCTTCGCTGATGGCCGTGGCCCATGACCGCCTGCGGGAACACGGCTACACGCTGTGGCAGTGGAACAGCGGCGGCGATGACTATTCCGGCTGGATCGCACTCAGCCGCGATGATGAAGCGATGCAGCAGTTGTGCATGGCGCTCGGCGTGGAAGTGCGTCCGGGCAGCGACCCGTTCTGAGCCGCGCACGAAGAAAACCCCGGCCAGCGTGGCTGGCCGGGGCCTGCTTGCCCGGCGTGGCGACAGGGGCGCCTGGGTCAGGTTCCTATTCTTCTTCCTCGTCGAAATCCTCGGGACGGGGCGTCTGCTGATTGCGCTGCGGTTCCGACGGTTCCTGATCGCGGGGCGTGCGTTGGTTCGGCATGTGGGGGCTCCGGTGGGCCGCGGCGATCGACCGCGGGGAACGTACGTTCGCCCCGCCGGCATGAAGAGCGCGTGGTCGCGCGCCGCCGCCGGTCGGCTGAATGCATCGCATCGCACGGTGCGGCGGACACGACAATTTCACGGGCGCCATACGCGGCTGCGGCTTACATCGGCCGCATGTCGCAGAACTCCGGCGCCACCTGCCAGGCGCGCCTGTTCCATTCGGGAGGCAGGAGTCGGGAACTGGATTGCGCCGCGCTGGCGGAGGTCCGGCTCGATGACGATTGCCTGCTGTGGGTCGATCTGTGCCGCCCGGACGAGGCGCTGCTGCAATCGGTCTGGAGCCAGTGCCGCCTGCCGGACGCCGCGCTGGCGTGGATGCGCGGCGGCAGCAATCCGGGCGTGCAGAAGGAAGCCGCGCATTTCTGGGCGCGCGCGGTCGCGGTGACGCAGAGCACCACGGACCAGGCCGATGGCGCGGTGCTGCATCTGATCGCCGGGGACAATCTGGTGGTGACGGTGCACGATGCGCCGCTGGATTTCCTCGACGAATTGCGCGAGCGCGAAGGCACCGGCTCGGATGTCGGTGCGCTGTGCGCCGAGAGCTTCGTCGCCTCGCTGCTGGACTGGCAGTTGTCGACCTACTTCGCCGCCGTGGCGGATTTCGAGATGAGCGTCGAGCGGCTGGAAACCGACATCCTCGAACGCTGCCAGGGCGATTGCCTGCCGGAACTGCGCCGGTTGCGCCGCCGCGCATCGCGCCTGCGGCGGATGCTCGCACCGCACCGTGCGCTGTTCGGTGCATTGTCGCGGCCGGATTTCCGGCCGTCCGAAAGCCAGCAGGCCGAACGCCACTTCGGTGCGCTGGACACGCGGTTCGAACGGGCGATGGACATGGTGGAAAACGCGCGCGACATGATCATCGGCAGCTTCGATCTGTTCACCAGCCAGACCGCGTTGCAGACCAACAACATCATGCAGGTGCTGACCTTCGTGACGGTGATCGTCGGCGTGCTGGCGACGATGGCCGGCGTGCTGGGGATGAACTTCGATGCGCAGTTCTTCAAGACCCAGGATCAGGGTTTCTGGATCGCGCTGGCAGTGATGCTGGCCTTCAGCCTGTCGGCGGTGGCGCTGGGGCGGTGGCGCAAGTGGTTCTGATCCGGGAATCGGGGATCGGGAAGGGAACGCGGGTGCGCGGTGTGTCAGTCGGCCAGACCGCGGCCTTGATCGCGGGCGCGCTGGATGATGGCCTTGAGACGTTCGCGATCGTGGTGGCGTGATACGGCGATGGCGCCGAAGGCGAGGGCCTGTTCGCGCAGTTCCGCGGTGATATCGTAATGGGCGCCGCTGGTCTTGTTCTGGAAGGCGCGGCGCGGGATGCCCAGGCGCGCGGCCATCGCGTGCAGTTCTTCCAGTGTGTCGGCCATCAGGTGCGCCCAGCGCTGCCCGCGCCATGCGTGCACCGCATCGTCCACGTAGACGCTCATGCGCCGGGGCCGCGCACCCGGACCATGCGATCCATCAGGTGTTCGAGGATCGCGTCCATGTCGCCGCACTTGCCCATGTGCACGGATGAGGTCTGGATGATCGCGCTGCGCCGCGCGGTCAACCAATGGAAACGCGCGCGCTTGGGCAGCAGCCCGATCGGGCCGGCCTGCGCGCCGCCTTCGCAGATGCGCGGAATCGTGTCCAGGTGCCGGCGCAGCGATTCGATGTCGATGTCCGGATCGATCGCGCGCACGCGCGCCTCGTCCAGTTCGATGCGCGCGCGCAGATAACCGCTGCGCTCGCACGAAAGCAGGATGCCGACGTTGATGAATTCCTCGCGCTCCACGCGCGGCACGACCCGGATGACGGCGTAGTCGTAGCTGTCAGCCGCGCGCACGGATGGCCTCCTGCACGAACGCATGCGGCAGCGCGAGCCGCTGTTGCAGGTATTCGGTGTAGGCCTGGCGCTGCTGCGCGGGCGTGCCGAACGCATCGCCGCCTTCCAGCCAGGCATCGGGCACCTGCGCGACGATATCGGCCAGGCACGGCGGCGCCAGCATCGCGCTCAGGCGTCGATCGGTCTGCTCGATGGCGGTGGCCAACGGCAGCAGCACGTGATCCTTGATCAATGCGAACGGCTTGCCCGCGCCCTCGGTATTGCCGTCCCAGCCATGGTGGAAATACAGCGAGGCGCCGTGATCGATCAGCATCAGCCGGCGATGCCAGATCAGCATGTTCGGATTGCGCACGGTGCGATCGACATTGCTGATGAACGCATCGAACCAGACGATCGCCGAGGCCAGTTCGGCCGACGGCTGCTCGGCCAGTGGATCGAAATTGGCCGCGCCGGGCAGATAGTCCAGCGCCAGGTTGAGGCCGGCGCTGGCCTTGATCAGATCCTGGATTTCCGGATCGCCCTCGGTGCGCGCCAGTTCCGCATCCAGATCGACGAACACGATCTCCGGAATCGGCAGTTGCAGTGCATGCGCGATCCCGCCGGCAATCAATTCGGCGATCAGCGCGCGCGGGCCCTGGCCGGCGCCGCGGAATTTCAGGACATACAGACCGTCATCGTCGGCTTCGACGATGGCGGGCATCGATCCGCCTTCACGCAACGGCGTGACATAGCGGGTGGCGGCAACGGTTCGCAACGGCATCGCGCAAGAATACCGTACCGTCCGCCGCGCTCACGGGCGCGATCAGGGCGTGCGCGCGGCCGGCGCGCCGGCCGTTGCGCCCGCGGTCGCCGCTGGCGGTGCGGCCCTGGCC
>JAEWBY010000035.1 GCA_023390905.1 Pseudomonadota bacterium | reverse complement strand
TTCCGCAAGGACTTCCCGCTGATCGGCAACGTCGAAGTGCGCTATGACGAGGAAAAGAAGCGCGTGGTGTACGAGCCCGTCACCAGCGTCGAGCCGCGCGTGGGCGTGGCCCGCGTGATCCGCGACGACGCCGGGCTTGCCACCGCGCAGGCGGAGCGCAACAGCCGCATCCTGGCGCGGGAGGAGCGTCGATGAACGCCATCCTGACCCCCAGCAGCGACACCTTCGCCAGCAATCCGGCCGAGGCGCAGCAGGAAATCCGCAACTACACCCTGAACTTCGGCCCGCAGCATCCGGCCGCGCACGGCGTGCTGCGCCTGATCCTGGAAATGGACGGCGAGACCGTGATGCGCGCGGACCCGCACGTCGGCCTGCTGCATCGCGGTACCGAAAAGCTGGCCGAATCCAAGCCGTTCAACCAGTCGATCGGCTACATGGATCGCCTCGACTACGTGTCGATGATGTGCAACGAGCACGCCTACGTGCGCGCCATCGAAACCCTGATGGGCATCGAGGCGCCGGAGCGCGCGCAGTACATCCGCACGATGTTCGACGAGATCACCCGCATCCTCAACCACCTGATGTGGATCGGATCCAACGCGCTCGATCTGGGTGCGATGGCGGTGATGCTGTACGCCTTCCGCGAGCGCGAAGAACTGATGGACTGCTACGAGGCGGTCAGCGGTGCGCGCATGCATGCCACCTATTACCGCCCGGGCGGCGTGTATCGCGATCTGCCCGATCGCATGCCCAAGTACAAGGAATCGCGCTGGCACAAGGGCAACGCGCTCAAGCGCCTGAATGGCGCGCGCGAAGGTTCGCTGCTGGATTTCCTCGAGGATTTCACCCGCGAATTCCCCAAGCGCGTGGACGAGTACGAAACCCTGCTCACCGACAACCGCATCTGGAAGCAGCGCACCGTTGGCATCGGCGTCGTTTCGCCCGAACAGGCCCGCGCGTGGGGCATGACCGGCGCGATGCTGCGCGGCTCGGGCATTGCCTGGGATCTGCGCAAGAAGCAGCCGTACGCCCGTTACGACGTGGTGGATTTCGACATTCCGGTCGGCGTCAACGGCGACTGCTATGACCGCTACCTGGTGCGCGTGGCCGAAATGCGCCAGTCCAACCGCATCATCGAACAGTGCGTGAAGTGGCTGAAGGCCAATCCCGGCCCGGTGATGGTCAAGAACTTCAAGGTCGCCCCTCCCAAGCGCGAGGAGATGAAGGACGACATGGAAGCCTTGATCCACCACTTCAAGCTCTTCAGTGAGGGCTATTGCGTGCCGGCCGGCGAGACCTATTCGGCGGTCGAAGCGCCCAAGGGCGAGTTCGGCTGCTATCTGGTGTCGGACGGCGCGAACAAGCCGTTCCGCCTGAAGGTGCGCGCGCCCGGCTTCGCCCATCTTTCTTCCATGGACGCGATTGTCCGCGGGCACATGCTGCCCGACGTCGTGGCCATGATTGGTACTTACGATCTCGTATTTGGTGAGGTGGACCGATGAGGGCCACGGGTAATTTCGAAGCGACGCAGAACGTCGATCCGCTGGTGGCGCTGAGCGACAGGACACGCGCGCACATCGATCACTGGCTGACCAAGTTTCCGCCGGACCGCAAGCGTTCGGCGGTGCTGCAGGGCCTGCACGCCGCGCAGGAGCAGAACAACGGCTGGCTGAGCGACGAGCTGATCGCCGCGGTCGCCAAGTACCTCGACATTCCGCCGGTCTGGGCCTACGAGGTCGCCAGCTTCTATTCGATGTTCGAAACCGAGAAGGTCGGCCGCAACAACGTCGCGTTCTGCACCAACATCAGCTGCTGGCTCAACGGGGCCGAGGATCTGGTCAGGCATGCCGAACAGAAGCTCGGCTGCAAGCTGGGGGAATCCACCGCCGATGGCCGCGTGTACCTCAAGCGCGAAGAAGAATGCGTCGCCGCCTGCTGCGGGGCGCCGGTGGTCGTCATCAACGGCCATTACCACGAGAAACTGACGCCGGCCCAGGTCGACGAACTGCTGGACGGGCTGGAATAAGCGCATGGCACATCATCCGCACACCTCCGAAGGCTACGGCCCCGTCGGTCCGGCACCGAAGGAACACCAGGTCGTCTACACCACGCTGCATTTCGACAAGCCGTGGTCGTACGAGAACTATCTGAAGACCGGCGGCTACAGCGCGCTGCGCCGGATCATCGAAGAGAAGATCCCGCCGGCCGACGTGGTCGAGATGGTCAAGCAGTCCGGCCTGCGCGGCCGCGGCGGCGCAGGCTTCCCGACCGGCCTGAAGTGGAGCTTCATGCCCAAGGGCGACATGCAGAAGTACATCCTCTGCAACTCGGATGAATCCGAACCCGGCACCGCCAAGGATCGCGACATCCTGCGCTTCAACCCGCATGCGGTGATCGAAGGCATGGCGATCGCCTGCTACGCCACCGGCTCGACCGTGGGCTACAACTACCTGCGCGGCGAATTCCACCACGAGCCGTTCGAGCATCTGGAAGAGGCCACCGCCGAAGCCTACAAGCACGGCTGGCTGGGCCAGAACATCCTCGGCTCCGGCATCAACATCGACATCTACAACGCGCTCGGCGCCGGCGCCTACATCTGCGGCGAAGAAACCGCGCTGATGGAATCGCTGGAAGGCAAGAAGGGCCAGCCGCGCTTCAAGCCGCCGTTCCCGGCCAATTTCGGCCTGTACGGCAAGCCGACCACGATCAACAACACCGAAACCTACGCCTCGGTGCCGGCGATCATCCGCAATGGCGCCGAATGGTTCCTCAACCTCGGCAAGCCGAACAACGGTGGCCCGAAGGTGTTTTCGGTGTCGGGCCATGTCGCGCGTCCGGGCAATCACGAGATCCGTCTGGGCACGCCGTTCGCCGAACTGCTGGAGATGTGCGGCGGCATGCGCGAAGGCCGCAGGATCAAGGCGGTGATCCCGGGCGGTTCCTCGATGCCGGTACTGCCGGGCGAGGTCATGATGGGCCTGACGATGGACTACGACAGCATCCAGAAGGCCGGTTCCGGCCTGGGTTCGGGTGCGGTCATCGTGATGGACGAGACCACCTGCATGGTGCGTGCCTGCCAGCGCATCGCGCGTTTCTACTTCAAGGAAAGCTGCGGCCAGTGCACGCCGTGCCGCGAAGGCACCGGCTGGATGTACCGCATGCTGACCCGCATCGCCGAGCGGAAAGCCACGCTCGACGATCTGCACATGCTGAAGGCCGCCGCCGGCCAGATCGAAGGACACACCATCTGTGCCTTCGGTGAAGCCGCCGCGTGGCCGGTGCAGGGTTTCCTGCGCCATTTCTGGAACGAATTCGAATACGCGATCGTCAACAAGCGTTTCCTGGTGGACGACCAGCGCGCGGGCACGGTCATTGAAGGCAAGGTGGCCGCATGAGTGCGCAGCCCGTAAATCCGAACCTGCCGCCGGATCACGTCACCGTCTTCATCGACGGTGTCGAACTCGCGGCGCCGAAGGGTTCGATGATCATCCAGGCCGCCGACAAGGCGGGCATCCCGATCCCGCGCTTCTGCTATCACGAGAAGCTGCCGATCGCGGCCAACTGCCGCATGTGCCTGGTCGACGTCGAGAAGATGCCCAAACCCGCACCAGCCTGCGCCACGCCGGTGATGGACGGTATGAAGATCGCCACGCGCAGCGAGAAGGCGTTGAAGTCGCAGCGCAACGTGATGGAATTCCTGCTGATCAACCATCCGCTGGACTGCCCGATCTGCGATCAGGGCGGCGAGTGCGAATTGCAGGATCTGTCGCTGGGTTACGGCCGTTCGGTCAGCCGATTCCAGGAACGCAAGCGCGTGGTGCCGGACGAGGACATCGGTCCCCTGGTGGCCACCGAAATGACCCGCTGCATCCAGTGCACGCGCTGCGTGCGCTTCACCGCGGACATCGCTGGTACGTACGAACTCGGCGGCATGTACCGCGGCGAGAACCTGCAGGTCGGTACGTATGACGGCAAGCCGCTGACGACCGAACTGTCCGGCAACGTCATCGACGTCTGCCCGGTCGGCGCGCTCACCAACAAGGTGTTCCAGTTCCGCGCGCGTCCGTGGGAGCTGATCGCGCGCGAATCGGTCGGCTATCACGACGCGATGGGCTCGAACCTATTCTTCCACACGCGTCGCGGCCAGGTGCTGCGCGCGGTGCCGCGCGAGAATGAAGCCGTCAACGAATGCTGGCTGTCCGATCGCGATCGCTATTCGCATCAGGGCCTGTACGCGGACGATCGCGCGATCAAGCCGATGCAGAAGGTCAATGGAGAGTGGCGCGAGGTGTCGTGGGCCGAAGGCCTGGCCGCGGCGGCCGAGATCCTGCGCACCCATCGTGGCGACGATCTGGGCGTGCTGGTGCATCCGGCGACGTCGAACGAAGAGGGCGGCCTGCTCGCGAAGCTGGCGTCCGGCCTGGGCACCAGCAACCTCGATCACCGCATCAACAACCGCGATTTCTCCGATGGCGCGGTCGCCGAAGCCTTCGCCGCTCCGGTCGCCGACATCGAGACGGCCGATGTCATCGTGGTGTTCGGCAGCAACATCCGCCACGAGCTTCCGCTGCTGCACCAGCGCATCCGCAAGGCGCAGCGCAAGGGCGCACGGGTGCATGTGGTCAATCCGGTGGATTTCGACTTCGCCTTCGGCATCGCCGGCAAGCACATCGTGGCGCCGTCGAAGCTCGCCAGTGCGCTCGATGACGCCGCGTTGCGTGATGCGGTCAAGGGCGGCACCCATGCCGTGCTGATTGTCGGCGGCATCGCCGAGAACCATCCGCAGGCTGCCGCGCTGCGTTCGGCCGCGCGCGACTTCGCCGCCGCTACCGGTGCGAAGCTGTGCCGCATCGCGCAGGGCGCCAACGCCGTCGGCCTCGCTCGCCAAGGCGTGCTGCCGACCGGTCGCGACGTGGCCGGCATGTTTGCCGAACCGCGCAAGGCCTACGTCATCTATGGCATCGAACCGGGTCTGGACTTTGCCGACACGCGTTCGGCGCGTGCGCTGGCTTCGGCCAGGGTCGTGGCGTTCAGCCATTTCGCCTGCAAGTCCACGCGCGATTTCGCCGACGTGATCCTGCCGATCGGCGCGCTGCCGGAAATCGAAGCCACCTTGACCAACCTCGATGGCGTCGATCAGCGCACGCAACCGGCGGGCAAGCTGCCGGGCGAAGCGCGGGAAGGCTGGCGTGTGCTGCGCGCGCTCGGCGGCGAGCTGCAACTGCCCGCGTTCGAGTTCACCGATCTGGCCGGTGCGCGTGCACTGCTCAGTGCGCCGGTGCAGGTCGCGGTCGCCACTTCGGCGGCGGCAATGCCCGCCGGCGATGGACTGGAACTGGCGGTCAGCGCGGCGATCTACCGCACCGACGGCACGGTCCGCCGCGCCGAAGCACTGCAGGCGCACCCGCTCAATGTCGGCGCGCGCATCGTGATCCATCCGATGGATGCGCAGAACGCCGGCGTGTCCGGAGGCCAGATCGCCAGGGTCGGTTCCGCCGATGGCACGGCATCGCTGCCGGTCGTGGTGGACGAACGCGTGGCGCAGGGCTGTGCATGGATTGAAGGCGGCTACGGCGCGACCGCGCCGCTGGGGGCCGGACGCGTGACGGTGGTGAGCGCATGAACGAGTTGTTGATCAATGCGGTGGGTCCGCTGCGCGAGTGGTTCTTCGCGATGGGCGACATCGGCATCGCGCTGTGGATCGTGCTGAAGATCCTGGCGATCGCCATGCCGGTGATCATCGCCGTGGCGTTTTATGTCGTCTGGGAACGCAAACTGATCGGCTGGATGCACGTGCGCCATGGCCCGATGTATGTCGGCATGGGCATCTTCCAGGCGTTCGCCGACGTCTTCAAACTGCTGTTCAAGGAAGTCATCCAGCCCAGCAGCGCGCAGAAGACCATGTACGTGCTGGCGCCGCTGATCACGCTGGCGCCGGCGTTCGCCGCCTGGGCGGTGGTGCCGTTCGATGCCAGACTGGTGCTTTCCAACGCCAACGCCGGTCTGCTGTACCTGCTGGCGATGACCTCGCTGGGCGTGTACGGCATCATCATCGCCGGCTGGGCTTCAAACTCGAAGTACGCCTTCCTCGGCGCCATGCGTTCGGCGGCGCAGGTCGTGTCGTATGAAATCGCGATGGGCTTTGCGCTGGTTGGCGTGATGATTGCGTCCAACAGCCTCAACCTCAGCGACATCGTGAACGCGCAGGCCGGCGACAACGGCTTCTTCGAATGGTTCTGGCTGCCGTTGTTCCCGCTCTTCATCGTGTACTGGGTGTCCGGCGTGGCCGAGACCAACCGCTCGCCGTTCGACGTGGTCGAAGGCGAATCGGAAATCGTCGCCGGCCACATGGTCGAGTATTCGGGTGCGGCCTTCGCGCTGTTCTTCCTGGCCGAATACGCCAACATGATCCTGGTGAGCTTCCTGGTCTCGCTGTTCTTCCTCGGCGGCTGGCTGAGCCCGCTGCAGGGCTGGATCACCGCGGACGTTTCGCCGTGGATCAACTGGATCTGGGTGGGCGGCTGGCCGTGGCTGCTGCTGAAGGTGCTGTTCTTCGCCAGCGCCTACATCTGGTTCCGCGCAAGCTTCCCGCGCTACCGCTATGACCAGATCATGCGGCTGGGCTGGAAGGTGTTCATCCCGCTGACGATCTTCTGGATCGCGGTGACCGCGGTGATGGTGTTCTTTGGCGTGTTCGAGAAGGGTGTCTGACGTAATGAACAAGGTGATCCATTACTTCAAGAGCCTGCTGCTGCTCGAACTGCTCGGCGGCCTGTGGCTGACGTTGAAATACACGTTCAAGCCGAAGTACACCATGATGTACCCGATGGAGAAGTTCCCGCAGTCGCCGCGCTTCCGCGGCCTGCACGCGCTGCGCCGTTACCCGAACGGCGAGGAACGCTGCATCGCCTGCAAGCTGTGCGAGGCCGTCTGCCCGGCACTGGCGATCACGATCGACTCGGCGCCGCGCGAGGACGGCACCCGCCGCACCACGCGCTATGACATCGATCTGTTCAAGTGCATCTATTGCGGGTTCTGCGAGGAGAGCTGCCCGGTCGATTCGATCGTGGAGACGCACATCCTCGAATACCACTTCGACAAGCGCGGCCAGAACATCGTCACCAAGCCGCAGCTGCTGGCGCTGGGCGATCGGCTTGAAGCCGAGATCGCCGAACGCCGCGCCGCCGACGCCGCCTTCCGCTGAGGTCCGAGAGAATGGATTGGGTCAATATCGCTTTCTGGATCTTCGCTGCCACCGCGGTCATCGCCGCGGGCGCAGTGATCAGCGTCCGCAACCCCGTGCACGCCGTGCTGTGCCTCATCCTGACGTTCTTCTCGGTGGCCTGCATCTGGCTGCTTGTGGGTGCGGAGTTCCTCGGCGTCGCACTGATCCTGGTGTACGTCGGCGCGGTGATGGTGCTGTTCCTGTTCGTGGTGATGATGCTGGACATCGACATCGCCAAGATGCGCGAGGGCTGGGTGCGGTTCCTGCCGGTCGGCATCGTGGTGGCCGTCGCCATGCTGGTGCAGATGCTGATGCTGATCGGCGTCAAGGCACGCACGGTCGCGGCTTTCCCGGACAACGCCGCCGCGGCGGCCGCCGACGTGTCGAACACGACCTGGCTGGCGCGCACGCTGTTCACCAAGTTCCTGCTGCCGTTCGAGTTCGCCGCGATCATCCTGACCGTGGCCGTGGTGGCGGCGGTGATGCTGACGCTGCGCAAGCGTGAAGGCACCAAGCACCAGAATCCGTCCGAGCAGTCGCGCGTCAAGGCGGGCGATCGCATCCGCATGATCAAGATGCCTGCGGAGAAGCCGGCCCGCGCCGCCACGCAGGGCGAAGGGGAGGGCAACGCATGATTACCCTGGGTCATCTGCTGGCGCTTGGCGCCGTGCTGTTCTGCATCAGCCTGGCCGGCATCTTCCTCAACCGGAAGAACGTGATCGTGCTGCTGATGTCGATCGAGCTGATGCTGCTGTCGGTCAATATCAACTTCGTCGCGTTCTCGCGCGAACTGGGCGATGCGGCCGGGCAGATCTTCGTGTTCTTCATCCTGACCGTGGCCGCGGCCGAAGCGGCCATCGGCCTGGCGATCCTGGTCACCCTGTTCCGCACCCGGCGCACGATCGACGTCGCCGAAGTCGATTCGCTCAAAGGCTGATGCACCCATGACAGGTCTGGAAGTCATCCTCTCCAAGAACGTGCTGCTGGCCATCGTGCTGGCGCCGCTGCTGGGCAGCATCATCGCCGGTCTGTTCGGCCGCCAGGTCGGCCGCGCCGGTGCGCACACAGTCACCATCCTCGGCGTGGCGGTGAGCTGCGCGCTTTCGTGCTGGGTGCTGTACCAGCTCGTCGAAGGCGGCGCATCGCCGTTCAACCAGAACATCTACACGTTCTTCGAGGTCGGCAACTACAGCGCGCACATCGGTTTCATGATCGATCGGCTGACCGCGATGATGATGGTGGTGGTCACCTTCGTGTCGTTGCTGGTGCACATCTACACCATCGGTTACATGGCCGATGATCCGGGGTACCAGCGCTTCTTCAGCTATATCTCGCTGTTCACCTTCAGCATGCTGATGCTGGTGATGAGCAACAACTTCCTGCAGTTGTTCTTCGGCTGGGAAGCGGTGGGCCTGGTCTCGTACCTGCTGATCGGTTTCTGGTTCAAGCGGCCGACGGCGATCTTCGCCAATCTGAAGGCGTTCCTGGTCAACCGCGTCGGCGACTTCGGATTCCTGCTCGGCATCGCGGCAGTGCTGTTCCTGTTCGGTACGCTGGACTACGCCACCGTGTTCGCCAATGCCACGCTGCTGCCGGGCGGGCAGATGCCGGTGTGGTCCGGCGCGCTCACTCTGTTCGGCCACACCTGGCAGGTGCTGGACACGCCGGTGATCTGGTCGAGCGCGACGGTGATCTGCATCTGTCTGTTCATCGGTGCGATGGGCAAGTCCGCGCAGGTGCCGCTGCACGTGTGGCTGCCGGATTCGATGGAGGGCCCGACGCCGATTTCCGCGCTGATCCATGCCGCGACGATGGTGACCGCCGGCATCTTCATGGTCGCGCGCATGTCGCCGCTGTTCGAGCTTTCGCAGACGGCGCTGGACTTCGTGCTGTTCATCGGCGCGACCACCGCATTCTTCACCGGCCTGATCGGCATCGTGCAGAACGACATCAAGCGGGTGGTCGCGTACTCGACGCTATCGCAGCTCGGCTACATGACCGTGGCGCTGGGCGCGTCGGCGTATTCGGCCGCGGTGTTCCACCTGATGACGCACGCCTTCTTCAAGGCGCTGCTGTTCCTGGCCGCCGGCTCGGTCATCATCGGCATGCATCATGAGCAGGACATGCGGAAGATGGGCGGCCTGCGCAGGTACATGCCGATCACCTTCATCACCAGCCTGATCGGTACGCTGGCGCTGGTCGGCACGCCGTTCTTCTCGGGCTTCTACTCGAAGGACACGATCATCGAGGCGGTCGAGAAGCATCACCAAACCGCCACCGAGTTCGCCGGCAAGATCGCCGAGCTGGGCACGATGGCGCAGGGCATCAGCGGGCCGAGCGAGTGGGTCGCCAGCTATGCGTACTGGGCGGTGCTGCTGGGCGTGTTCGTCACCAGCTTCTACAGTTTCCGCCTGCTGTACCTGACGTTCTTCGGCAAGGAACGCTTCCGTGACGCGCACGCGGATCACGGGCATGGCGATCACGCCGGTGATCAGGCCGCACACGATGCGCATGCCGACGCGCATCACGCCGGGCACGCCGATCATGGCCACGACGATCACGGACACCACGGTGCGCATGAGCCGCACGAGTCGCCGTGGGTGGTCACGCTGCCGCTGATCCTCTTGGCGATTCCCTCGATCTTCATCGGCTTCTTCACCATCGGCCCGATGCTGTTCGGTACGGACTGGACCGGCCACCACGAGCGCACGCCATTCTTCCTCGGCGCCATCGACTTCATCGCGCCGATGGCCGACACGGTGGGCGCGCTGAAGACCGAGCTGTGGCACGGTCCGCTGAAGTACGCGCTGCACGGCATGCAGGCGTGGCCGTTCTGGCTGACGCTGTCCGGCTTCGCCGCCGCCACGCTGCTCTACATCGTCCTGCCGCCCAGCGTGCCGGCGCGCATGCGCAACAGC
The DNA here is from genome assembly GCA_023390905.1 of Pseudomonadota bacterium. Taxonomy (GTDB): domain Bacteria; phylum Pseudomonadota; class Gammaproteobacteria; order Xanthomonadales; family Xanthomonadaceae; genus Pseudoxanthomonas_A. The sequence continues at coordinate 50,568 of JAEWBY010000035.1, read as the reverse complement.
CCGATCGGCGCGTTCCTGACCAACATCCTGGACCAGAAGTACTGGATGGATCACCTGTGGATTGGCGGGCTGGCCGGCGGCGGCGTCAAGCTGGGCCGGGCCTCCCGCGCAGTCGACACGCACCTGATCGATGGCGTCGCGGTCAACGGCAGCGCGCGCTTGATCGATCTGGCGGCGAACCTGTTGCGCCGTACCCAGTCCGGCTTCCTCTACCACTATGCCTTCGCGATGATTCTCGGCCTGATTGCCCTGCTGGCCGTGCTCATCCGGTTCTGGCAGTAACGCCCTGGCAATGACGCCCTGGCGCTGATTAACGGATACCACACGTGTCGAACTGGCCTTTGCTTAGCATTCTGATCTGGCTGCCGATTCTCGGCGGTGCGCTGGTCCTTGCCCTCGGCAATCGACGCGCCGATGCCGCCCGCTGGGTGGCGCTCGGCGTGGCGTTGCTGACATTCGTGGCGAGCCTGCCGCTGCTGACCGGATTCGAATTCCCGAACCCCGGCATGCAGTTCGTTGAACGCCATGCGTGGATTCCGGCCTTCAACATCTGGTACGCGCTCGGCGCCGACGGCATTTCGGTCGCACTGATCGTACTGACCACGCTGACCACGGTGCTGGCGCTGATCGGTGCCTGGAGCTCGATCGAAAAGCGCGTCAGCCAGTACGTGGCCGCGTTCCTAATCCTCGAAGGCCTGATGGTCGGCGTGTTCTGCGCGCTCGATGCGATGCTGTTCTATGTCTTCTTCGAAGGCATGCTGATCCCGATGTTCCTGATCATCGGCGTGTGGGGTGGCCCGCGCCGCATCTACGCCTCGATCAAGTTCTTCCTCTACACGTTCCTCGGCTCGGTGTTCATGCTGGTCGGGCTGATCTACCTGTACCTGAAGACCGGCAGCTTCGCACTGGCCGAACTGGCCGCCGCGCCGCTGTCGATGAAGGAGCAGACCTGGCTGTTCTTTGCCTTCCTGATCGCCTTCGCGGTCAAGGTGCCGATGTTCCCGGTGCACACGTGGCTGCCGGACGCGCACGTGGAAGCGCCGACCGCCGGTTCGGTCATCCTGGCGGCGATCATGCTGAAGATCGGCGGCTACGGCTTCCTGCGCTTCAGCCTGCCGATCGTGCCGGACGCGGGCCATGAGTATGCGAACGTCGTCATCGTGCTCTCGCTGATCGGCGTGGTGTACGTCGGCCTGGTCGCGCTGGTGCAGGAGGACATGAAGAAGCTGATCGCGTATTCGTCGGTTTCGCACATGGGCTTCGTCACGCTCGGCATCTTCATCGCGTTCACCCTGGTGCGCGATGCCGGCAATCTGGACGGCGCGCGCCTGGGCCTGCAGGGCGCGATGGTGCAGATGATCTCGCACGGTTTCGTGTCCGGTGCGATGTTCTCGTGCGTGGGCGTTCTGTACGACCGCATGCATACCCGCATGATCAAGGACTACGGCGGCGTGGCGAACGTGATGCCGTGGTTCGGCGTGTTCTTCGTGCTGTTCGGCATGGCCAATTCGGGCCTGCCGGGCACCAGCGGTTTCGTTGGCGAGTTCATGGTGATCCTGGCGTCGTTCCAGAAGCATCCGTTCATCGCGCTGCTCGCGGCGCTGACGCTGATCATCGGCGCCGGTTACACGCTGTGGCTGATCAAGCGCGTGATGTATGGCGAAGTCGCCAATTCGCACGTCGCCGAACTGACCGACATCAACAAGCGCGAAGCGCTGGTGCTGGGCGTGTTCGCCCTGGGCGTGCTGGCGATCGGTGTCTATCCCAAGCCGCTGACCGACCTGATGGAGCCGTCGATCGCGCAACTGGCGATGCAGCTCGCCACCAGCAAGCTGTAAGGAAGAATGATGACCACCTCGATGCTCCCCGCCGCAACCGACCTGCTGCCGCTGCTGCCGGAACTGGTGCTGATTGCCGGCGCGTTCGCGCTGCTGATGCTGGATCTGTTCCTGAGCGAACGCCAGCGCGTGATCACCCATGTGCTGGCGCTGGCGACCCTCGCGATCGCGTTCTGCATGATCTTCGCCAACGTCGGCGGCGGCGGGATCGTGTTCAACGGCATGTTCGTCCGCGACATCATGGCCAACGTCACCAAGCTGGCGATCCTGCTGGTCAGCGCGCTGTCCCTGCTGTACGCATGGCCGTACCTGCGCGAGCGCACGCTGTACAAGGGCGAGGTGCCGGTGCTGCTGCTGTTCGCCACTGTCGGCATGATGATGATGGTGTCGGCGGGCAGCCTGGTGATGGTGTACCTGGGCCTGGAGCTGCTTGCGCTGTGCTCGTACGCACTGGTCGCCCTGAATCGCGAGGACGGCCTGTCTTCGGAAGCGGCGATGAAGTACATCGTGCTGGGGTCGCTGGCCTCGGGCCTGCTGCTGTACGGCATGTCGCTGATCTATGGCGCGACCGGCTCGCTGGATCTGCCGGCCATCAACGCCGCGATCGCCGGCAGCGGCGAGCGCACGCTGTTGCTGACCGGCGTGGTGTTCGTGATCGCCGGCATCGCGTTCAAGCTGGGCGCGGCGCCGTTCCACATGTGGCTGCCTGACGTGTATCAGGGCGCGCCGACGCCGGTCACCCTGTTCATCAGTGCGGGCCCCAAGCTGGCGGCGTTCGGCATGGCCTTCCGGGTGCTGGCCGATGGCGTCGGTCCGCTGACCGCGCAATGGCAGTGGCTGCTGGCCGGCCTGGCCGCCGCGTCGCTGGTCGTCGGCAATCTGATCGCCATCGCGCAGACCAACCTCAAGCGCATGCTGGCCTATTCGACCGTGTCCCACGTCGGCTTCCTGCTGGTGGGTTTCGCCGGCGGCGGGGAGACCGGCTATGCGGCCGCGCTGTTCTATGCGATCAGCTACGCCATCATGTCGGCCGCGGCGTTCGGGGCGATCATCGTGCTCTCGCGGCAAGGCTTCGAAGCCGACCGCATCGACGACTTCAAGGGCCTGAACGCCCGCAATCCGTGGCAGGCCGGGCTGGTGCTGTGCGTGATGGCCTCGCTGGCCGGCGTGCCGCCGTTCCTCGGCTTCTGGGCCAAGCTGGTGGTCCTGGGCGCGGCGCTGAAGGGCGGTTTAGTGTGGCTGACGATTGTCGGCATCGTGTGCGCGGTCATCGGTGCCTTCTATTACCTGCGTGTCATCAAGGTGATGTACTTCGATGAGCCGGTGGGCGAGCGTCAGCCGCCGCGCCAGGATCGCGTGGTGCCGCTCGTGTTCGGCGTGAACGCATTGGCGCTGCTCGTGCTGGGCATCGGCTGGAATCCGATCATGGCGTGGTGCCAGCAGGCATTCGCAGGCTGATCATCGTTTTCATCGCTCAGATGACTTGCATAATTTCCGCGAAGTCCCCATAATTCCGCTTCTGCTGCGGGGTGGAGCAGTCTGGCAGCTCGTCGGGCTCATAACCCGAAGGTCGCAGGTTCAAATCCTGCCCCCGCTACCACAGTTATCTGCGCATCAGACGAATCGGCGATCTCGGCAACGAGGTCGCCGTTTTCGTTTCGGACGATGATGTTGTCTCCGAGGAGTTCCCTGATTGCTGCGCGCGCTCGAGGGAGATTCTTGCCGCGAGCGGCGAGGTCGCGCGTAACGGCCTCCCAACGCTCCCTCAGTCTGGGAAGCATGCGTGCAGGGGTTTGCGCCCGCGCCGCAGCGAGATCGCGGCGTGAGGTCTCACATGAGGCCTCGGCGCGCTCCAACTCGGCCTTCGTGGATGGGGTGAGTATTCCTGCGCGGATCGCCGCGAGAATGTTCTCCCTCTCGCGCTCGTTTCGATCTAGTCTGCGCTCGAGTTCTGTCGTATTAGGTGCGGCCTTTTTGAGTGCAGCCTGCACCGCACGCTGGGCAGCTTGGAACGCTTCTTCGGAAAGCAGTTGTTCCTGGATACCCGCGAGCAGCGCCGCCTCGGCAGATTTGCGGGGAAGGCGGAGCCTGTTGGGACATGCGGCGTCGCCACGATCCTTGTGTGTGCTACAGCCGTATCGATAGAGATCGATCACCACGAGTGGGCCGCCACACATTTCGCAGCGAAGCAGACCGGACAGCAGATGTTTGGGGCGCCGTCCAGCACGCACATGCGTTTGACGACTGCTTCCCATGCGACGCTGCGCACGCTCCCATACGGCAATCTCCACAATCGCCAGGTCTGGGTGCTCTGTTACAACCCATTCGCTTTCAGGACGCTCTTGACGGATGCGCCGTCCGGTGTCGGGATGCTTGACCCATCTGCTGCGATTCCAAATCTGGCGACCAACATAGATGGGGTTGGAGAGGATGCCAATGCCTCTTTTCTTGTCGCCATAGATGGCTGACATCGCCCATGTGCTTCCGCGTGACGAAGGGACCCCGTCGCGGTTCAGATTCGCAGCGATCTCGCGCGGGCTGGCACCAGAGACATACTCCTCGAAAATGCGTCGAACGACAGCAGCCTGAGTGGGATCGATGGCCCGCATACCCGTGCCCGCCACACGATAGCCAAATGGCAAGCCGCCAGCACTGGCTCCGCTCAGCGCTCTTCCAGTCAGGCCTCGGTGCGTCTTGTCTCTGAGATCATCGAGATACAGTTCGCCCATCAAGCCGCGCAGGCCAACGCCAAGTTTGTGCGCCTTGTCGGCGGTATCGATGCAATCGCTCACGGCGATCACGCGGACGCCAGCGAACTTCAGTCGCCGGACCTGCTGTTGAACTTCAACATTGTCGCGCGACAGCCTGGATAGATCGTCCAGGATGATGACATCGAACTTGGTCGCGTCATCGAGCAGCCGACGGTAACCTGGCCGATCATTTCGCGCGCCCGAAAGCGCCGCATCAGAATATACGGTCGGTGGAGGCCAATCCATCCGCGAGGCGAAGGCACGGCAATTGCGCAGCTGGTCTTCCAAGCTTGCGGCCGATTGTTGATCTGAGCTGTAGCGGGCGTAGGCGGCGACTCTCACGGGGCGGACTTTAGGCGGCGCGGTCTATCGAGTGCAACGGGACGTGATCTGGTCGGTCCGTCGGAGGAGCGTTCTCAGGCGCGGCCTGTTGGCGCAGATAATCTGCCGCGACATCATCGGCAAGCGCCTCGATCAGGGTTAACAGAGCTGGTGGAATCTCGTGGGCGGCCATCTACGATTTCCTTGAATCCTTGCCACTGGGCTGCGATGGCCCCATCCAATCCTTTGGGCTGCGGCCCGACATCTCTCGGTTCAGCCATCGGGCAATGCGCGTCATTGAGGTGTAAATCCAGGCCGGCAACTGTGGCGCGTCCTCGCTGATTCGGAACGTGCCTGGGCCGATTTCGATTAGGGGTTTGTTGTCAGCCATCACCCCTCCCGCGCGTTCTCAGCGGCGGCGAATACAGGAAGCGGGCCTGTGTGGCGATAATCTGAGCGCCAGTCTTTGACAAATTTGCCGCCGACACGAAGCTGCACGGTCCAATTCCCATCGATAGCTTCGCTGCCAAGTGTGTCGTGCATTTCGTTTATCAGGTCGAGCATCCTTTTTTGCCAATCCCATGGCATTGACTGAAGGGCCCGCCTTGGAAACACGGCATAACTGGCGCGCGTCAACCCAAATGCTTGCCATATTGGTCCTTCGTTGTAGTCGGTGGTCCTGTCACCCATCACGCATCCCCCTTGCCGGGCTTTCAGGGCGGTTTCTAAGTCGCGCAAGAACGAGACGGCATCGCACTTGCAGTCAGCATCGCCATTACCGCCAATCGACGGACAGTCAATGCCGTGATGCACTACTTCGTAAGCGCGCGCCAGCAACTCCGGCAACTCGTGAGCCTGTGGGGTGATCATCGCGAAGTCGGGTCTGGTGTTCACCGACGCACCCCCTTCTTCGCGGGTGCTTTTGCAGCCTTTTTGGCAGGTTTCTTGGTGGCCTTCTTAGTCGCCTTCTTTGCCGCGGATGCGCTTTCCTTGCCCCTCGCCTTGGCCGCAGGTGTGGCCGCGTTGGGAGCAGCAGGTTTACCGACCTTGTAGCCGGCGCCGCGCAGCGGCTTCGGCAGCCACCCCTTGCCCTGCAGGCGCTTGGCGGCATCTGCCATTGCGGCGTCTTTCTTCATTGCCAGCACGGCCTCGCCAGCAGCCTTGCCATCCACGTCGGTCACCGCTTCTGCCAGTAGGACCTTCGGCACCAACGAAACGAACGAATCCGCGCTCGGCGCCCACCAAGTGGTCATGTCCACTTCGAACTGCTCGGCCAGCGCCTGGCCGCGGTGGCCGCCGTTAGTGCTGACGGTAAGCGCGGTTGCCAGCGCCAGCAGGTCCAGCTGCTTCGCCTGGTCGAGCTTGCCGACCCAGCCGAAGATCTCCGACGCCTTCCCTGGGAGCCCCGCCTTCTTCCAGTTGGCGGTGCGCTCGTCGATCGCCTTGCGCGCAGCGGCCTTGCCGAGGTCCTGGAACTTCGATTCGATCTGGACGCGGGCTTCCTTGTGCTGGTTGGCGGGCGTCAGGCCCAGCACCGACTCGGCGTAGCTATCGGTAAACAGCTTGGTGAGCAGGTGCGTCAGCAGCAGTTGCAGGGCCATCGCTGGCCGTGCCGCGACGTGCTCGCGGATCGCCGCCGCGCGATGCATTTCCAGGCGGGTGACCATGTCCTGGCTCAGCGTCGCCTTCTTGGGCTCTTTCTTTCCATCCTTCGAGGAACCCGTCACGGTACCGGAGGCCGTCGCCTTCTGACCGGGGCGCAGGCGGCCGCGCTCGACCTGCAGACCGTTGTATCCGATGCACACCACCACGCCGGCTTTCGCCATCACCTCGGTCGGCCATACCTCGCGGCCCTCGGAAAGCGCATAGCGCTCCGTGTTGATGTCGTTAGCCTCGTCCTCGAGCGCCTCACGACCATCGACATCGAGCGTCTCGTTCTCGTCGTCCTCGTCGATCAGCTTGGCGATCTCGGCCAGGCGCGCATCGAGCACGGCGATACGTTCCTTGTCTGCCGCGGTGGGCTTCTCCCGCTTCGGGCCGACACCGAAATGAGGGAAGGCAGCGAGCTTGTCGTAGTCGAGGCCGAGATGCGCTTCCGCCCAGGACCATCCGGCGTCGCGCTCGGACTTCGCGATCGCCTCCAGCTTGTCCAGGGCCAGTTTGTCCAGCAGTGCCTTGTCGCCGAGGAATACCTCGCCACGGGTGGAGAAGAGATCGCGGCGAACCGGCCCGCCGGCAGCCTCGTATGCGTCGAGGCCGACGAAGCGCGCGATCGTCGAGTCGCCGCGTACCTCGCTGGTGGTGATCGCGTAGCGGATGTCGCGAGCGCTGCGGTTCCAATCGTTCTTGGCGCCGAACCACACCTTCTCCTGCAGCTTTTTGTCGTCTGTCAGCGCCAGCGCCTGCAGTTGCTCGAGGTCCATGCCGCCGTCGCGGTACACCTGCACCAGCTTGGGCGCGACGTTCGCCAGCTTCAGCCGCTGTTTGACCACCAGTTCCGTCACGCCGAAGTGGGCGGCGATGTCGGGGATGGACTTCTTCGCCTCGACCATGTCTTTGAACGCGTCGAACTGATCGGCTGGATGCATTGCCTCGCGCAGCGTGTTTTCAGCCGTGCTGGCCTCGAGTGCCACGTCGTCGTCGGTGATGAGCTTGCACGGCACGCTGAACTCCGCGTCCAGCTGGCCACGGTCGCGCAGCAGCTGCATCGCGGCGAGGCGGCGGCCGCCGGCAACGACCTGGTATTCGTTGTCGTTCTTGCCGGGTGTGACAGTGAGGTTCTGCAGGAGGTTGTGCGCCGCAATGGACGCGGCCAAGCCTTCGATATCATGGCCTCCGGTCTTGCGAGCGTTGCGTGGAGAAATGCGGAGCTGCGAAAGCGGAACAGTGATGATGGACGGTTGAGCGTTCATGTGTACTCGTCAGTTGGAGAGGATGACTGGCAATGCCTGGTGGCGCGGCCAGTTCAACGCCGGTCAGAAGGTGTGATGCTGTGCATGGGCAGAGCGCGGGCTGCTCGTCGAGCGGCGAGAAGCGAATCGACTTGCGCCTGCAGGTCCTCGATGGCTTTTTTGTCGGCAGCCCATTCGCGTTGTCGTTTCAGGTACTCCGCCGCGTTGATGGTGTTCCCCTGGCCAAGTTCTGCATCGGCGACGGCGCCCAGAAAATCCGGCCCGTCCAGAAGAAGTGCGTGGTTGAACATCAGTGGTCCTTTGTGGTGGTTCTTGGATAGACGCGCGCCTCATTGAGGACGCGTTGCTTGCGTGCGGCCTCTGCTTCGCGAATGGATTGCGCAGACTCGCCTGGGCGCAAATGCTGGGTCTTGCCGCCGTTGGCGTGATAGGCGGCGACATCACGCGCGAGCTCCTCGCTGAGTCGCCGTTTCTCTTCGGCTGCGGTGAGCGCACGTCCCAAGGCACTCCTGCTGCTCTGCTGATTCCCGAAAGCGGCGGCAGTGGGAACCGTCGTGCTGCTGCCCAAAATGGCCTTGCGTGGCGCAGCGGTCTTCGAAGCCGGTGGCTTCGAAGGAATGACCAGGCGAACACGCCTGTCCACCAGCGCATCGGCCGCTGCAGCGAAGCGCGCGACGTTACCGCCGCCTCTGCGCACAATCTTGCCGGCGCGTTCTAGGGTGGAGACGCAGCCCCACATTGCGCGCCGGTCGCCGCTCGGCTCGACGCATTGCAGTATTTCGGCCACCGATAGCGGCTTTGGGCTGCTGACGAGATAGCGCAGCACGCGCTGGGAGCGGTTCGGTCTATGCTTCAGACTCATGCGGCCACCTTCCGCGAGGCATTCGAGCGCGGCGGTAGAATCTCTGCGGCGACGCTCGCACCCTTGGCCGTGAGCGTGGCGCTCTCGTCGTACGCGCCGTGAAGCTGCAACAACCAGGCGTTGTGAAGTGCGCGCACGAGCCGCTTGGTGAAAATAGGAACGGCCGAACCGGTAGCCACATAGCCGCCACGCGTGCGGCGCAGTTTTCCGTCGATGGAATGGGCGCAAGCCACTAGGGCTTCACGCATCAGCGGTGTGATCTGCATGTCAGTTCCAGAGGCGGCCAACGATTGCCAGGAAAGCAAGGACAATCACGAAGCCGGCGTACCAGCGGACGAAGCCCGTGCGCTTATGGGGCGGAGTGAAGTCAGGGGTGGATGCCTGAATGCTCTCAAGCGCGCCTATGGGAAGGGGAGTGCGCTTGCTCATTGGCCGTGCACCTTCAATGCCCGTGCGACATCCTGGATTTCATCGCTGCATGCGCTCTGCACTTGGAGCCAGAAGCGACGCGCTTCCGCATCTCCAACGCGGTAGGCCTGGTCGGCCAGATCGCGCGCTTTCCGCGAGGCGGCGGCGATTGCATCCGCGCGCTTTTCAAGTTCCACCGAATCACGAGCTTCAACGGTGTGAATGTCGAAATGCGTGGCGCGCGTTCCGTAGATGCCGATGCCGATGTTCACCGCCGTCAAGGCGAGCAGTGCCACCATAAAGACCCATTGTTCGTTCACGCGTGTTCTCCTTTTCGAACCCAGTCGCTTCGGGATTCGATGTCTTGGTTGGAATGAATGAGGAGCCCCTCGGGCATGCAACGCGCGCAGTAGGGGTCGTCCCCATGTGGGCACCAGGCGGGCGGTCCAACGCGTTGCGGCAGCGGGGCGTGCGACGTATAGGAGCGGCGGGCATCCGGCCGTGAGATCACTTCGCCCCTCCGATGCCGGCAACGGCGGCGCGAGCAGCAGCGTTCTCCCGTGCCAGGGATTCCGCGTGCAGGCGGAGCTTCCGCGCAGCGCGCTCCGCACCCTCTTTGGTGTCGAAGGTTTCGATCGTCGGGAACTCAGCGACGCCATCGATGTAGGCGACGCCGCGCCACTGGCCAAGAGAGCCAGCAGGCTCCACGGCCAATTGCACCACCAGCACATCAATCGGCGCGTTGCTCATGCAGCACCGCCTTGCGTGACCTGCTGCCGGCGATGCGACGCAATCATGCGAGCCACATGGAGACCGTCATTACCAGCCCGAACTTCGGACACGACGAGTTGCACCGCTTGGCGGCGAAGATCCACACGGCCGATGTCACTGAGTGCTTGGACCGCGCGGCGCGCCGGATAGATGGGAATGATGAGCGCGGGCATTAGTCGCGCACCTCGATGCCGTTCTCACGCAACCAGTGCAGCGCCTTTTTGAGTGGCCGCGGCTGCATGTAGAACAATGTGCTGCCGATGGACAGATAGTCACGGCCTGCATACACGAAGCGGTCCCGCGTACTAGTGCAAGCAACCGTGTTGAACTTACTCGCGGCGCTTGCGCCCGCCCACAGATCGTCACAGTCAACCTTCATGGTCAGGAGAAAACTGCGGCCCGTTTGAAAGTTAACGAACCCCGTGCCAGTGCCGATCGCCATCAACGTGCCCCCCGAGCCAGCTCGCGCGCACGGGATTCCGTGCGAAGGCTCGCTGCGTGCAGCCTTTCGATAGGGCGCTTGGTGTGTCCGCAGCGCAGGCCTTCGGCGTGCGCATGGTCGGCACTGGTGCAGCTGCGCAGACAGCGCACGGCAACGTGCGGTAGCGCGGCAGGCGCATCGCCGTCGATATCGTTGGGGTTAGGCGTTGATTCGAACATGGCGACCTCTCCAGAAAGAAGAGGGCGCCGGCGGGTCAGGCCAGGGGACACGCCGGGGGGACTGTCGGCGGCTTGGCGACCCGCCGGTCGCCCGTCCGGGGGAACCGGACGGGGTGACTCTATGGCATCCCATAACTTCCTGTCAATGGGATTCCATAAGTTAGGCCCGACCTATGGTGTGACCGCTATAGCCTTGGGGAATTTGTAGTGCAAACGACCTTCGCCAATTCGTCTTCTCCGGAATCGATCCAGACGTCCGGCTCACTCCCGGGTGCCATCAGCACGCTGAAGTAGTGAAACCCCGTGTACCCACCGAAAGCATTTTTGGCGTTCACTTGGCCACAGCCTATGTGTCGGCCCACTTCATAAGTGAGGTTCCTAAATTGGGCACTTGCGGGGTCCTTCAACTTCGCAACGACGTGCCGCTGCATTTCTTTCAATCCCAACTCAACTGCGAGCTTTTGAGGTGACTCCATGACCTTTGCGTCGGGTGCATTCTCCGTGCAGAGAGATAATGCGAAGGTGGTGAGATCCCTTAGGCTCACCTTACCCCCCGACCCGGTGTCATCGTCGAGCCAATGTGCTCCTAGGTCTTGGTAGCCCGCCGAACGCGCCACGCCATTGAGGGCATACTGGGTGCCCGCAATTGTCACAGTTAGGGCATTCGGGCCCGTGGGTGCGCCACTGCATGTGATAGTCGCTTCGCGTGAAACGAGTGGCCATATCCAAGGCACATCCTTCGCGCGCACGAACGCGGGGTTTCGCTTTTGTGGACGGGCACCTCTCGCGTCGTCCGTTTGCGTCGATGTGAGTGTGCTCGGCGGTACGTGCGGTGCGGAGTCACCAAGCGCTATTGCGACCACGATCAAAATGAAGCCCGCGAAAACAAGCCCTAACACGACATATAGTCGATTCGCTTTCACCAGGGCTCCTTTGCTAAACGCCAGCTAGCCTTCCCAACTTCCAATCCAGCGGACGCGACCCAGTATTTCTATGGGGTCGCGCGGGCTATCGAGGCGCTTTGCTTTGCGCCATTGATGGTCGCCATTGGGGTTGTCGCTTTTCACCAATACGATATCGTCCACGATTTCAATACGTTTTACGTACACTTCGCCGCGCCAAGCGACGACAAAGACGCCGCCGTCCACTGGGGTAGTGTCCTGCTCGTCAAACAGGATCGCATCACCAGTATGGATGCGGGGCAGCATCGAATCGCCTTTGGCATAGAAGACGGCCAACTTGCGCCCAAGCAAGCCTTGTTTTCGAAGGCTGCTAGTCTTGAACTTGAGAGCGTGGGTTTCAGCATATTCTTGTGCCTCAGTTCCCGCCCCAGCACCAACATGCTGCTCGAAGGCTCGAATGTCGGCCCAATCGCCCGCAGGATCTTCTTCGACTCCGATGTCCCTAGGGCCCTTGCCTGACTGCAACCAACGTATGTTGACGCGCAGGGCCGCCGCCAGCTGTGGCAGCTGAGTCGTCCCCGCCTGGTCGTTGTTTTCGATCCCGGCCAGCGTCGGATACTTGATTCGGGCCGCTTCGGCGAGCTCAGGGCGGGACATTCCGCGCGCCGCGCGCGCCTGCTTGATTCGGTCGCCTATGGTCATGCAACGAGTCTTACGGAAACCCATTATGGGATACCGTTGACATTCGTCTATGGCATCCCATAGGATGCCGCCCATGGAGATCTCCTGGTCAAACCGAATTCGCGACCTAGAGGCGCTGGGGTGGTCGCTAACAGCGTTGGGGCGAGCCATTGGTCTAAGTCCTCAAGGCGTAAGCGACATCAAGCAAGGCCGAACCAAAGCCCCGGTGGGAATGGCTGCTGTCCGGCTTCATGACTTGCATTCAAGGAACAAACGGCCGGACGACGCTTCAGCAAATCCAGAGGCCGCCTGAATGCCCCGTGCACGCCGAACACTGACCGACACCGACATCCTAGAGTTGGTGGTCCACTCACGGGACGCTCGTCGCCTTAGAACCGATGGTCCCGAGCGAAGGGCGAACTCAATCGCGAACATGGCAACTTTCCTCTGGCTTGCTGGCATCGCAACCGCGCTGGCCGTTGGGATCAGCCTTGCCTGGGACTTGGAAAGCGGGGCCAAAGAAAACTGCAACCACCGAGCCAACGCCGGTGGACACATCGAATGTGCGCAGGCTGGAAAATCGAAACGAATGGGGCGGGGCGGCATTGAACATGCCGGCATCCTGATCCTCTCAGATCTCGCAAAACACGTTCGCGGAGGCCTCTCGTGAACGTTGCGGATGCGGCGCACGCCGTGGTTCACGATTTTCCGGGTGGTAGCGAGTCACTCGCGCCGCGCCTGGACATGTCGGCCGCGATCCTGCGAAACAAGGTCAACCCCACCAACACCACACATCACTTGACGTTGCGTGAAGCCGTTCGCGTCACCCAACTAACGGGTGACGATCGCATCCTGCGCGCGGCCGCCAGCGAGTGCGAACGCGTGGTGCTTGAGCTCCCGACGGCTGATGACACCGATGCGTCGGACATGGCAGTGCTAGAACTGGTCGCGGCTGTATGGGCAAAGCAAGGTGACCTCGGCACGGCCATTCACCAGGCATTTGCCGATGGCGTCCTGACACCGCAGGAGTACGCCGGCATCAAGAATGCCGTGCATCGCGCGCAAACCAAACTCACGGCGCTGCTACGCCGCATCGAGGGCATGGTGGAGCAGGGGGGCTGATGCGGATGGCAACAGGGGGAGCAAGCGGCAGCGCCTACCGCGCTATCCGACACCGCGCAGGCCGAAGCGCGTCTGCCCGTGAGGCGATGGAAGTGGCGCGTCGTGCGCTAGATGAGCCCGGGTTGGCGCCGGGTGACGATGCCTGGGCCGAGCACGAAGCGCTCCGGCTTGAAGACGAGACGGTGAATTGCACCCAACGCCAGTTGCCTTTGCGAGGGTGTGTATGAGCGTTAGCCGGTGCATGGGTGCGGCATTGCGCATCGCGCAGCGACCGCGGGACACGTGGGCTGCCGCGATTGATCAGATTCCAGAACACTGTCCCTCCAGCGACTGTACGGGGAAGGAAGGATGCCGGGAACGCGTGCGCGATTACCTGCGTGTGCAGTATCGAATGCTGGCACGGCGCCAGCAGGGGGCGGGCCGTGCCGCGCGAGCTTGATGTCGATGCGCTGAAGGCAAGCGTAGACCTGGTGACAGTCGTTGAGCGCTACGTGGAACTGCGCCGACATGGGCGCGAGTGGAGTGGGCTGTGCCCGTTCCATGCGGAGAATACGCCTTCGTTCCATGTCATTCCCAACAAGGGCTTCGTGCATTGCTTTGGTTGTGGCGCGCATCATGACGTAATCGGATTCTTGCAACGGATCACCGGGTGCACGTTCAAGGAAGCTTGCGTACAGCTCGGCGCGCACGAATTCGCCAATGCGCGCAAAGGAATTCGCGCTGAAGATTCGGGCTTGACCGATGCCACCTGGTTGCCGCTGATTCCGGTGCCCGACGACGCTCCTGAGCTGCTCACCGATGGCGGCTGGACCGTTCCGATATGGAATCCGAAGCGATCGCGAATGACGCGCATGAAGACATCGCGCGCCGATGCCTACCGCTCGGCCGATGGTCGCTTGCTTGGATACGTCTTGCGCGCCGAGTTTCCCGACCGCGAGACAGGGCGACCGCGCAAATGGACTCCGACGGTTACGTGGTGCGTAAGTCCGGAGGGCAAGCGCCAGTGGTGCCTGCAGCATTTCCCCGAACCGCGACCGCTGTTGGGGCTTGATGATCTGCACAGCAAGCCCGATGCGCCTGTCTTGCTGGTGGAAGGCGAAAAGTGCCGCGCCGCTGGCGCTCGCGCGTGGCCGCAGTATGCGGTCGTCTGCTGGCCCGGCGGCAGCAATGGGTTGGCGAAGGTGGATTGGACACCATTGCACGGCCGTGACCTGGTGCTCTGGCCTGATGCCGACGTGCCTGGCCACATGGCGATGATCGGTTGGCGGAATGATGCAGGCGACTATCGCCCCGGCGTCGCGGCCTATGCCACGCGGGCCGGCGCGCGATCGATTCGCTTGATTGACACCGAAGGCCGCCCGAAGGGTTGGGATATCGCTGACGCCTTCGAAAAAGATGGATGGACGGCCCCGCAACTGGCGGCGTGGGCCGCCGCGCGAGTGGTGCCAGTGACGGTGGTGCGAGGATGAGCATGCCGAAGCGGCCAGGCATCACCATCATCGACGGGGGCAAGTCAGGCAATGGGCCCGGCGGTGGTGACGGCGGTGCGCCGGATCCAGACTGGCGCGCCGGTCTGACGCGCAATCGCGACGGCAACGTCGAAGGCACGCTGCATAACCTGGTGCTGATATACGAGAACGACCCGCGCCTTACCGGCCTGTGGTGGCTCAACGAATCCAGCAACCAGATTGAGTTGACGCGTGAGGCGCCCTGGCCCGGCGGGAGCCAATCGGAGTTCGTGGATGCGGACAGCTACGAGCTTGCCGCCTGGCTTCAGAATCCCTCCACCTATCACGCCAAGTGTAGTGATGAAGCTGTGTTGAAGGCGGTCATCGCGGTTGCTCGGCGATATCGCCGACATCCGATTCGGGAATACCTGACGCGTCTCAAGTGGGACGG
This sequence comes from Pseudomonadota bacterium, assembly GCA_023390905.1. GTDB lineage: Bacteria > Pseudomonadota > Gammaproteobacteria > Xanthomonadales > Xanthomonadaceae > Pseudoxanthomonas_A. Next base: position 35,442 of record JAEWBY010000035.1, on the reverse strand, counting down.
AAAGCCACGCGTGGAGAGCATGCTGATCGATCTGTTCGGCGCGCCCGACAACGCTTACAGCCGGCGCGCAGCGCTGTGCTTCGCGGTGGGCGCGGTGGCTCGCATCCTGTGGTTCGATGCCAAGCAGCCAGCCGTGGGCGCCCAGGTGGATTTCATGCTGGTGCTGGAAGGTGAGCAGGGCAAACGCAAGTCTTCCGCTTTGCGTGCCCTCTTTGGTAGCCAATGGTTCGTCGAGACCAGCGAGTCGCCCACCGGCAAGGACTTCTACCAGGTCATCCAAGGATGCTGGGGCGTCGAGATTGGCGAGATGGATTCGTTCGGCAAGGCCGACGTCACCGCCGTCAAGACCGCAATTTCCCGTCGCGTGGATAAGTTCCGCGCACCATACGAACGCGTGCCACGCGCTTACCGTCGTGAATGCGTGTTCGCCGGCACGACCAACGAACACGAATATTTGCGTGACCCAACGGGCGGCCGTCGCTTCCTGCCCGTGCGCACGGATGGTGAGGTGGATCTGGACGGCATCACGGAACAGCGCGATCAGATATGGGCTGAAGCGGTCCGCCTGTTCGAGCAGGGAACGAAATGGTGGGAACTGCCGGACGATGCGGCGGACGAACAGGAAGCCCGCTATATCGGCGACAGCTGGGAAGGGCGCATTCAACTGTGGCTGGCCGGGCGCATGCCTGGCGACAAAGCCTATCCACCTCGCTCGGACATCGGATGGAACATTCCTGCGACGTGGGCGACGACTGACGAACTGCTGCTGCACGCCATCGGTGCTGACGCTGCCAAGCACGGTCGACCCGAACAGATGCGCGTGGCGGCCATCATGAAGCGGCTGCGATGGGAGCAGCGACGCGAGCTCGTGGATGGATACCGACAGCGGCGATGGTATCCGACCGACAGCGCCGTCAAACCAGGCGTCGCGCCAGTGGTTACAGCGCGTGGAGGCGACGATGACGTGCCCTTCTAGGCCCGACCTCAGGCCGTTGCCCGACCACTGCCCGACCAAGTACCCAACCTTGGACGAATACCCGTGGGCTTCTGCCCGACCTTCCCAATGTTTCGTCCCTCGCGCGTACAAGATGCATCGCAAGATTCCTCATTCTCTATATATACAAACACGTCAGGTAGGTAGGGTAGGTCGGGAACAGCCAGCAGCATCAACTGCTCCAAGATGCCCGACCACTGCCCGACCGCGGCGTGGGTTGGGCGAACGTTTCACGGGAATCGCCCACTACGACAGCGGCGCGACATCGGTCGCCACGGCCGAGGCCCCGAACCTGAACGGGAGCGCGGCGCGTGGGTCCTCCCCAGCCCCGGACGTAGCGGGTATTCGGACGCGCGATTTCTCGCTAGTCACAGGGTTTTCGCAGGGGGGTTGTAGTGGTTACTGACCTCTCTTCGCCTGTCACGCAAGCCCAATTCGGAGACCTGGTCGGCATTTCGCAGCAGGCGGTAAGCGTGCTGATGCAGCGGAAAATTCTCGTGGACGGCGCAAGCGCGGACGAATGGTTGTTGGCGTACTGCGATCATCTGCGCGGCGTGGCTGCAGGCCGCGGCGGTGACGCCAGTAGTGAACTGACGGCTGAGCGTGCGCGGCTAGCGAAGGAACAGGCCGACAAGATTGCGATGCAGAACGCCGTCAAGCGCGGCGAGCTGGCGCCTGCTTACCTGCTCGAAGAGGTACTCGCTCGCGTAGGGGCAAAGGCGGGGCGCATTCTGGAGACCATTCCAGGGCTGGTGCGCCGCCGCCAACCTCAGCTGACCACCGACGACGTAGCAGCGATTGCGGAGGTAGTGACCAAGGCGCGCAACCTGGTTGCACGTATCAGCCTGGCCGATGTCGACAAGGAAGACGATAGCGACAATGCCGGTGAAGGCATGGATTTCGCGAACGAGGATCAGGCGGCATGAGTCTGTTGCGTGGCGTTGATCCGTTGCAGCTGACCGCGGTGGCCAACAGCCTGCGCAAGGGGTTGGCTGCGTGGTCGGCTCAGGAACCGAAGACGCTGGAATGGTGGGCTCGCGACAACTTCTACCTGTCGGCCGAGTCCAGCTACGTGGAACAGCAGTGGACGCCCTGGCCGTTCCAGCGTGGCTTGCTCGCGCTGATGTCCAATGACGACGTGCCCTGCGTCTCGGTCAAAAAGTCCGCCCGCGTCGGCTACACGAAGATGCTGCTGGCGGCCATCGGCTACAACGCGGAACACCGGCGCCGGAACCAGTGCATCTGGCGGCCCACGGACGACGACGCTTCGAGCTTCGTCAAAGCAGACTTGGACCCGATGCTGCGTGACGTGGAATGCATGCGCAGCGTCTTTCCGGCGTACCTGGCTCGCCATAAGGACAACACGCTCGACCAGAAGAAGTTCATTGGATCGCTCCTGCGCATCAAGGGCGGCAAGGCGGCCAAGAACTATCGCGACATGTCCATCGACTGCGGTTACATGGACGAGCTCTCCGCGTTCGACAATGACGTGGAAAAAGAGGGCGCTCCCGACATGCTCGCCTTCAAGCGCCTGGAAGGTGCAACGTTCCCGAAATTTGTCTGCGGCAGCACGCCCAAACAGAAGGGCGTGTGCCTGATCGACAAACGCTGGGTGTCGGCCGATGAGCGTTTCACGTTCCAGATCGCGTGTCCGCAGTGCCAGCAGCGCCACGCGTTGACGTGGGGTGGAAAGGACGAGCCGCACGGATTCAAGTTCGATCCGGAAAACCCGGCCGACGTGTTCCACATGTGCCCGCACTGCACGTATCCGCTGCGGCAGAGCGAGTTCCTGACGCTGGCCGCCCAGGGCGAGTGGATCAACGAACGTGGCGACCTGTTCTGGCGCGAGCTCGCGCAAGACAGATGGGCGTTCACCACGGCCGATGGCGAAGTTGTTTCTGCGCCGTACCACGTCGCTGTCCACGTGTGGACTGCCTACAGCCCGATGGTGGCGTGGGCCACCATCGGGCGCGAGTTCCTGGATGCGTACGCCAAGCTGCAGGAGGGCGATGACACCAAGATGAAGGCGTGGGTAAACACCACGCAAGGTGTCGTGTGGGAAGGCGAGGTGGAGCGCACCGAAGCCGACGAACTCAAGAACCGCGCCGAACCTTTCCCGCTTCGGCACATGCCGCGCGACTGCCTGCTGCTGCTTGCCGGCGGCGACACACAGGACAACCGCATCGAGCTGGGTGTCTGGGGGTTGGGTCGCGGTGGACAGACGTGGACGATTGATCACCGCGTCTTCTTCGGCAACCCGGCGCAGCAAGCGATTTGGGACGAACTTGAAGAGTTTCTTCGCACGCAGGAATACAGCCACGCCGCCGGCCGCCCTCAACGGATCTATGCCACCGGTATCGACTCAGGCGGTCACCACACGGACGCGGTTTACGCGTTCGCGCACAAGCTGAAGGCATTGCGGGTGCATGCCATCAAGGGCGCCAGCGGCGCCGAGCACAGCATCGACAATGGCAACACCCGCGTTGGCTACAAATGGAACGGACGCACCGAGAAGCACGGTCCGGTTCTATGGCATGTCGGCACGAACCTGGCGAAAGACCGATTCCAAGCCCGACTTGAAGTCACGGTACCCGGTCCGGGCTACGTGCACTTTTCTCACCAGTGCAGCGACGAGTGGTTCAAGCAGCTTGCCGGTGAAGTGCGCGCGACGGTGCGCGTTCGCGGCGGTACGCAAACGCGCTGGACGGCCGACCGGAAGAGGATCGAGGTCAAGGATTGTCTGACCTATGCCATCTGGCTCGAAGAGCGTCTCGACCTATGGGCGCCGCGGAAAGCCAAGTGGTGGGACCAGTTGGAAGCTCTGGTGCAACCCGAAGACGACCTTTTCAGCATGCACATGATGCAGGCCGAAGATTCCCGTGAAACCAAAACGGAAGCGGCGCTGGCCACGGTTCCGCTGGATTCCCGTGAAACAACGCAGCCCGGCCCCGCCACGCCGAGCCCACGTCGACCACAGCGCGAGGTGCGCCGCAGCGGCATTGAAACGCGGGAAGGGTGGGGGCTATGAAGAGCAAGCCGGACACCCGCGCCGCGCTGCGCGAAAAGATGACGCAGGCGTTGATGCGTGACGTGGGGATAAGCGAGCACCTGGCCCAGCCCTTCGTGGATTCGATCCTGCGATGCTTCGCTGGCGAACAGCCCTACTTTCCGTCTCTGAACCGCGACTATCCGGTACTGGAGATCAAAGCGGCCCTTGAGCAAGGAGCATCTCCTAAACGCGTCATGCAGGAGTTCGACGTGTCGCGCACTACACTGCACAAGATGTTCCCTGGCGGCCTGCCTCGAAAGCAGCAAAAAAAGCGCGTGTCCGCGTTTTCATTGAAATCGCGAACAAAATAATTTTTCGCACCAGTAGAATCAAATAGTTGCGATGCATGTTGTTCGCGTTTTTTTTGGAATGCGGACAACGAAGTGCCGAACATATGCAGTCATGGCGACTGCACAAGAAATGCTCAATCTCTACACCGAGGCGGAAATGGCCGTCCTCGCGGGGCAGAGTTTTCGGATCAGCACGGGCGGTACCGATCGCACCGTCACGCGTGCTGACCTTGAGCAGATCCGCGCGGGTCGTCGGGAGTGGCAGGCGAGGGTGGACGCAGAGAGCGGCCGCCGCCGGCAGCGCTTCTCGCAGGCAAACTTCGGCGGTGACGCGTGAGCTCGGCCGCTGCGGCCCGCGAGCGCCTCGGGCTCATCATCCCACTTGACCACGCTCATCGTCGTCTGACGGAATCCATCATCCGCCAGCAGGTCGAAGCCCGCGCGTACGAAGCCACGCGCGTGACGCGCAGCCGCAAGCTCGCGCGCGACTACGGTGGTCCGAATCAGATCGCCGGTCAGGACGCGCGCCAGTTGCGCAATCAGGCGCGACACCTGGAACGCAACCACGACATCAGCCGCAACGTGCTGAATGTTCTGGAGCAGAACACCGTCGGCTCGGGCATCGATGTGATCCCGGCGCCGCGTCTGCCGAACGGCGAGATCAACACCGAGTTGGCGGCCCGACTGGCTGAACTCTGGGATGACTTCTGGGATCGCCCGGAAGTGACGTGGCGACACGATTTCGGCAAGACGCAGCAGCTCATGGCGCGCAGTGCGTATCGGGATGGCGAGGCGTTTTTTCAGGAACTCACCGGGCCGGTGGCGTATCTCGATCACGGTTCCCTGGTGCCGTACAGCCTGGAAATGCTGGAAGCGGATCTGGTGCCGCTGGAGTTCAACGCGCCCGAGCGTCGCATCTTCCAGGGCTGCGAGGTGAATGCGTGGGGCCGGCCGGTTGCCTGGCACGTCTACAAGACGCATCCCGGAGAGCTTGCCACGCTCAACACCGAGACCAAGCGCGTCGACGCGTCCGTACTGCGGCAGGTGGCGCACCTGGATCGCATCGGCCAGATCCGCGGGATCTCCGTGTTCGCCAGCGTCATGACGCGACTGGACGACATTAAGGACTACGAAGAGTCCGAGCGCATTGCGGCCAAGGTCGCCGCCTCGCTCACTGCCTTCATCAAGAAGGGCAATCCAGAGTCCTATGCGGACGGATTGTCGGCGGCGAGCGTGCTGCCGGGCGCGGATGCGGATCGACCGTACCGCGATCTGCGCATGGTCCCCGGCATGATTGCCGACGACTTGCTGCCGGGCGAATCGGTGGAGGTCGTTGACTCCAAGCGCCCCAATCCGAATGCCGAGACGTTCCGCACGGGCCAGCTTCGTGCTGCCTCCGGCGGCGTGCGCGTCAGCTTCAGCAGCATGGCGCGCAACTACGACGGCACGTACTCGGCTCAGCGGCAGGAACTGGTGGAGCAGTGGGGCGCGTATGAGCTCCTGGCCGAACAATTCATTGCGCAGTTCGTGCGGCCCGTGTGGCGCGGCTTCGTCCAGGCATGCGTGATGGCCGGATTGGTCAAGCTGCCGCGGGGCTGGACCTTGCGCCATCTGTCGGCCGCGTCATTCCAGCGTCCCGTGATGCCGTGGATTGATCCACTCAAGGAAGCCTATGCGCGCGGCGAGGCCGAGGACCGCGGCTGGACGTCTCCGCAGGCCAACGCCCTGGCACTGGGTAACAACCCGGATGACGTGCTGCGTCAGCGCGCCGAGTGGGACCGCCAGCGTCAGTCCACTCCATCCACCCCATCCGCCGAACAGGTCGAGGCTCGCGCTCACGCGCGCGGCGCGGTCCTCGCGGCACTTCTGAGGAACGACGAATGAACCTTCTGCGTCATGCGCTTGCGATCGCCACCGCCAGCCTGATTGCGAGTCCGCTGCAGCCCGTCAATGCCGATGCCGGCGAGCCGAAAGGCGTCTCCGTTCTGCAGATCACGGCCGCGGCCGATGATTCGGCGGACATCATGATCTACGGACTGATTGGCGACTCCATCTGGGATGACACGCTCAGCCCGCGCGAACTGGTGGAACAGATTCGCGCCAGCACCGCGTCCACCCTCAACGTCTACATCAACAGTCGGGGCGGGGTGGTCGCCGATGGCATGGCGATCTACAACGCGCTCAAAACGCACCCTGCGCGCAAGGTCGTGTGGATTGATGGACAGGCGTGCTCGATTGCTTCGCTGATTGCGATGGCCGGTGATGAGGTGGTTGCGTACACCACGTCCTTGTTCATGGTGCACGCTCCTTCCGCGATCGCCGGTGGCCACGCCGCGGCCTTCCGCCAACACGCCGATGCGCTCGATACCCACGCCGAAGCCATGCTCACCGCGTACGTGGACAAGGCGGGCAAGGAAGAGGAGATCCGCACCCTGCTGACGGACGGCATCGACCACTGGTACACGGCCGAGCAGGCCAAGCAGTTCGGCTTCATCGATCGCATCGAGTCGATCGATCCGCAGGCTCAAGCGCGTGCGGAAGCGCCCAGCATCGTCGCCCTCGACTGTTACCTGGCTGCGATTGAGGGCGCGCCATCCAACGTTCGCAGTCAGCTGCGCGGCCTCATCACGGCCGCCGCGTCTCCGCAGGTTTTCGCCTCGCTTCCCGAGGTCACACAGCAGGCCGTGTTCGGCCACATTGAGGATCCCATGACCAAGCAACGCCTACTCCACGTCCTCGCGGCCGCTGCCGGCACCGCTGCCACGGCGCCCGCCCCAACCCCGACCCCGGCCCCGACGCCCGTCCCCACTCCAGCGCCCGCTCCGGTTATCGCCGCTGCACAGGATCCGCTGGCCGCCCTGCGCGATCGCAACACACAGATCGTCTCTCTGTTCGATGCACACCGCACGGCACCCGGCATGGCCGACCTGGAACGTCGCGTGCTGGCCGACACGACGATGACGATCGAAGCCGTGCAAACCCAGATGCTGGGCGCGCTGGCCGCTGGCCGCACGCCGCTCGGTACCGTCGTGGTGGCCGGCGCCGACGAGCGCGATCGTTTCCGCGCGGCGATCGGAAACGCCGTGCAGGCCCGCGCGGGCTATGCCGAATTCGACGGCGGCAATCAGTACCGCGGCTACTCGCTGCCGGAACTGGCGCGCGTGTGTGCCGAGCGCGCCGGCGTCAACACCGGCGGTATGAGCCGACTGGAAATCGTGGGCCTCGCGTTCACGCACAGCACCTCCGATTTTCCGGCCCTGCTCGGCGACACCGCCCGCACCGCCGTGTTGCGCGGCTACCAGCAGGTCGAAGAACAGTTCGACCAGTTCACCCGTGCGGTCTCGTTGAGCGACTTCAAGCCCTCGAAGCTCGCCGGCCTGGGCCAGTTCTCGGATCTGGTGAAGGTTCCGGAAGGTGGCGAGTACAAGTACGGCACCTTCAGCGATCAGAGCCAGTCCATCCGTCTGGCCACCTTTGGCCGTCTGTTCTCCATCACGCGTCAAGCCATCATCAACGATGACCTGGGCGTGTTCACCGACGTGCCGCTGAAGATGGGTCAGGCCGCCAAGCGCACGCTGGCCAACGAAGTGTTTGCACTGATCACCTCCAATCCGAACCTGGACGACGGCATCGCGTTGTTCCATGCCGATCACCACAACCTCATGACCGGGTCGGTGATCAGCACCACCAGCGTGGACGGCATGCGCACGCTGATGGCGCTGCAAAAGGACAAGGACGGTCGTTTGGTCCGCGTGCCGCTGAAGTACCTGCTCACCCCGGTGGCACTCGGCGGCCTGGCGCGTACCGTGCGCGAGAGCCAGACCGAGGTCAGCGGCGGCAAGAACCTCACCACGCCCAACATCGTGCGCAACACGTTCGATGTGGTGGACGACGGCCGACTGGACGCGGCCAATCCGGCCACCTGGTACGGCATCGCCGATCCCAACGTCATCGACGGCATCGTCGTGGGCTACCTCGACGGCAACCAGACGCCGTACCTGGAAGAGCAGCAGGGCTTCACCGTGGATGGTGTGGCCTGGAAGGTTCGTCTCGACGCGGCTGCCGCGGTCGCCGACCACCGCGGCTTGGCCAAGAACCCCGGCGCTTAATCGATTCCGGCCGGCGCTCAATGCGCCGGCATTTCGACACGCGCACCCCCCTTCTCGCACACCGCGGAGCAAAGACATGAAAAAGCAGTACCAGGATGGTCGCGTCATCGACCACGTTCTGACCGCCGATTGCAACAGCGGCGACGTCATCATCAAAGGCGCGCTGGCCGGCATCGCCATCACCGGCGGCAAGGCCGGCGACACGATCGCGCTGGCGATCGAGGGTGTGCATGCGCTGCCCAAACTCACCAGCGCCAACATCGCCGACGGCAACGCCGCGTTGATCTGGGACGTCAGCGCCAAGCAGGTGATCGTCGCCTCGGCGGCGACCGGCGACGTCACCGGCTTTGGCGTGTCCATCGGCGCCTTCGGCAACGGCACCACCGAAATGCTGGTGAAGCTCACGCCAGGGCGCGGCGTCGTCACCGCCTAAGTTCGGACCGCCGTCGCACGCAACGGCCTGGTTGGCGCGTGCGACGGCGAGTTCCCATTCACTCGATCGAGCAGGGGCGATGAGCGAGCAGCACATGAAACTGGAAAAAGCCGCCGAGAACACGCTTGCACGCTTCGTCGTGCAGCTGGCCACGCCGGTGTTGTTGGGACTGATCGCATGGCTCGGTGCGCGTCAGCTGGCCAACATCGAAAAGAAGCAGGACAGCCTCGCCGAAGAGCAGGCGCAGCAATCGCGGAAGACGACCGCCATCGCTTCGGACGTGCGCGATCTCAATACGCGCTTCGACCTGATGGCGGTACGCCGGCTGGATGAACTGGAAAAGCGCGTGGAGCGCGTGGAGCAGGCCACAAAAACGCCATGAACGACCTCTTTCCGATCTTCATCAATCGCCTGCTCTCGCATGAGGGCGGTTACTCCGATGACCGCCGGGATCCAGGCAACTGGACCGGCGGCAAGGTGGGCGCAGGTGATCTCAAGGGAACCAAGTTCGGCATTGCCGCCAACACGTATCCAATGCTCGACATCCGCAATCTCACGCGTGTGCAGGCCATCGCGATCTACCAGCGCGACTTCTGGGAGCGGGCGCAGTGCAACAAGCTGCCGGCCGTTGTCGCATTCCAGTTGCTCGATGGCGCAGTGAACAGCGGCATCCCGCAAGCCACCCGTTGGCTGCAACGCGCCGCTGGCACCGCCGATGACGGAATGATCGGCCCGGTCACGTTGAAGGCCATTCGTGGCGTGGATGCCAATGATCTCGTCTACGTGTTCAACGCCGAACGCATCGAGTACATGACCCGGCTCAAGAACTGGCCCGTGCAAGGCGCCGGCTGGATGCGCCGTATCGCCCAAAACTTCCGATTCGCCTCTCAGGACAACTGACCCATGAATCTGCTGATCATCATTGCTCTACTGGTCGCCATCGCCGTCGGATTGGTGGTCGCTGTCCGCGCCATCGGCGGCAACATCGCGCTGGTCGAAGACTGGAAAAAGGCATGGCGCTGGTACAGCACCTACGCGCTCATTCTGGTCGCTGCACTTCCGGACATTTTCAACGCGCTCCTGGCGGGTGACTATCTGGCCGGTTCGCCCGTCTCCGACGAGTTCACCTGGTGGATTCGCATCGGTGCCGGCGCCACCTTCCTGTTGCGTAGCATCAGTCAGGTCAAGCGACCGGACCTGCCGAGTTTCGACGAATCGGACGAGGCGGGAGCCTGACGATGGGCCTGTCTGCGCTGTCCGTGAAGCCTCTTGCGATCACCCTGGTCATCTCGATTGCTGCGCTGCTGGCCAGCAACGGTTTCTGGTGGGTGCACGCAACGGTGGTGAAGGCTGAGCGTGATACAGCGCAGGCAGGCGTGCGCGAACTGACTACCGCACGCAACGCATTCGGCCAGCGGGTCGCCGAACTGACGGCGGCGAACAAGGTGTACGACGCCGAGTACGCGAAGCTCGCCAACGAACTGGAACGCGCGCAGCAGGAGATGTCTCGCGTCAACGCCGAGGGCGAACGCGCCGTGGCCGCGGCGCAGGCCAAAGCCGCCGAATCCGAGCGCGTCCTGAAGACCTTCTTGGATCGCTATGCGCAACAGATCCGCGCACCGGACTGCGCGCTGGCGCTGGCGAACCTCAGCACCGTGTGTCCAAAACTGGAGGGCTACTGATGCGCCTGATGCTCTACGTGACCCTGCTGGCCCTTACCGGGTGCGGGCTCAAGAACATCGCCCGGAGCGAATTGCCGGACCAAAGCACCGCGGTACTCCCGAAGGTGCAGGTCATTGAGCGAATCGTGTACGTCAAGGTGCCGCCGCGTCTCACGCAACAGGAGCCGGTTCCCGAAGGTCCGATTGACCAGTGCTTCGAGGTGGCTGCCGCGCGCAGGGCGGTGATCGAACGCCAGAACGCACGCGCTGCGGAAACGGCGGCCATTCAGGGTACCGAGGTCAAGCCGTGAGTCAGAAGGCAACACTGGCCGCACTTGATCGGCAGTTGCACGCGGCGTTTCGCAGCGCCGGCGCGGCCGATGACGGGCTGTACTTTCCGCCAGGGTCCAGCACATCAGTGGCATGTGCCGTGTATGTCGAACGCGACTCCCAGGACGTGGGGCAGCTCGGCCAGCTGCGCGCCGGCCGCTTCGAGGTGGGATACGTGTTGAGCAGCATGCATCCAGTGCTGCCCGCTGAGCGCGGTCGCCTTGAGGTTGACGGTGACAGCTTCGTGCACCAGTACGAGATCAGCAATGACGGTTCGTTGAGCCGGTGGCTGGTGAGCCGTGGCTGAGCCAGTTACTTGGTTGACCGCTGAGGGCCTAAAGGCCGAGGTGCAGCGCATCACTGCAACCAACGACTACCTGACAGATATCGGCGATGGCGAGATCGTCCTGGACCGCTCGCATTTGAAGCTGGGCAATGTACCGGTGACGCTGATCGTTGTGGGCGACGTGGTCCCCAAGGACAACGGGCAGGGCAAGGGTGTGCTCAACAGTGAAATGGATATCTCCCTGGAAGTCGCAGTGCCGTACGGCGTCGAAAACCCCGAACTGATTGCACATCGCGCACGCGCCGATCTTGTCCGCATGTTGCTTTCCCTGGCCAACCGCTTCGTGCCAGGCCTCGGCTCGCTGCTCATCACCGGCAGCTCCTTCGATGGCGGCGCCACCGACGCCGGAATCTCTTTCACCTTGGCTCAGGTCACTGCGCGGGCTGGCCTGACCGAAACCTACTCGCTCGCCGAATAACGAGGATCCGACCATGCCCCAGCAACCCAAAGTCCGCCAGCACTCCGGAAACATCCGCATGTGGCGCATCGGCGCCAATGGCGCGCTCTCACCCGCAATTCCGGCCAGCGACGATCCGCAGGGCAACCAGCCCATCGAAGCCAATGCCACAGCGTTCACCTATGAGGAAGGCGACAGCGTTCAGATCGTCTCCAAGCAGAACGGTGCGCGCTACAACCAACCGATTTACGACGAGCAACTGCCGGGCACCAACGGCCTGAATCTCCAGCTGCTGGAAATGCCGACGGCGATCCTCGCGCTGGCGTTGCGTGCCGAACTGGCCGAGTCGTCTGTGACGGCCGGCTCGGTGGTCGATGCGCCGCACGCCGTCAGTGACGGGTCCAAGCCGGTGCAGCTGGCGCACCGCTACATCCTGGCTTCGCCGACACCGGTCATCAAGCTGGGTGCCGACACGCTCGACGCCGGCACCGACTACCTGCTCGATCGTCGCACGGGCAAGGTCACGCCCGTTGAAGGCGGCGCGTTGGCCGAGGCCATCGAAGCCGACGCTGACGGCACGGTGACGATCCTGGCGAGCTACAGCTACCCCGCCGTGAAGTCGACCGAGTTCTTGGGTGGCGCCAAGCCGCGGCAGAAGTTCTACATCACCGGCGACATGCAGGACCGTATCAGCGGCGAGTACGGCGATCTGGAAATCTTCGAAGTCAACCTCGGACCGGACGGCGATATCGACTGGCTTGCGACCGAACCGCTGCAGCCGAGCCTCACCGGGCCGCTGCTGGTGCCGACCGGCGCGCCTGCACCGTACAAGTTCACGACCTACGCACAGACCGCCTGATGGTGGAAGGGGGCCTGACCAGCGAGTGGCCCCGCGCGCGGCAGTGGAAACGCTGCCGCCGTTTTTTTCCTGACGCTTGAGGACGCATGGCAAAGTTCAACGCCACAGGCTCACGTTCAACGCTCAACGCGGCACTCGCGCGCGTGCAAGCGCGCATCGACGGTTTGGCAGAAAAGGACATCGCCGCCGCGGATCGCCGCGCCATGGCTTCGGTGCGCCGGAAGTTTGAGCCGGTCGCCAAACGTGTCATCCGCCAGAGCTACAACGTTCGCGCCGGAGACCTGACCGGGAAGTTCCAGGTGCGCAGCGACAGCGCGGACGGATTCGAATTCCTGGAGTTGTACGCATCCACACGGAAGTTGCCGCTGGAGCGCTTCGGTGCGCGCTGGGGCGGTCGGAAGACTTCCGGTGCCACAGCCCAGATTCGCGACGCGCGGGAGACCTATGACTCGGCGTTCATCCGCACGATCGGCGGTCGCCGCGAAGTGCTGGTGCGCCAGTTCTCGGCCGACAGCAATTCGCCGTCCGGCCGCGACCCACGGAACAAGCTGCGCCGTCTTCGCGGCCCAAGTCCGCTGCAGATGGTGCTGGGCATCGACCAGGTCAACGCGCGCGCGATCGTTGCCGAGATGAACGAATACCGTGGCAGTGAAATCGTTCGCCAGCTCGCGATAGTCCGGAAGAGAGGACGCTGATGGCGAGCTCACGCACCGCCTACGAAGAAGCCATCCGGCTTGTCCTGGAGACCGAGGGCGAGCAGGGACTCGATGAACTTAAAAAAGTCCTGACGCAGCTGGGCACCAGTACCGATCAGACCGCTGGCAAAGCGCAACAGCTGGCCAAGGAACTGGAGCGGCTGGCCGAGACCAGCACCAACCTGCGCAATTACACGCGCCTGAAGGCCACGGTCAACGATACGGGCGCGGCACTTGAGAAAGCCAAGACGCGGCAGCGTGAACTTTCGGACGAGCTGGCAAAGGCCGAATCACCGACCAAAAGGCTGACGCAGGCGAACGAGCGTGCTGCGGTACAGGTGGATCGACTCACCAAGCTGCAGAACCGCCAGCAGGCGGAACTGACGCGCACCACCAATGCGCTGGCCAAGGCCGGTGTGGATACGGACAAGGTCGCCCAAGCCTATGGCGATCTTCAGACCCGCTTCGCTCGCTTCAGCGAAAGCGCTGATGGGGCCAACGGATCGCTGCGCAAGTTCGCCGCGGAAAGTTCCGGTGTCGAGGGTTCCGCGCGCAAGAGTTCGCTGGCCATTGGCAAGATCGCCACGGGACTGCTTGCAGTGACGGAGGTCGCCGCAACCGCTGCCGCTGCCATTGCTGCCGTCGCCGCGGCCGGCACGGGTGCTTTCTTCGCGGGCGCCATCAAGTCGGCCGTCACGCTCGAAGATGCGCTCAACCAGGTGAAGGCCGTTTCCGGCGCGACCGCCGAGGAAATGGTGGCGCTGAAACAGGCGGCCGAGGATGGCGCCAGTTCGACGCGATTTACCGCGCTCGAAGCGGCACAAGGCCTGGACGAACTGGCGCGCGCCACCGGTACCGCGGGCGCAGCGATCAAAGCGCTGCCGGCCGCGCTGAATCTCGCGCAAGCTGCTGGCATCGGCGTTGCCGAGGCCGCGCAATTCATCACCACAACGCTCACGCAGTTCGGGCTCCAGGCTGATCGCGCGTCTCAGGTTGCAGACATTCTCGCGCTGGCGGCCAACTCAACCAGCACCAATGTGCAGGAGTTGGGCAACGCGCTGAGCTACGTCGCGCCGTTGGCCAAACAGCTTGGATTGGACGCCGAAGACACCGTGTCGGTATTGGGAGCCTTGGCTGACCAGGGCTTCCGCGGCGAGCGGGCCGGTACCGCCCTGCGCAACGTGTTCTCGGAACTGCTCGACCCGAGCAGCGCATTCGCCAAAGCACTGCGCGATCTGGGTATTGAGTCGTCTGATTTTGCTGTGGTCCTTGACCAGTTGGGCAAGGCCGGCGTCCGCGGTCGCGAAGCGATCCAACTCCTTGATGCGGCCGCCCGTCCAGCCATTCTGTCGCTGGTCGATCAAGGGGGCGCGAGCCTGCGCCAACTTGAGGAGCAATTGCGTGCGTCTGGTGGTGCGGCCGAGCAAGCGGCACAGCAGATGGGGCAAAGCACCGGGGCCGCGACCGAGTCGATCGAGAAGTCGTTTGATCGCGTCCGGCGCTCGCTGGTCGAGCCACTGCTGCAGCCGCTGCAGAAAGAGCTGTTCGATTTGTCCAATGAGCTGGAAGCGTTCTCCGCATCCCCCGAGTTCGAAGAGATCAAATCCGCGCTGACGGATCTGTTCGTCGAAAGCGCGCACGCGGCGCGCGAGCTGTTCCAGCAGATTGACTTCAAGGCACTCGCCATCACGATTCGCGAATTCGTAGGTGATGCCACCGAAGCGATGTCGTTGTTCCGTCAGAACATCGGGGCCATCGTCACCGTTGTCGAGGCGCTCGGCGACACGTTTAGCATCACCTTCAACGCTATCCAGACACTGGTCTTCGCAGCGGCGGCCGCGGTCACGAAGTTCCTTGAGCTGAGCTTGCGCGCGCAACAGGCGTTCACCTGGCTGCCCCGCAAGATGAACGAGTTCGCCACCGGCAGCGATGAAGCCGGCCGGCGGATCGAGGAACAAGTTGGCGGTCTAAGCGCCGTCTATGACGAGTTCCGCGAGCGTGCCGGCAAGAATCTGTACGAAACCGTCGAAGCGACCAAGGATCTGGTCGGGGCCACCGAGCAGGCGGGTGCGTCAGCGCCGGAGCTGGCGAAGCTGGCGGATGGGTCGGCTCAGGTTGCAGCCGCAGCGCAGGAGGCGGCACAGGCGCTCACGGCGCAGGCTGCGGCCACCCAAGCGACGGCTGGGGCCTCGGGCGCAGCCGCGGCCCAGGTTTCGGCGGACGCGGAGCGACTGAAGCAGGCCTTCGCGGACCTGGGGATCCAATCGCAGGAAAACCTGCGGCGCGCTGCGGATTCGGCGAAGAAGAACTTCGGATTGATTCGGGAAGCCGTCGCGGACGGGAAGGCGACCGCCGAAGACGCGCGCCGCGCGCTCACAGCATACGCGCAAGCTGCACGCGCGGCCGTCGCCGACAGCGACGCGGCCACCAAGGAGCGCGTGGAAGGCGAGCTGGAAGTGCTGGAAGCGATCCATGACGTACGTGGTGGCCTGGATGAGATGGGCAGTGCCGGCCAGCGCGCTGGGCAGCAGGTGGCTGCGGGTGCACGCGAAGCATCGCGTGCTCTCGGCCAGACCGCCTCCACAGCCGGCGGCGCTGCAAGTGCGGCTCAGCAGTCGGCCGATGCGGTCAGCAACCTGGCGCAGGCAGGCTGGGAGGCACGTAACGGCCTGTACGGAGCCGCTCAGGGCGCCTACACCGCAGGAGCAGGGTTCGGCGAGCTGTCAAAGGCCGCAGTTCAGGCGTATCTGGACACCAACAAGGCGATCAGCCCGCTTACGGCAGGCGGGCACGACAGCTTCTTCGACGGCATCTCGGAGGTCACCGACGCAATTCGCGAGCAAAAGCGCGCCTTCGACGAAGAGCTGAAGTCGCTGGGCAAACAGGCCAAAGCATTCGACACGCTGGACGAGCGTCGCCAGCAGCTTACGCAGAAGTACAGTTTCCTCGGCGCCGGTCAGATCGAGCAGATGCTCCAGGCCGAACAGCAACTTGATCAACAGCGCAAAGCTCGCCTTGACGAAGATGCACGCAATCGCGAAGAACAGCGTGCTGCCGACATGCAGCGCGTGCAGGTGCTGGAGCAAGCGCAACAGGTCGCACAGGACGCCGGGTCAACGCGCATTCCGCTTTCAGACAACACGCTCAAGATCGAGCTGGCATACCCCACGCCTGCACACGGTGGAGAACTGTCGCCGGAAGAGCGCCGAACCGCTGACCGGATCCTGACGTACATCCTTCCGAAGATTGTGCAAGCGATCGCGCGATCCAAATCCGTCTCCGTTGTGCAGAGGCCGCGCCGATGACCGACATCACCTTGGCCGGCATCACGTTGCCTGGCGATCTGTACTGGTCCGATGAGTTCACTTCATGGAAGGTCGGACAGACCCGCAAAGTCTCGCTGACCGGTGCGCTCATCCTCCACGAATCGGCGCTGCTGGCCGGCCGACCCATCACGCTCGAAACCACGCAGGACGGTAACGCGTGGGTCGCACCGGTCACGCTGGCGGTATTGCGCCAGCTCCAGGCCCTCGAAGAAGACATCGGCGCTGGCGACCACACGCTGGTCCTGCCCGATCACAACGATGGCACGCGCACCTTCACCGTGCGGTTCAACCGCGACGGCGGCACGGCGATCCAGGCGCGTCCCATTCGTTTCATTTCTCCCGCGAGCGACAGCGACTACTTCGCTCTGACCCTTCGACTCATTCAGGTGTAACGCATGGCCATTTCGGCAACCGACATCAAACTGCGCAAATCCCAGCGCCTGACCGACAACCCGGATGGTGGCGGTCGCATGGTGCAAGCTGAGGTCGTCGACGGACAGATGAACAACCTGTTTCCCGACATCGGCGACGAAGAGCGCACCACGGGCCGCACCACGTTGCGCAAAGCCTTCGTCCACGTGGATACCCCGAACACGGATGTGCTCAAGGACGCGATCGGCGTCATCCTGCGGCAGCCGCAGGACAGCCACATCCACATGGTGATGATGGGGCTCGGCAGCTACAGCGACACGCGCAGCCAGGCGCGCAACCGCATCGAGAGCTACATCACCAAGGGCGTCGAGTCGCGGTACCTGCTGATGGGCAACCATTTCAACGGGCAGATGTCGCTGCAGGTGTATTGCCTGGAAGACGCGCCCACGCCTGAAATCAACGACAACTTCTGTCTGTCCACCGAGCGCGAAGGCTTCACGCCGAACGAGCAGTACGTGCGCGTCAGCAAGATTCTCAGCCGGACCACGCAGACGTTCTACGATGACGGGGGCGCGTTCCAGCGTGACGTCATCATCCTGGAGATCGCCAGCGCGCTGTTGTTCGATTTCTACGGCATGGCTTCGCCCAGCCGATTCACCTCGGTCAAGCCGCCGACGCTGATTTACTCCACCAATGTGGTGGATGCGGCCACGTATGCCACCGTCAAACCGCTCACCGTCGCGGCCGATGCCGGCGATCTGTCGGTGAAGGTGGATTCGCCGTACGTGCCGATCGTGCCGACGGCCACGGCCGAAAGCCCCATCGTGGATCTGCTGGCCGGCATGGGCACGGTGACCTACGTGCAGGCCGGACCCGCAGACTCCCTGTCGCAGACCTTCACCTCGGCATTCACCGCCGGTGTAGCGGTGACGCGCAGCTTCGGCATGCCGGTCACCCGTGGTGGTGTCCGCGTGCAGGCGTCGGGCGTCACGCTGACGGATCGCAACGGCAGCCTGGCCGCGGATGGCATCACGCCGTGGTCTGGCACCGTGGACTACGCGACGGGGGAGATCTCCATCATCAACGAGGCTGGCAGCTTCGGCGTCAACATCACGATCACGGCCACACCCGCCGGACCGATCTCCGCGCAGGCGTACACGCGTGCCATCGATATCGACATTGGCACGCAGGGCTACACGCACCTGCTGAACCTGGTGCCCGCTCCGGCACCGGGCACGGTGGTGGTGGACTACCGGGCACTGGGCCGCTGGATCCGGCTTACCGACAACGGCGCCGGCCAATTGGTCGGACGGCCGGGGGAAGGCGGCGGCACCATCAATTACGCGACCGGATCGCTCACCATCACCACGGGTGCGCTCCCGGATCTGCAGAGTCAAATCCTCACGGGCTGGGGAACACCCGTCCAGACCGAGCGGCGCGACACCGACGTCAGCATCCAGGCGCCGCGGCTGGGCTTTCTGCTTGCGCACGAAGGCATCAAGCCGGGCACGCTGGAGCTGACCTGGAATGTCGGTGGCTCGCCGGTGGTGGCCACCGATGATGGCAATGGCGCCATCGAGCTGGCCGGCTCGCCCATCGGCTACGTGGTGTACGGAACCGGCGAGGTGGCGCTGCAGCTGGCCACGCTGCCCGACAGCAACAGCGCGCTCGACGCTGCCTACAGCTACAGCGACAACGAGGCCGACTCATTCACGCCGGTGCCGGATGGCGCCGGCATCGGCACGATTGCCTTGCCGGCCGCGCCCGTGCGGCCTGGCAGCGTGGCGCTGACGTGGCAGGTGAGCGTGCGTCCGGCGGCCGATGCCGAGCTGGGCGCGCCAGCCATCGCGTTGCGCATGGACGTGCGCGACAACGGCGCTGGCCAGCTGGTGGCGGTCTCCGCGGGTGGCGCCGCGCTGTCGGCCACGTTGGGCACGATCAACTACACCACCGGCGTCATCAGCTGCCAGTTCGGTCAGATGAGCATTCCCAATGTGCCGTTGCCGATCTATCGCAAGACGTTCGGTGATTACTGGCGCATCCAGGGGCGCATGCGGGCGACGGTCACCGCAGCCTTCAGTGCGGGCACGGTGGTGAGCGCGCAGTGGCAGGCCGCTGGCGCCGCGGACGCCGACGAAACCGAAACGCTGCCACTGCCGCCGGTGCAGATGGATCTGACGCCCGGCATCATTGATGCGATTGTGCCCGGCAGCGTGCGCTTTTCCTTCAAGGGACGCACGTACGTGGATCGCGCCGGCTCCATCTACACGGATCTGGATCCCGTCACCGGCGCTGGCACGTACGCAGGCGCCATCGACTATGGCACGGGCCGCGCCACGCTCTCGGTGTGGACTGGCGGCGGATCCAACACGGTCGCGATTCAATCGCTGCTCACGCGCATGTTCGAACCGGGCATCGACGCCATGTACTTCCGCACGCCAGGCTCGCCGCTTCGTGCCGGCGCGTTCACGCTGCGCGCGACCACGCTGGACGGCGAACAAGTCACCGCGACCACCGACGTCAGCGGCAATATCGAAGGCGACTACATCGAAGGCGTGGTGGATTGGGACACCGGCACCGTGAGCGTGCGCTTCGGGGAGTACGTGGTGGCCGCCGGCAACGAGGGCGAGCCCTGGTACAACCCGGACAATGTGGTCGGCGCCAACGTCTGGAAGCCGATGCTGATGATCCCTTCGACCGTCTTCCTGGGCGCCGTCGTGTTCCGGTCGATTCCGCTGTCCTCGGTGGTGGTGGGTCTGGATCCGACGCGACTGCCCAGTGACGGCCGCGTGCCAGGCTTCAAAGCCGGCCAGACGCTGCTCATCCACCACACCAAGGAAACGTCCGTGTCACCGACCGCCGGTCAGGTGATCGATTTCGGGCGCGAAGTGTTGTCCGAAGTCGAGGTGCGCGACACCGACGGCGTGCCCGTGCTGAGCGGCTGGTACACCATCGATCTTGAAGCCGGTACGCTCGAGTTCTCCGATCCGCTCAACCTGTCGGCGTACACCTTGCCGCTGGTCATCCGCGACACCATCGAAGACCGGCGTTTGTGCGCAGGCGTCCAGATTACCGGCGATCTCGAATTGAACGCGCAGCTCTCGCGCGCCTTTCCGGTGGGCGCGATGGTCAGCAGTGCCTTGCGCCTGGGCGAGGCCAACGGCTCGCTCGATCTGCAGGCGCGCGTGGAAAGCCTGTTCGACCTGACCACGTGGAATCCGAATATCTGGCTGGATGGTCTCGGCTCGGGGCAGGCGGCCGCCGGGGCGACGTACAACGACACCGACTATCCGATTGAGGTCACCAACGCGGACGCCATCACCGAGCGGTGGGCATTGGTGTTCACCAATGCCACCACTTACAACGTGGTGGGCGAGACCGTCGGCGTCATCGTCACCGGTCAGTCCACCACCGTGGATTGCGCGCCCTTGAATCCACGCACCGGTCAGCCGTACTTCCTGGTCCGCAGACAGGGCTTCGGTGGTGGGTGGGCGACCAACAACGCGATTCGCTTCAACACCGTCGGCGGTCTGGCCCCGGTGTGGTTTGCGCGCTGCACCTTGCCCGGTACACCGGAGACCGAAGTGGACTCCTTCCGCTACAAGACCATCGGCAACGCCGCGGAGGTGACGCCGTGAGCCTGGTTCCTGCCATCTATCGCAGCAGTGACACGAGTGCGCCGGCGCTCAGCGCGCTCACGGGCGCACTCGTCACCATCCTCGATGCCGTGCTGGTCAATGGCTACGGCAGCCAGCCAGGGCTTGGCTGGACGATTGAAGACTCGGGTACGAACTGGCGCGTGTATCGGCACAACCCGATCACGGGGACCGGCATGTACTTGCATGTCGATGACAGCGGCAGCGGGGCGGGCGCCGGTCGCGAAGCCATCGTGCGCGGCTACCAGCAGTGGGACGATATCACGCATACAGGCACGCTGCCTTTCCCGACGAGCGCGCAACTGGCCGGCGGCATCGTCTGGAAGAAGAGCGCCACCAGCGACGCGACGGCGCGGCCGTGGATGGTGATCGGCAACGAGCGGTGCATCTACCTGTTTACCGACGGCAACAGCGGCAAGCGCCAAGTGTTCTTTGCTGGCGACATTACCCCGTTCAAGCCAGGCGACGCACGACACTATCTGGTCAGTGGCGGCCTGACGCAGGATGTGTCCATGGGCGTCAATATCTCCACGACACTACTGGTCGGCATTCCCGTCTACAACTTCGACGGCGGGTTGACCAATGGCTATTTCGCCGGCAACGCGGCGAGCAGCGTCAACAGCGTCGTGGCCAAGGACCAGGACGCAGCACAGTTCACCTCGGCCCTGAGCGGCTTTTGCTTCGGCACATCGCAGTATGTCAATCGGCCCTATCCCGGCGTGGTCTCCGGTGGTCTCGATGTGGCTCGCATCCACCTGTTCGAGGGCATGCATGCCGAGCGCGGCTTCTGGCCTGGGTTGTATCAACCCTTGCACAGTTTCCCATTCAGCGACATGACCCAGCTGCCTGGCGCGGGCCCGGGCAATGTCGACGTACTCGCGGTGTCTTACCGCCGCGCCTACTCCGGCAACGTGCCCAACGACGACGGTCAGCTGATCTTTGAGCTGGGGGTGGAGTGGTGAGCCTGCTGCAGACTTTCGTTGCCGGCCGCCTGGCTTCACTGTGTGGACACGGTTACTTCGCCGGCGAAGCGCCGGCATCGGGCGATCCGGACGCGCCGGATGGTCGCGCCAAGATCCTCAACGTCCCATCCCGCATCCGCATTGGCATCTATCAGCGCCAAACCATGTTGTGCGTGGCCAACGTCCTGAGTGAGTCCAACGGTCTGTGGCGCGTCAACGGCCTTAATGCCGACCAGCATTACACGGTCATCGGATTCGACAACGCGGGGCTCGTGAATGCCGCCATCCAGGACTGGGTGAAACCTGAGCCCTACGACCCTGCCTCGCTGCGTCGCATGCACCTGGTCGGATACGTCGCCGGCTCCAGCATCGGGCAGAGCGTTGCCTGGAAGGTGCGTGCCGCCTACGCCGCGGGCGAAGTGAACTTCACGATTGCGAGCGGTGCGTTGCCGCCCGGCTGGGTGATCGACAGCGTGCAGACCACCTGCCTTATCACCGGGACTTCGACGACGCCCGGGCAATACACGTTCGAACTGGCGGGAGAGGACGACGATGGCAACCACGCGTCTGCGACATTCGTCGTAGCCATCCATGAGGGTTATCAGTTCTGGCGCATCGTCGTGACCGCCAACAACGGCAATCCAAGCTACGTGACCATCGCCGAGCTGCAGCTGCGAGCCACCTTGGGTGGGACCGATCAGACCGGCGCCGGCGTCGCGATCGCAAGCTCCGAGGCCAACAGCGACAACATCGCTGGCTATGCGTTCGACAACAACCTGGGTACGAAGTGGACATCGAACGGGCGGCCGACCGTGTCGGTGCCGCAGTGGGTGCGATACGAATTCCCCGAGGCTGCCGTGGTGCGCCAGGTCGCGATGACAGGCTGCATCGGTGGGCAGGAATCGTTCGCTCCTCAAGATTTCACCATCGAGCGATCCGTCGATGGGCTGGCGTGGGAAGCGGTGGCCAGCGTGACGGGGCAGACAGGCTGGTCGGGCGGTGAGACCCGCGTGTTCGACTTGCCCTGACAGCGATGGCAGCCCCTGCAGGGAAACATGCGGCACTGAACCTCGGAGCGATTCATCCGGGTCCGGGTTCGCATGTGCCGCTGAATCTGGGTGTCGACTGGAACACCGATCCGCCAGATCCTCCCGACCCACCTGTCGGCGCCCTGCGAATGAGTGTCGCGTTCGCGTGGAAGCAAGCCCCACGCCGTGCCCGCTCCGTGCGTTCGTCATGGGGCGCTTCGCCGCGTGTCGACGCGGATTGCTCCTTGGGGTGGGGCCGTGCTGCTGGCGTGCAGCGAGCGCTTTCAGTGGCGTGGGACGCCGCCGCGCGCTACAAACGCGCCGCCGCGGTCGTGTGGTCGGCGCGACACCACCAGCTGCGGCCGACGCAAGCGATCACGTGGCAGGGCTTGCCGCGGGTCAGTGCACGCATCGATTCCGCCTGGACCTCGTTGGGCTCCACACATGCGAGCGTGGAGGCGCGGTGGCGTCATCTGCAGACGATGCAGGCCGCCTGGCAAGCCCCGTTCTTGTCCACGCAGGATACGGCGCACTCCTCATCCTTGGTTCGATGGCGCCATCCGCTTCTCACGCGACGCGGGTGGCGCATTCCTTGGGGCAAGGCTGCGCGCATCCCCTGGGTGGTATTGCCGCCCGCGCCACCCGAGCCGCCCGAAGAGCCAAAAAGCCCATTTCCCTCCGGCCGCTACGTCGGACTCAACCGCGGCTGTCCGACCAGCACTGTGCCGGGCATCGTTCCGCTCAACCTCGGCTTGGCCGCGTGCTATGCGGTCAGACCACAACGCAGGACATACATCGTGCGCAACACATTGAGCGTGGTCCGGTTGCCGGACCGCCTGGCTATCGAGGTCGACTCGGTGAGCATCGCCGCCAGCGCAGAAGCGTGGGGGCATTCCATCGACATGACCATCAGCCGCCCGTCCGATCTTGCACTGCTCAAGCCGACGGTCGACGGCCCGCGGCTGATCGAAATCACCATCAATGGCTACGTCTGGACGGGGCTTGTTGAGAGCTTCAGTCGAAGCCGGCAAGTCGATGCGGACGGCCGCCCGCTGTACGGTGTGCAGGTCAGCGGCCGCAGTCGCACCGCGTTGCTTGCCGCGCCATTCGCGCCGGCGCGCACGACCGCCAACGCGCTGGAGCGCTCGGCGGCGCAGCTGGTCGATGACGAGCTGGCCAACACCGGCTATGCGGCGCAGTTCGACACGGTGGACTGGCTCGTGCCTGCCGGCGCATGGTCCTATGACAGTCTCACGCCGCTGGAAGCCATCACACGCATCGCCGAGGCGGCGGGCGCGGTGGTTCAGTCCGACTCGGAAGCCGCTTCCCTGCGCGTGCTTCCGCGCTATCCCGCCAGCCCTTGGGACTGGACGGCGACGACTCCGGATCACATCGTGCAGGATGACATCGTGACTGCCGATGCCCTCCAAGTACGCAGTGCACCGTTGTATGACGCGGTCGTGGTCACCGGGGAGATCGCCGGCAAGGGCGTGACGGCCATCGTAAGGCGGGCCGGGGAGGCGGGCGCGCTTTACGCGCCACAGGCCAGCGACCCGCTGATCAACACCGATGCGGTGGCAAGCGAGCGCGGCCGCAACATTCTGAGCGACCGCGGTGAGCAGGCGAGCATCGAGCTCACGTTGCCGCTGTTCGCCGCGCCGCTTGGTGCGGGTCAAACCGGGCGGGTGCTACCGCTGCACCTGGTCCGCGTCGTGGAAGGCGAGGGCATCTGGCACGGCCTCTGCGCCGCCACGCGCGTGACAGCCACGCGTTCGGGCAGCGGCGCTCTTCTGGTCGAACAAACCATCAGCCTGGAGAGGCACTACACCGATGCGGACTGACCTGTGGTCTCAATTCGGCAGCATTGTCGCCGACGCGCCACGCGTGCTGGCCACCGTGCACGCTCATCACGCTGACGGCACGAGCAGCGTTCAAACGTTCGAGGGTGGTAGCATGCGCGCCCTCGGACAACTCAACCAGGCGCTCCCGTACAACGCCTGGATTCAGGAGGGAAGGATCGTGGAAGCAGGCCCAAACCTGCCACTGTCGAACGTTACAGTCTAGTGCGCTGGCCGGATGACCCCATCGTGTCGGCTACTCGACAACTGCGATACTGCAATGGCATCTTCAGTCATTCCCACACCGTGGAATTCGATGCCGCTTGGATAGGGTTACGTGCTGTAAGTGATGGTTGCGGCCGTGAAACTCGGGTCAATGTCGTCGTTCGGGGAGAGTTCTGATGGTGAACACGTTTCTGACAAGCATCTCTGTCATCTCGGGGCTGGCTTCAGCCGGTTCTTGGTTCTATGCCAGCCGAGTCAAAGTATCTAGTGATAAAGCTGCGGCGAGCCGTCGCGCTAAGGCCTTGAAAGAAGGGGTGCCACATACATTGTCTTCAGTGTCGTTCGACGGGTGGGACATGCGCGATACGCTTGCTGAACAATCCAAATGGAACGCTCGTGGCGCATTGTTCGCAGCAATCGCTGTCATAGTACAGGCAGTAGCGTCGGCCGTTGCCTGAACATAAGCGCGCATAGATTCACCATCGTTGCGTGCCAGATGGTCGCCAGGCAAATGGCCTGTCACTTGGGTGGAATGCATGAGACTGGACGAATGTGATGCGATCTTTGAACGGGCGCTTGCTTCAACCAGCGAGGCAGAGTTCTGTTACCACATAACGCCCTTGTTCCAGGTTTATCAGGTCCTTTCGATGGGATTCGGACGCGGTGACACTTTCTGGCGCGCAAGAGCCATCGAGCACACTCCGTGGCCGAACCTGAAAGACATGGACTACCCGCCGCCGGACAAAGCAAGACTCAATCGACTAAACGACAGAGGTTCGCCCTGCTTCTATGTCGCCAATAGAATGGAGACCGCGCTGCTGGAAATTCACGCGCAAGAAGGTGCTTTGATTCAACTTGCCGGGTTCAAAATTGCAGCAGAGGAGGAGCTTAGACTCATCGTTGTAGGCGAGTACGCATCGGTCCACAAAACTGGATACATCAAGCTCACAGGTGTGGACCCGCAGGGAACTATTTCAAAGATCATCAACCAAATGCCGCCCGATGATGCAGCAGCCACCATTTATATCGATAGGTTCTTTGCAGCCATTCTGAGTGACCCAGACGCGAAGGATTCCAGTTACATGTTCAGTCGGGCTTTGGGGGCCGCGCTGCATGCGAGGATTGGAAGCGCAGACGGCATTGCATTTCCGAGTGTGCGTGATTCGGGCGGATTCAACTACGCTATTCTTCCAGAGCCATCAGATCGGGCGCTGCGCAATGTCGCCTGCGCCTTGGTGAAGGTTCAGAAAGTGCGGCGATACAACTTTGTTGAATACGAGTTTGTCGGTTGCGCTGATGGGCTTGATGATGGCTCGAATTTCGTTTGGATGAATCCGTATGAGCCGAACATCGTTGGCATGTACGGAATGACGAAGGACGAGTTCGACAAGAAGTCCTATTGACACTCCGAACCCAAGGGCGATCCAGCATGCCGTTGGATCAACGTTGCGTGAGTTGATGCGGCGGCGATGATAGTGCAAGCAGCAGGAAATGCGTCCGCAGGCCAGCAGTTGGGTCTAAGCACATGGCGCCGGTCAATGCTTTGCTTTGCCGGCGCCTTCCACTGCCGCAATCACCTCCGGCAACAGCCGCAGGAAACCAGCCAGCACTTCATAGGGCGCCAGGTACTGGGATTCCGCTGTTAGCGGTGCCGGCGTCGGGCGACGCAAGTGATCGACCGTGATACTCAGTGTCGCGGCCCCCAGACTGGCGTCACAGTCGCTGGCACCAAGCCCATTCCAATGAACTCGCGGCAGGTCATCCGTCGGGATTTCCTCGGGGGAGAGTTGAAAGGTGCCCGACTCGTGGAAGTTCGACTTCGTAGCCCCCCTCTGTTCCATCACCATGAGCAATTGGGGAATCGCATCTCTTATCTGGTGCAGAAGAGCGACGTGGACAATCACCGGGTCGCGCATACCTTGAACGTACCCACCATCCTTTCTGGGTTGGAGCACCACCATATTCACGCGAGCGCATTGCAGTTCCGCGTTGACGCCGGTGAATTCGAAGCCCAACAGGATTGCCGGCTTCGAAAAATCGAGGTCATCCATCAAGCAGCTCTCGCGATTCGGTGTTCGTAGTAAGCCTCCGGCCGGTCATCGAGGATGGCGTAGAGCTCGTCCTCGCTGCGGCCTTCCGGCGTCAGCCAAGCATCGATGTGCTGGGGCTTGATTTGGATGATGGTGCGGTCGTGGCCAGCGGCCGCGACTTCCGGTGCCGGGTCATCGGTGATGGCCGCGAAGGAAAGCAGCTGCTCGCCGTCGTCGTCCGATTCGTTCCAGAGGCAGGCAATCACCATGTCCTGCTCCGGGCGCGGCCGGAACTCGAGCACGACATTCTCTGATTCCTCGCCAGGCGCCAGCTCGCGATGCTCCATCGCGTGCCGCTCCACGTTCTCGTAGAACGCGTTGACCACGATGATGCCGTGGCGGCTGCCGAACAGGCTTTTCCACGTCTTCGGGATGCTGTCCCGGCGTGCGTTGTAGGTGCCCGGGAACTTACGCTCGACGAATTCGTTCCACGTGGGCAATCGGCACTGGTAGCGCATCGGCTTGATGACCCGACGGCCGCCCTCCATCACGATGACCGGCGCGTACATGCCGGGAAAGAACCGGGCGTCCTTGGGCTTGAAGTCCGTGCGCTGCAGGTCGGCGAGGTCCGCTTTCAGCTTCTCGATTTTGGCCGACGCAATGCGCTGATCCTCCTGCGCCTTTTTTGTCGTCTTGGTCAGCAGCGAGCGTTCGGCATCGGCCAAGCGCCGCGCCTGCTTGAACAGCTCTTGCTGGGCCTCAGATTCGCGCTGCGCGCGCTCAGCGACAATCTGTTCCCACAGCTTGGCATCGGCACCCCGGAGCCAGTCTTCCATCGCCCGAACGCGCTTCTTGGCCCGCTGGCGCCGGGAGGGGTTCCGTTCGGGCCGGGCCCAGACGTTGAGCGCGAAATCGTCCAGGCTCATGGTCGCACCGTACTCGCGCACGTATTTGTCGTAGTCGGCCTGGATCATCGCGGAGTAGCACATCAGGCGTCCCCGGCTCCCAGCCGATGCGAGGCCAGGATGCGATCGATGCGCTCGTGCACGAAGTCGCAGTCATCCGGCGCGGCCGCATCCAGAATGGGATCGGCGTGCGCGGCGAAGCACTCCATCAGGTCACCGTGGCAGTCGTATTCCTCGCGCAGGCGCGGAATCATGGCATCCAGCTCGTCCAGTTGCGCGGACAGTTCGGTCCGCGAGGGCGCGCGCCGCGGCGCGGCCGGTGAGACGTCGGTTTGTTCATCTTGGCTCATGGGCCGAACTATACGCCGCCCGGATCCGGGCTCTCGTGTTCATCTTTTCACCGTTGCCTGCCCGGGCGGCGAGCGCGATCCTTGGCGCCTGAAGGTGGACCGTCATGGGGATCGTTGATTACTGCGGGGGAGGGCGGGAGCTGAAGCCGTGCAAGGGCCTGCCAGGCTGCACCTGGCTCTACACAGCGCGCTTCAACCAGCACTGGCTCTACGTCGATGATCACCCCGTGGCGAGCCTCCTGGAGCGTACGGACGGAACGTGGGTAACCTGTGTGAATCGACACAGGGAGATCAGCTATCTCAACCCCACTGCGCACGTTCCTTCAGTTCGGTTTGGAAAGAAGATGCTCGAACGTTGGGCGCGGGTGCACATCGAAAGGCTTCGTCGCGAGATCGCATCCGACCCGAAGAAGGATGACTTCGTCCCACGGAAGAAGGCGCCCTCGCTTCACGATCCTTCGACCCGGCGTCCTCGACACTCGGAGCGCAACGTTCAGGAGTAAGCAAATGTCTGACGATCTGAAGAACCGCGGCGAACCGGACCGCAGTCGAATTGCCTTGGGCGAGGAGCACGAGGTCAAATATTGGACCAAGCGTTTTGGGGTTTCCGAGGATCGCTTGCGTCAAGCAGTTGAGGCCGCAGGCAGCTCTGTCGACGCGGTGGAGAAATGGCTCAGCGGGAGGTAGCCGGCGGGTCAGGTGCGCCCTGGTCCGTTGTGAAGAGGTTTACATCGGATGGGATGCCCATCGGGTTCGTGCTCGAGCGCGACGGTCATGCGCTGTCCAGTGACGGTGAGTCGATAGACACGTGGCTCGATCAGGCGGCGGCGGCGGAAGCCGCGCGGGCACTGAACCTATCTGGGGTGTAGTACGTTGCTGCCCTCGGCGCTGGGGCAGGGACGGCCGATGGAAGGCCGCCGCGGGAGCAAACGACATCTGCGAACGGCTGGGCCGCGTCGGGGTCGAGACATTCACGATCCACGACCTACGCCGCACGGTCGAGACGGGGATGGCCGCAGCGCGGGGCGCCGAAGGAATATCGCGACTGCGTCCTGAATCACAAGGATTACCTCGCCAGCATTGGTCACGAAGTCGAAGCTCCTCGCGCCAACGTGCGGCAAGTAATGCTCGAAGATCTCCCATCCGGGCGGGTAGTTCTCCGTGCCGGTAGGGAGCGGGCTCACTCGGCTTGGTCCAGTTGGAGCCGCTTCTGGACCAAGGCCTCTAGCTCGTCTTTGATCAGCTCAACGTCCTTGCGAAGCTTACTGAAAGAGCTGTTCTTCATTTTGAAGTCGCGAGCTTCGTGCCCTGTCTCTGTCTGGACGATGGCGCTCCAAAGCTCATCGTCGATCTTCAAGAACTTCGTCTTGATGTCTTGACTGAGAAAGATGCTGTTCGTCGTGATGTAGCCATGAAACTCAGAGAAGGCCTTTTGTGCATCGCGCAGATCATGGTAGAAGAGTCGGTCTTGGTAGTACTTGAGCTTGCTCGGTGCGTCTCGAATCTCGGCCTTTTCCCAGTCAGCCAGGGTTGATCCGTCAAGGAATGCCTCGAACTGCGCCGGTGTGAGCCTGTCTAGGTCTTGGTACCCCCGCATGGGAGACGCAAAGAAGCGGACGGCTCCGAGCGCAGCCATCATCTTGGTCCATGCATGCGGCAGGACTTCAATTTCTTTTTCGTGGATCTTTGACACGCGGTTGAACTGGGCGTTGATGCGGAACCGAAGCTGCTCGAGTTCCTTGCTTTGCTCGTGTCGGAAGGAGGCCAAGCGTTCATCGAATTTTGAGTCCAGCCACTTCTTGCCGAAGAAGACAAACGCGGCATAGGCAATTCCTACTGCTCCGCCGCCATACGCGACAATCTTGCCTAACAACTCATAGATCGGGTCCATGTTAGGTCCCCCCTGCTGGTTGAACCTTCAGAACGTTCCGCCACTCTCCCGTCCGCAGCTTCTTGTGAATGAACCGTTCGATGCGGCTCTCTAGCTTGTTGTGATGCTCGTCAAAGGCAGCCTTCGTCACTTTGCAGTGCTCACAAGCGTATCTGATGTGGTCAGAGCCATACCTGCGCGCGTCGTACTTAGGCTCCAGCTGCAGGAGACAATCCGGGCAGCAGGCATAGATGCCAGATACATTGCCGAAGTAATCGTAAGTCCAGAACCAGCGAAGACCCTCGAAGGAGTCGCTTCTATAGTCCTGCTGT
This sequence comes from Pseudomonadota bacterium, assembly GCA_023390905.1. Lineage (GTDB taxonomy): Bacteria > Pseudomonadota > Gammaproteobacteria > Xanthomonadales > Xanthomonadaceae > Pseudoxanthomonas_A. Next base: position 5,385 of record JAEWBY010000035.1, on the reverse strand, counting down.
GTCAACTGAGTCGGTGAGTTTCGGTTCTGCCAAACAGCGACAACGAATACGCCCATCGCTCCCAGACTCACTACGGTGAGCAAGATCAGTAGCCAGTTCCAGAGCGCTGTCGTGCTTCCAAGCCAGAGCCATGCCGCAGTGATCCACGACCAGATGGCCGAAAGCACTGCCGGCCAAACGCCTTTGACGGTCGCCCAAATCGAGCCGGCGACAGCCCCGACAGCCGCGACGATCAGGCCACTAAGGATCGGATGTTCGGCGGCACGCTTCAGCCGCGAGGATTGGTCAGCTTGCTTTGCAGACATAGGTGGCAATCGAGTCGTCAACGGAACCGGGCGTCGCGAAGTCTCGATACACGCCGAGAGGACGCCATTCCCCTACGTAATCACCGAGGCCAAAGGGCTGAGCCGTATAGGTGATCTTGTGATACGTGACTTCGTGGGTGCTGCACTGGATGGTCAGCCGACGGATAGCTGAGAGATAAGGCCCCTTGGCCACCTGGACGGTCTGAGCTGCCTTGTAGCTGTCCAACACCCACAGCGAGACGCTATCGCCTTGCCGCTTCATGGATGCAAGCTGGAGATACGTGTCCGCTTGCGGGGAGCCAAGCAAGAAGTCCCAGCGCGGATGCGGGACGCTTCCTTCCTCGCTTTCGTACCCGGAAACGGCAGCGCACTCGACGCCGGGAAGAGCCTTTGCCGCGTAACGCACCGAGCCATCAGGCATCGAGCAGCGAAAGACAGTCCCGGCCGAAGCGGATGCCGCCGAGGCCAGCAAAAGGACCAACGAGAGTGCTCGAACGGGTGGTCGCATATAGCTCCTAGCACTGCGCTCATTCCAAGCCTTCCCCAATCAGTTGGCTGGCGGTGAGTTCCTTCGATACCAATCGTACTAAGATTCGGGTGAGTCCGCGCCGACTCGGACCGGAAGTGGGCACGGCTCGCACCCTGACCTCCCTGTTAATAATTCACGGGGGCCGCGGCTCATCGGCGATGCAAAAGGGCCGTGGATGGGCTGTACCACTTGCTTCGAGCAGGGCTTGCCCCTACCATAAGCGGCTAAGCGAGCTTGATTCGGACGTTCTGCCGCAGATATCGCCCGAATCCTGCCCCCGCTACCAAGCTTCAAGGTCGGGGAAGTCTTCTGAAGGCTTCCATGTCCAGAGCTCGGGCACGTGAAAGCGCATGTTCCCGCTTTTACACCGGAATCCAGCGTTATCGGACAAGGGGCCCATCGGGCCCCTTGTTGTTTTCGTCATCCGCATTCCGTTCCAGGTGAAGGCATTCCGTGAGCGACAAGGCCACTCAAATTTCAGAACTCCTGGCGCCGACCGTCCAGGCGCTCGGGCTTGAGCTGCTGGGCATCGAATACCTGACCGCGCCGGGCGGCGCGACGCTGCGTCTGTACATCGACGTGCAGGACGCCGGGCAATCCGGACGTTCGGTCAACATCGAGGATTGCGAAGCGGTCAGCCGCGAGGTTTCCGCGCAGCTCGACGTCGAGGATCCGATCTCGGGCAACTACACGCTGGAAGTGTCCTCGCCGGGCGTGGATCGGCCGCTGTTCACCCTGGCCCATTACGTGCGTCACCAGGGCGAGTCGGCGAAAGTGGTGCTGCGCCTGCCGCAGGATGGCCGGCGCCGCCTGCAGGGCGTGATCGCGCGCGTGGACGGCGAGCAGATCGTGTTCGTCGTGGACGGCGTGGAAATGCCGGTGGCCTTCGACAACATCGACAAGGCGCGTTTGATTCCGGACTGGGCCGCGCTCGGCCTGGCCCCGGAAAAACCCAGATCCGGAGGCGGCCGCAAGGCCGGTTCCAAGCAGAGTGGCGCGGGCAAGCCGTCCGCGCCGGACAAGACAGGCAAGCAACCCAACAAGCCGGCGGCCCGCAAGCCGCGCGCGGAGTAAACGATGAGTAAGGAACTTTTGCTGGTGGTGGACGCGGTCGCCAACGAAAAGGGCGTGCCGCGCGAGGTGATCTTCGATGCAATCGAAGCGGCGCTGGCGTCCGCGGCCAAGAAGCGTTATCTGGATCAGGACGTCTCGGTCCGGGTCTCCATCGATCATCGCGACGGCAGCTATGAAACCTTCCGCCGCTGGGAAGTGGTCGCCGACGACGTGGTGATGGAATCGCCCGACCGCCAGTTGCGCCTGATGGACGCGGTCGATGAAGCCGACGGCGTGGAAGTGGGCGACTGGATCGAAGAGCAGATCGAAAACCCGGATTTCGGCCGCATCGCCGCGCAGGCCGCCAAGCAGGTGATCGTGCAGCGCGTGCGCGAGGCCGAGCGCCAGCAGGTGGTCGATGCATGGAAGGATCGCGTCGGCGAACTCGTCACCGGCGTGGTCAAGCGTGCCGAGCGCGGCAATATCTATGTCGATCTCGGCGGCAATGCCGAAGCCTTCATCCCGAAGGACAAGGGCATCCCGCGTGACGTGCTGCGCGCCGGTGATCGCGTGCGCGGTTATCTGTTCGACGTGCGTTCCGAGCCGCGTGGCCCGCAGCTGTTCATCAGCCGCGCCGCGCCGGAGTTCATGATCGAACTGTTCAAGCTCGAAGTGCCGGAAGTCGGCCAGGGCCTGGTCGAAATCAAGGCTTGCGCGCGTGATCCGGGCGACCGCGCCAAGATCGCCGTGCTGGCGCACGACAGCCGCACCGATCCCATCGGCGCCTGCATCGGCATGCGCGGTTCGCGCGTGCAGGCGGTCTCCAACGAGCTCAACGGCGAGCGCGTGGACATCGTGCTGTGGAACGACAATCCGGCCACCTTCGTCATCAACGCGATGGCGCCGGCGGAAGTGCAGTCGATCATCGTCGATGAAGAAAAGCACTCGATGGATCTGGCCGTGGCCGAGGACCGGCTGGCGCAGGCCATCGGCAAGGGCGGCCAGAACGTGCGCCTGGCGAGCCGCCTGACCGGCTGGCAGCTCAACGTGATGACCCAGGATCAGGTCGCGGCCAAGTCCGAGGCCGAGCAGGCCGTCGCCCGCCAGCTGTTCATGGATAAGCTGGAAGTGGACGAGGAAATCGCCGCCATCCTGGTCAGCGAAGGCTTCAGCACGGTCGAGGAAATCGCGTACGTGCCGGTGGGCGAACTGCTCGCGGTGGAAGGCTTCGACGAGGACATCGTGGAAGAACTGCGCGCCCGCGCCCGCGACGCGCTGCTCAACGAAGCGCTGGCCGAGGAAGAGGGCCTGGAGGAAAACCAGCCCGCCGAGGACCTGCTGGCGCTGGAAGGCATGGACGAGGAAACCGCGTACGCGCTGGCTTCGCATGGTGTGCGCACCAGCGAGGATCTGTCGGACCTGGCCGCCGACGAGGTGGTCGAGTTTGGCATCGACGGGCTGGACGAGGGTCGCGCCGCGGCGCTGATCCTGGCCGCCCGCGCCGAGGAGATCGCCCGCCTGGAGCGCGGCGAATGATCCGGCGATGAACACCGCCCTGGCTTTGGCAGGGCTTAGAATCCCAACCCTTGAAACGGGGCACCCCTTCGCAGCAGGCAGAGGGGTGTACTACAAAAACTAGGATCCGAATGTCGCAGCAAACCACCATCCGCAAGCTGGCCGAACTGGTCAATACGCCGGTCGAGAAACTGCTTGAACAGCTCGCCGAAGCCGGCATGAAGTTCAGCGGTCCCGATCAGGTCGTGACCAGCACCGAGAAGATGAAGCTGCTCGGCTTCCTTCGCCGTACCCACGGCAAGACCGAAAAAGCGGGCGAGGATGCGGCTGCGCCCAAGAAGATCACGCTGGCCCGTCGCAAGGTGCAGGAAGTGACGGTGGCCGCCGGCCGCACCAAGACCACGGTCAATGTCGAGGTCCGGCAGAAGCGCACCTACGTCAAGCCGACCGACGGCGATGCGCCGCGGATGGCCGCCACCTCGCAGACCGAGACCGATCCCGAGCGCGCCGAGATCCTGCGCAAGCTGGAGGAATCCAAGCAGCGCAACCTCGAGGAACAGCAGCGCCTGGCCGAGGACGACCGCCGTCGCGCCGAGGAACTGGATCGCAAGCGCCGGGAAGAGGAAGCCGCACGCGCCGCCGCCGAAGCCGCCGCGCGCGCCGAGGCCGAAGCGGCCGCCGCCAGCCTGGGCGGTGGCGAGGAAGCGGGCGAGCGTCCGGCACGCCCGGCCGGTGGCCATCACGTGGCCAAGCCGGTGGTGCGCAAGGATCCGCCGCGCGTGGACGATCGCAACAACGCGGCAGCCGCCAAGCACAAGACGCGCGGTTCGCATGCGATGGTCAGCGGCATCGAGGACGACGACGCGGCCAGCCGCTTCGCCGGCCAGTTGCATCTGTCCGCCGCCGAACGCGCGCGCCGCACGACCTCGCGCGGCAAGCCCAAGCCGCGCCGTTCGATGGAACAGAGCCGCGGTGGCGGCGGTGGCGCGCATGGTTTCGAGCGCCCGACCGCGCCGGTCGTGCGCGAAGTCGCCATCGGCGAGACGATCACCGTGGCCGATCTGGCGCAGAAGCTCGCGCTCAAGGGCGGCGACGTGGTCAAGACGCTGTTCAAGATGGGCGTCATGGCCACCATCACGCAGACGATCGATCACGACACCGCCGTGCTGGTGACCGAGGAACTCGGACATCGCGCCGTGCGCGCTGACAGCAATGATGCCGAAAGCGAACTGCTGGCCCATACCGAGGAGCAGCAGGGCGACAAGGTGGCGCGTCCGCCGGTGGTCACCATCATGGGCCACGTCGATCACGGCAAGACATCGCTGCTGGACGCGCTCCGGCAGGCGAATGTTGCCGGCGGGGAGGCGGGCGGCATCACGCAGCACATCGGCGCGTATCAGGTAACGACGCCTGTTGGCGACGTCGTCACCTTCATCGATACGCCGGGCCACGAGGCGTTTACGGCCATGCGCGCCCGTGGCGCCAAGGTGACCGACATCGTCGTGCTGGTGGTTGCGGCCGATGACGGCGTCATGCCGCAGACGGTCGAGGCCATCAATCACGCGAAGGCGGCCGGGGTGCCGATCATTGTTGCAATCAACAAGATCGACAAGCCCGATGCGGACCCGACCCGGGTGCGCACCGAACTGCTACAGCACGAGATCGTTGTTGAAAGCATGTCGGGCGACGTGCTCGAGGTCGAGGTTTCGGCCCTGAAGCGCATGAATCTCGACAAGCTGCTGGAGGGCATCTCGCTGCAGGCCGAGCTGCTGGAGCTGAAGGCCAACCCGGATCGTTCCGGTGAAGGCTTCGTCATCGAGGCGAAGCTGGAGCGCGGACGTGGTCCGGTGGGTACCCTTCTCGTCCAGCGCGGCACACTGCACGTCGGCGACATCGTCGTTGCCGGCACCTCCTGGGGTCGCGTTCGTGCGCTGATCAACGACAAGGGCGAGAACGTCAAGGAAGCGGGGCCGTCGGTGCCCG
>JAEWBY010000074.1 GCA_023390905.1 Pseudomonadota bacterium | reverse complement strand
CTCAAATACCCGCTATCGGACTTGAACCGACACTCTATGAAGAAATAGATTTTGAGTCTACCGCGTCTACCATTCCGCCAAGCGAGCTCTTCAGCCGTGTTCGCCTTACATTACAGCGTAATAACTACTACACCCTAAGGGATTCGAACCCTTGTTTTTGCTGTGAAAGAGCAACATCCTAAACCAACTAGATGAAGGGTGCAAAAACTTCAATTAAGTTGAGAAGAACAGGATTCGAACCTGTGACGGTACTACCAACAGATTTACAGTCTGCCGCCTTAACCACTCAGCCACCTTCTCTCCAAACATACAGGTCCGTTAAACTCGTAGGCGCACTAGGACTCGAACCTAGAACCCTTGGCTTAAAAGGCCACCGCTCTACCAATTGAGCTATACACCCCCTGGAGTTTACAAATGAAGCCAGGAATCGTGCCCTATAGGAGTCGAACCTATATCTGAAGGCTTAGAAAACCACCACTCTATCCATTAAGCTAAGGGCACAATAAAAGAAAAAAAATAACAATCAGTACGGAAGGACTCGAACCTTCAATTTCCCGCCCCCAAAACGGACACGTTAACCATTCCGTCACGTACTGGACTTGCAACCGACGGGACTTGAACCCGTAACCTTTCACTTGCAAAACGAACGCTCTACCCAATTAAGCTACAGTCGCATAGAGAGGAACAGGATTCGAACCTGCGAGATAAACCTACCCTTCGGTTTTCAAGACCGACGCCTTCAACCACTCAGCCATCCTCCCACAATAAAACAAAACACATGACCGGGGATGACGGGAGTTGAACCCATATCGCGTGGCGCGACAAGCCAGCATTTTACCATTAAACTACAACCCCCTTTTTATCACACTTGAACACATTATTTACTAATATATGCCAACAAAAACGGCGGAGGTTGGATTCGAACCAACGACCTTCAAATTATGAGCCTGACGAGATAACCACTTCTCCACTCCGCCTTATAACACGCCCACCAGGACTCGAACCTAGAACCTTCGGTTTCGAAGACCGACGCTCTATCCAATTGAGCTATGAGCGCCAATGTTATAGACAGTTGCCACCCACCAACGATAAAAAAACCAACTTTATCTCCCAACGCTTAGTCAGTACTTCCATAACACGCGTTTTTCACAAGACTAGTTCGATACGAGTTAGTGTGGATCCACGCGTGCGGTTTTTAAGTCAAATCAGTAATGAATAGCAACCCAGCAATAAAAAAAAGGAAAACTTCCAAAAAAGCCAACTTTACATCAAATCAAACGGCGAATTAGTACAAAACAGCTAAATCTCTTTCAAGACTATTACATATATGCCTATATACGTAGTAACATACCACGCGCCTCTGAGAACTAATTTCGAGGAAAACTTCTTGCATTGATGTTTTCAGCAATTATTTGTTTTATACTTAGCTAACCGGCGATGCTAAACGCTTAACAACCGGACCACCATAGGTATACCCCTAATTCTGTTATTAGTAACTACAACCCTAACAAACAGTCACATCACGTGACTACAAACGCCAGTCCTCTCGTACTAGGCAGGGAATCACTCTCAATTCTCATACATTCACGGTAGATAGGGACCAAACTGTCTCACGACGTTTTAAACCCAGCTCGCGTACCACTTTAATGGGCGAACAGCCCAACCCTTGGAACCGCCTACAGCTCCAGGATGTGATGAGCCGACATCGAGGTGCCAAACGATTCCGGCGATAAGGTCTCTAGTGAATCATTAGCCTGTTATCCCCGACGTACCTTTTATCCGTTGAGCGATGGCCTTTCCACGCAGCACCACCGGATCTCTATGACCGACTTTCGTCCCTGCTTGGTTTGTCAACCTTGCAGTCAGGCAAGTTTATACCATTATGCTCCACAACTAGCTTTTACACTAATTTGAACTTACCTTTGCACACCTCCGTTACTCTTTAGGAGGCGACCGCCCCAGTCAAACTACCCACCATGCACTGTCTTAAATATCAATTAGTTATTAATCACATGAAGAAACCTATTTCACTTGGCGCCTACCCAGTCTTCTGGCGAAGAGGGGTTATAGGCTAAGTTCTATTCTACACAACATGCTTTTAATAACAATGCAAAGTTATTGTTAAGGTGCACGGGGTCTTTCCGTCTAGCCATGAATACTCCGCATCTTCACGGAAACTTCAACTTCGCTGGATCAATATTGGAGACAGTAGGAAAGTCGTTACACCACTCGTGCGGGCCATCAATTAAATGGCGAGGAATTTCGCTACCTTAGGACCGTCATAGTTACGGCCGCCGTTTACTGGGACTTAAATTCAAAGCGTTAACTTATTCTCTTTGTCTAACAGCACCGGGCAGGTGTCAGACCCTATACATCGTTTTACAACTTCGCAGAGTCTTGTGTTTTTAGTAAACAGTCGCTATCCTCACTTCTGTGCCACCTTGACAAAATTTTCAAAATGGAAAATAAATTTTCCGCGCTAAATATTCGTACAATCCGAGCAAAAGCCAAAATTGCAACAAATATAAATTCCGTCAAGGCACTCTTTCTCCCGAAGTTACAGAGTTATTTTGCCGAGTTCCTTCAATATTGTTATCCCAAGCGCCTTAGTATACTCTACTCAACTACTTGTGTCAGTTTACAGTACGGTTAAAAAAAATCACGCGTAACAGCTATTTCTAGGAGAAAAAAATGTAGCACTTTGTACGTACTCGTTTAAACGTCCGACTACAAATCTAACCCGTCACTAATACGCGCTTGACAATCTCTCATCAAAATTTTTAATAGATTTTTTCACAAAGATTATTAACTTTATCACCCATCAATCAAAGCTAACGCTTTTTCTCTTAGGGACCGACTAACTCTTCGCGGACTAACCTAACAAAGAAACCCTCAGTTTTTCGGCGATAACGTTAAACTGACCCACATGTACGCTAGTACATACGAATCAACGTTATTTGTCGCTACTCATGTCAGCATTCTTAATTTTATAATCTCAAGCCCTTTTAACAAAAAACCATCATCGATCTATAAAACATTCTGCTACCGCTCACAGCCGCTTACAATACGACCGTAAACCTTTAGCTTCGGTATCTAGTTGAAAGTCCCTGTTCATTTGCGAATAAAAAAAACCTATAGACCTTCCAACTGAAGGTCTAAAATAAAATTAGTGAGCTTTTACGCTTTCTTTAAGGGATGACTGCCTCTAAGTCAACCTCCTAATTTAAAAAATTTAGTTTATTCTCGATTCACACTTAACTAGAATTTAAGGACCTTAGCTTAAAATCTGGGCTGTTTCCCTCTCGACCACGAATCTTCGCACCCGTAGTCTGACTGCTAAGCGAACATTACTTGGTATTCGGAGTTGCGATAGATTCAGTAAGTCAACGACGACCCCCTAGCCAATCTCGTTACTCTACCCCCAAGAATTCTTCACTCAACGCTCTACTTCAATAGATTTCGCAGAAAACCAGCTATCTCCAAGTTTGATTAGCCTTTCACCCCTAGCCACAAGTCATCCCAATTTTTTTCAACAAATACGGGTTCGGTCCTCCAATAGCGGTTAAACCATTTTCAACCTGCTCATAACTAGATCACTTGGTCTCGGGTCTAATTCATTTGACTAGTCGCTCTATTCAAACTCGCTTTCGCTACGCCTACATTTCTTAAAAATTTAAGCTTGCCAAACAAATTAACTCGCTGACCCATTATGCAAAAGGTACGCTGTCACTTTCAGTAAGAAAGCTCCAACAGCTATGTCAGTTACACGTTTCAGTATCTTTTCAATAAAACCCAAAAGGCTTCTTTTTCACCTTTCCCTCGCGGTACTAGTTCACTATCGGTCAAATGCAGTATTTAGGCTTGGCAGGTGGGTCTGCCATATTCAAGCAAGATAAAACCTAACCCGCTCTACTCAAACTCTTAGCTTCTAGAAGAAGTTAATACAGGGCTAAAACCTTCTACGGCTCCTCCTTATACGAAAACGTACTACAAAGAATTTTTGACCCCCTCTAGAGTAATAAGGCCTTTTTCGCATTCGCTCACCACTACTAACGAAATCTCGGTTGATTTCTATTCCAGCAATTACTTAGATGTTTCAGTTCATTGCGTTTCATTGTAAATTACGCGTTAAGGTGTAATTATACCCAATTATAAAATGAGGTTTCCCTCTGCGGAAACTTAAGCTTGAGTCTCTCGTCAGCTAAACTTAATTTTTCGTAAATAACTAAACGTCCGCAAGCTGCATTTACCTAGGCATCCACGTGTAACTTCAAAACAGACAAATGATGTAAAGAAATTAAAAAAAAAAACAGATCGCAGTAAAAAATACTGAACAAATCAGTATGTTTAATCTAACTAAACAAAATTATAAAGTTCAAAAACAAGTTAACGGAGTAAAGTTACTCTACGTCAACAAAGTTTTCTACAAAGTTCGCTAAAATTAGAACATCAGCAACAGTCGCACCGTATTTAGCCGAAATTGCAGCTAACTCCGTGTCAGACTGAGCTAGGTCGTGACGCGCTCTCTCTGGATTTAAATAGAAAGCAAAATGAATTTTCACCAACGCGTCAAGTAATTCACGCATAACAACATTTTGTTTTTCTAAAGAAATTTTAGGAGGTAAAAAAAAAATAGATAGTTCTAAGAATAAATAAAGACTAGCCAAATAGTCTAGAAGATCAATCGAAGAATCTGCTGCAACAGTATTTTGAAAGAAATCTGTTGAAGTCAAATAAAAAACCATTAATTGTTTGAACATAGACATTGGTCTATTACGTCCTTGACGTAGCATACCAACCATCAAGTTACCTCTAAACAATAGAGCTCTCGTTGCTGCATCAAGTTCAGAACCAAATTTAGAAAATTGCTCTACTTCGCGGAATTGTGCCAATTCAAGCTTCAAAGAACCCGCCAAACGCTTCATCATTTTCGATTGAGCTGATGAACCAACGCGACTAACAGAAATACCAGGATCAACAGCCGGACGATTTCCCTCTTGATGACGGTTCAAATCCAAATAAATCTGTCCGTCAGTAATAGAAATTACGTTAGTTGGAATATAGGCTGAAACATCTCCTTGAATTGTTTCAACAATCGGTAGAGCCGTTAAAGAACCACCACCAAAAGCCATACTCAACTTAACTGCACGCTCTAACAAACGAGAGTGTAAGTAAAAAATATCCCCAGGATAAGCCTCACGACCAACAGGACGTCTCAACAAAAGAGAAATTTGACGATATGCATCGGCATGTCTAGTCAAATCATCATAAATAATAAGCGCATGATGACCTTTGTAAGTAAAGTACTCAGCCATAGTACAAGCAGAGTAAGGAGCGATAAACTGCAACGACGCTGGGTCCGAAGCACGAGCAACAACCAACGCTGTTGCACGGTCTACTCCTTGCGCTCTCAATAAACGAGAAATACGAACAATCTCTGACATACGTTTACCAATAGCGACGTATACACAGGAGATAACAGCACGAAACTTACGCTTTGTCTCCAATTGGTTCAAAATAGTATCAATTGCGATAGTAGTCTTACCAGTTTTACGATCTCCAAGAATCAACTCACGTTGTCCACGACCAATTGGAACCAATGAATCAACAACTTTCAAACCAGTTTCAACTGGTTCGTTGATTTTTTTACGAGTAATAACTCCAGGCGCTTTTTTCTCAATTGCACGGAATTCTTCGAATTGAATTTCTCCAAAACCGTCGATAGCAACACCTAGCGGGTTAATAATGCGTCCCAAAACTTGAGCTCCAACCCCAACTTGCATAACAACTTCAGAACGAGAAACTATCTCAGAAGTTCGAACGCTATCAGAACCCCCGAAAACTAACGCTTTTACTATACTATACTCCAAGTTCAAAGCAACTCCAGTTGCTCCACCAGCGAAATAAATCAACTCGTTTGCCTGAACACCCTCAAGTCCTGCTATCGTAACAACAGAATCTTTGAAAGACAGAACAACACCAGTCATATTTGAATCGAACGATTCCTCGTCACCTTCTTCAAACATTGCTTCAGAGAAATCTTCTCCAGTAAATCCGACCCCACTTTCTAAAAGTAAAGAAAGAAAATCGAATTCATCGTAATTTTCATCAGTAGATGAAACAAAATTAAAATTATCAAAATTTTTCAAATTCAACATAAATTCCTAACTAGATATATCCTCGTAAATAATCTCTATGTAAGCCCCCTCGGCCCGTAACACCCCCGATATACAACAGGAAAAATGCTACCAATTCAAAATCTAAAGCAATGCACTTATCAATGAATAAAAAGAGTTTTAAAAAACTTAAAAGTTTAACACCAACGCGTAAACTCTACTACTAAACAGTAGAAGCAATACTTAGCGCGTTAAAAAAAGAAGTAAAAACTAAAAAAACTAAAAGCCAAAAGTCCACTCGTCCTTAAACCGGTACCAGCGTGGGCGCCGAGAACCATACAAGGAACGATTAAAACTACTTCGACGGCGAGCAAAACGCACAGAAAAAATATCAAGATCCAACCAAGAAGAGGTTTTATAATTAACTGGACGCTTAACAGCAAAATGATGCAACACCCGTGTTGAATTAATCCCCATTCCTGAGGTAGTACCACGTAAAAACTTGTAATCACGAACAAAACCCAACTCGTTACGAACATTAAAACTATTCAAAAATCCCGTACTTCACGAAAAGCCAGACAACGCATCGTAAATCATTATAAAGAATACTATCATACTAAAAGTTGTGATATAAGAACCGAAAGTAGCAACCGAATTTCAAAGTTGAAAAACATCCGGATAATCTGGTATACGTCTAGGCATACCGGCCAACCCCAAGAAATGCATAGGGAAAAAAGTTACGTTCACTCCTATAAAGGTAGTTCAAAAATGCAGTTGACCTAGATACTCTGAATAGGACTTTCCAGTTAAGAATGCAAATCAATAGTAAAATCCAGCAAAAAGAGCGAAAACTGCACCCATAGATAAAACATAATGGAAATGAGCAACAACGTAGTAGGTGTCATGCAGAGCAATATCTAGACCCCCGTTCGCCAAAATAATACCAGTTAAACCCCCTAACGTGAACAAGAATAAGAATCCAACAGCAAACAACATAGGAGTTCTTAGATCAACTACACCACCCATAATAGTCGCAATCCAACTAAAGATTTTAATACCAGTCGGTACTGCAATAATCATTGTAGCCGAGGTGAAGTATGCTCTCGTATCAACATCCAATCCAACAGTAAACATATGATGGGCTCAAACAATAAACCCTAACACCCCAATCGATATTATGGCATACACCATACCAAAACGGCCAAAGATAGGACGTTTAGACGAATCTCCAATCACATGACTGATAATACCGAAACCAGGCAGAATAATAATATAAACTTCAGGATGTCCAAAAAATCAAAACAAATGTTGATACAAAATAGGATCCCCCCCACCCAGTGAATTAAAAAACGAGGTGTTGAAGTTTCTATCGGTCAACAACATAGTTATAGCTCCAGCTAACACAGGTAAAGACAACAAAAGTAGCACGGCAGTAATCAAAATAGCCCATATAAACAAAGGCATATTCTGTAAACTCATACCTTTTGTACGCATATTCAAAGCAGTAACTATAAAATTAATAGCACCTAATAAAGAAGAAGTACCCGAGATGTGCAAACTAAAAATAGCCAAATCAACTGATCCACCAGAGTGAAATAAAGATGAACTAAGAGGAGGATAAACTGTTCAACCCGTTCCAGCTCCAAATTCAACAAAAGCAGAAAAAACAAGCAACAATAACGAAGGTACTAGCAACCAGAAACTTATGTTATTCAAACGAGGAAACGCCATGTCAGGAGCTCCTAAAAAAATAGGAAACATCCAATTCCCAAAACCTCCGATCATAGCAGGCATAACAAAAAAAAAAATCATCAAAAAGGCATGAGCAGTTATAACCACGTTATAGAATTGGTAATTACCCAGTAGAACTCCATCTCCTGGATGAGCCAATTCCATACGTATTAGTAATGAGAAAACAGTACCAGTAACCCCAGCTAATAAAGCAAAACAGATATAAAGAGTACCAATATCCTTATGGTTAGTAGAACAAAACCATTTATAAAATCCAAAAGTAGGAAATCTGCTAAATAAAAGATCAAAAAATGAAGCCATAGTGTAGATCGTAAAAAGCTACTTTATATGATAGAACAAATTTAAGAGACCCTAACTACCTCAATAAACTCATGCTCGCCAGTATGAATGTTACGGGTGCGTATTGCATGACTAACAATAGCATCGGTACCCGAAGCGATCTTTGAAGTGACAGTAATAGAAGGCTTACGCAACTTTGTTACAGTCCGCTTTGAAGCAAGGAATGAGACCAAAGAAGTCAAAGCAAGAATATAAGATTTTGTCACATCTCCAAGCAACAACAATGTACCAACAACTGAGTTAGCAATTAAAACTAGTACAACACGTTGTTGGTTACTACGTACCAATGCACGCGCGCGTACTTTCTTATAAAAAGTTGGCAAAAAAAATAACACAAAAAAAAAGTAACAAAAAAGAAAAAGAAAAAAGATTCAAGAAATATTAGTTAAAAAAATTAAAGTATCACTATGCGCCATAATGTTCTTTTAACACCTAATTAATTAAAAGGATACAGGGAAAAGGCGTGAAGAATTTTCAAAGAACCCAGAAAATCTTCTTAAACGCGTATTACTAATGATAAAAAAGTTAACGTTTAAAGCTAAAGCAATAAAAAATTTATTAGCCGTAACAAGGTATATGCTTGATCTTAGCTGAGTAAGAAGAGGTAAAAACCTTGTAACAAAATCCAAGAATTTTGAAACTCTAAACGAAATTATCCTTTTAGAAAGTAACAACGAATCCAAAATACGAGCACGTACCACGAGTATTAAGCGAATACGGTTTAAATCTAACAACAAACGCGAGTACTTACGATTAACAGTGGCCGCAAAAAAAGCCAACGCTCCTGCTCTCAGTGCAATAAAAGCAACAATAACCAAAAAAAAGAAACTAAAAGCTATGTACAGCTCTTCAGAATTTAGATCTATACCTCAATAACCAAAAATAGTTACGATAAAAAAAAGTACAGAAAATTTTAAAAAAAAAAAGTTATCTTTAAATGAAATCATAATTTTATTATTAACGACCAGTAATTAAATTTTCAATAAAGTATGTACTTAAATAAAATGGAATGTAAGTACCTCACAAATAAATTCATAAAAACACCAAAACCCACACAACGTCAACAAAATGTCAATACCAAGCCGCCAAAGTTAAAGCAAGGTAACTAACAGTTCTAAAATGACCAAGTAAAAAACGAATAAAACAAATAAACAAGAACAGGCTACCAATCAAAACGTGTGCCCCATGAAACATAGTCAAAATGTACATACTAGAACCAAAGACCGAATCATTAACTTGGTGAAAAGCAACCATGTATTCATGTCACTGTGACATCATAAAGAAAATAGCATAAATAAATAAAACAGAGAAACCAAGCACGACTTCTTTTGTCTGTCCACCGATTAAACCGTATTGCGCTCAAGTTAAAGCTGCACCAGAAGCGAGCAGAAAAACCGTATTAACTGTAGGTATACCCAAATTATTCATTTGAATAGACTCAACCGGAGGTCACACTGCACCTATTTGAACAGCCGGCTCAATAGCTGAATGGAAGAAAGCTCAAAAAAAGCTGAAAAACAACAAAGCCTCAGAAACTATAAAAAACCAGAACCCTCATCTAATGTTAGCCTCAATAAGTAAAGAAGTACGTGACAAAAAAGTCAACTCGCGTATTAGGTCTCTACATCAAAAAAAAAAAGCACAACAAACAAAAAAAACCCCTAACAAAAAACAAAATAGACCTGCCGAATAATAATTCATATATGCAGCAAAACCTGTAAGCATCAAGAATACAGAGAACGAAGAAAACAACGGCCAAGGACTTGGGGTCAACAAAAAAAACCCAGACTGTCGCACTGTATAATCCGCAGAAGGCGGAGAAGAGACAAATCCTAAACTTAAAAGCAGGCGAGAAACTCCAGCATTTTCTGAAAAACCACGTTCCAATAAGAAACTATCTAATTTTCGCTTCAATATATTGGTTGTCATAATAAATTTATATTTAATGAGATAGGTTTAACGAATCGTTGAAATAAATACAAACCAGTGTTATAAAAACATAAGCTTGTAAAAACGCAACCCCAAGCTCTAGCATAAAAACGAAGAGCAACAAAACGCCAGCAAAAATAGCAGCAAACCAATTCAATTTAAACAATTTAACAGCAAAGCCCGCGATAGTAAATAAAAGAACATGACCAGAGGTAATGTTAGCTGCCAAACGAATTGCTAAACTAAAAACACGTATAATATACGAAATAATTTCGATAACAACCAAAAATGGCAGCATATAGATCGGAACATTTGGTACAAAAAGCTTGTAGAAACCTATACCATTTTCTAAAATCCCTATAAATATAGCCATAAACCATACCATAATAGAAAAAAAGAAAGTAACCACAATATGCGAAGTCGGAGCAAAACTAAACGGAGTTATACCATACAAGTTTGATAGCAATATAAAAAAAAACAATGTCAAAACAAAAGGAAAATAAATATAACCTTTACGACCAGCTTGTTTATCTAAAACACCAAAGACCAACGATAAAGAAGACTCGACACAAACTTGTGTAAAACTTGGTATAAAAGTCGAATTAAAATTAAAGAAACACAAGAAAAAAAGCAAAGTAACTACAGAGAATAGTAAGTATAAAGACATACTGGTAATTGAAAAATCAACTACATCGGCAATTTTAAAAAATGCCAAATTAACAACATCAAACTTTTCAATAGGCGAAAATAACATAGCTAAAAATAATAAGAATCTAAAAATTAAAAAAAAGGAACATACCAAATATCCTCAATACGTGTTTTCATCAAATAGAAAGTCTCAGGCATTCTATTCTCAAGAAAAAAAAAATCAACCTTATAAGAAAAAGGTATTAAAAACAGAAAGTAAAAGAAGTAACTAAAAGTCGAAAACTGACCAACAAAATAATAAGTAGGATCAATAGGCATCCCCCCGACTCAACCTAATGTCAAAGCAATTACAACAAAACCTCAAAAAAATATTTCAAACACAGGCTTAAAGTAAGAACTACGAATAGGAAAAGTCATAAAAAAGGGTAAAACAAGTAAAATCAAAATTGACAGAGCCAAAAATATTGTTCCAAGTAATTTATCCGGCAAAGCGCGCAAAATAGCATAGAACGGCAAAAAATACCACTCAGGAACAATATGATTAGGCGTAACTAAAGGATTCGCCAAAATATAGTTATCTGGGTGGCCTAGGTAATTAGGTGAAAAGAAAATAAAGATGCTTATACCAAACAAGAAGACATTCAAAAAAGAAAAATCTTTTACAAAAAAAAACGGTGTAAACGAAAAAGTATCAGTTTTAGAATTCAATCCTAAAGGATTATTTGAACCTCAATTATGTAAACAAACTAAGTGAAAAACCACTAAGCCAAGAATGACAAAAGGTAAAAAATAATGTAGACTAAAAAATCTGTTTAAAGTAGGATTATCAATTGAAAAACCTCCTCAAAGTCAATAAACCAAATCCAACCCGATATAAGGAATAGCAGAAAACAAATTAGTAATAACAGTAGCAGCCCAGAAACTCATTTGCCCCCACGGTAAGACATATCCCATAAAAGCTGTCATAATCATGATTAAAAGAATCACTACTCCACTTGCTCAAAGAACTTGTCTAGGATAAGCATAAGAACCGTAATACAAACCTTTCAACAAATGCAAATAAACAATAAAAAAAAATGCAGATGCACCATTAGCATGCGCATAACGTAAAAAAAAACCGTAATTAACATCTCGCATTATATGTTCAACGCTTAAAAAAGCTAAATCAACATGAGGTGTATAATGCATAGCCAAAATAATTCCTGTAATTATTTGGAATACCAAACAAACCAGAGCTAAGAACCCAAAGTTCCAAAAATAACTCAAGTTTGAAGGTGTGGGATACAGGATAGCAAACTCATAAATAAAATTCGCCAAGACGCGATTTCTAAAAAACTTACGAGCCCAAAACTTCATCGAAATAAAAATTATTAATGAAATTAAAAAAAAAAGCCTCACCGCTAGTGAACCTAGAATTAAAACATCTAACCCCAAAAAAGGAAAAACAACTTCTATGTCATCTCTCAAAAATGGCCCAAGTTGGATTCGAACCAACGACCTTGCACTTATCAGGTGCACGCTCTACCACCTAAGCTATTGGACCAAAAAAATAATTCCAAAAAACTTTATCTTAAAACATCTTATCTCCAGACACAGGTTCCCCTACAACTACCATGTTACGACTTCGCAGCAGTCCCTGACTTTAGGGTAATGCGCAGTAAATTACAAACTAAAGATTATTAATTTTCTTAACTAAAAAAAACTAGAAGTAAAGCCCCCGCCCATGTCTGCTAAAACCAATTTCTACCGCGTGACGGGCGGTGTGTACTAGGGTTGGATAGTATTCACCGTACCATGCTGATATACGATTACTAGCGATTCCTACTTCATGTTTTCGTATTGCAGAAAACAATCTGAACTGAGACAGTTTTTTAAGTTTTGCTAAGACTCACGTCGTTGCTTCTCATTGTAACTGCCATTGTAGCACGTATGTAGCCCAATCTGTATAGGCCATGACGACCAGACATACTCCCAACCTTCATTCCATGTCTCATGGTCAGTCTTTTGATACCACTTAAGGCTTGCCAAATAAGTCAAACAAGCACATTTAAACGATAAAATCAAAATAAGGGTTACGCCCGTTACAGAAGTTAATCGAACATCTCAAAACACGAGCTGATGACGGCCATGCAGCACCTGTTTGCGCTCTACTAGGAATACAATCAAAAAGAAATGTATTCCGGCCAACGCTAATTGGCTTACAAAGCGGCATATCCTAAGATTGGTAAGGTTCTACGCGGTATATCAAATTAAACCACATGCTCCACCGCTGGTAAAACCCTCCGCCAATTCCCTTAGGTTTGAACCTTGCGGTTGTAATTCCTAGGCGGAGTGCTTAAGCGTTTACGTAAATACTTGCTATAAACCAGCTAAGCATTCAACACTCATCGGTCAGGGCGTAGACTACTGAGGTCTCAAATCTCGTTTGCTCCCTACGCTTTTGCACCTTAGCGTCAGTTCCAGATTATAGGATCGCCTTCGCCCGACGGTGGTCCAATGAATTTTTACGAATTTCACTTCTACACTAATTGTACCATCCTATTCAAAAAAACTCTAATCTACCAGTTTAAAAAATGTATCTCCAGTTAAGCTGGAGGATTTCATTAAAAACACAATAAATCGCCTACGTGCCCTTTACGCCCAGTCAGGATGAATAACACCTGCCCCCCCCGTTTTACCGCGGCTGCTGGCACGAAGTTTGCCGGGGCTTCTTACTCTGGGTACCGTCACAATCGTCCCCAACGAAAGAGCTTTACAGTCTTCACCTTCTTCGCACACGCGACATTGCTGGATCAAGCAAAACTCATTGTCCAAAATTCCTCACTGCAGCCTGTTCAGTTCGGGCCGTTTTCATTCCCATTGTGGCTGGTCGTCCTCTCAGACCAACTAAAGATAACAGGCTTGGTAGGCCATTACCTCTACCAACTACCATAATCCTTCGTAACCTCATTCAGCTGCGTAAAATACTTTTTATCAAATACATTGATATTAATCGAGATTCGCCTCGAACAACTTAAAGATTGTCACGTTATACGCACCAGTACGCCATGTATTAAGACAATACATTAAAACTAGCATGTGTTAAGCATATCGCAAGCATTCACTCAGAGCCAGGATCAGGATCTTACTTATGTGTGCCTAGATCAAAGTCAAAAAAAACCTAGCCAATATAAACTCCAAAAAAAATAAACTACGAGCGGCGGGACTTGAACCCACACGACAAACCGTCACCGGAGTCTAAACCCGACATGTCTACCATTCCATCACGCTCGCAAAGAAAATAACATTTAGTAAAAGCCAAGGTGGCAGTGGAATCGAACCACTCTAACACGGATTTGCAATCCACCGCATAACCACTATGCTAGCCACCCGCCATCCATCAAATTGATCTGAAAAGCACCAGAATGTCTGGAAGTAGGATCGAACTACTGACCTAAGGCTTTTCAGGCCTCCGCTCTACCACTGAGCTACCCAGACAAAAGTCGTGACGTGCTTGAAAGGACTCGAACCTTTAATCTTCGAATTCGCAATTCGACGCTTCATCCAGTTAAGCTACAAGCACAAAAGCCATCAATTAAAAACAGAAGGGCGTTTGATGGGACTCGAACCCACAACCGATGCTGCCACAAAACATAGCTCTACCATTGAGCTACAAACGCCTTAAGGGTGAACGAAGAGTCGAACTTCGAACCTCTAGTTTACAAAACTACTGCTCTACCATTGAGCTATTGGGGGGGGGGGGGGGGGGGGGGGGGGGGGGGGGG
>JAEWBY010000048.1 GCA_023390905.1 Pseudomonadota bacterium | reverse complement strand
GACCAGCTCGACGCTGGCCTGCGACACCGGCTTGCGCGCGCTGCTGCCGGAGAAGATCACGTCGGTCAGCGAATCGCCGCGCAGGCGGCTGGCCGCGCTCTCGCCCATCACCCAGCGGATCGCGTCGATGATGTTGGACTTGCCGCAACCGTTCGGGCCGACGATGCCGGTCATGTTGGTCGGCAGGTGCAGCGTGGTCGGATCGACGAAGGACTTGAAACCGGACAGCTTGATCGTGGACAGGCGCATGCGCGTCGGTGGACCCTTGGCGACGCGAGCCCGCGCCGCTGGAAAATTGGACTGACTCGATCCCCTAAACCGTTGTTTTATCTAAGGGAAACCCTGCGGCATGCGGATGCCGACCAAGGAGTATAGCGGCGCTACCGGGCCTCGTCGGGGGTTCGCGCGCGGATCGCCAACGCATGGATGTCGGTCTGCATCATCTCGCCCAGGGCGGCGTAGACCAGCCGGTGCCGGGCCAGCGGCAGCTTGCCGGCGAAGGCCGCGCTGACGATGTCGACGCCGAAATGGCCCTGCCCGCCGCGGGCGCCGGCGTGGCCGGCATGCTTGTGGCTGTCGTCGCTCACCTCCAGTGACACCGGCGCCAGGGCTTGCGTCAGAAGGTCGCGGATGCGCCCGACCCGCGCCGGATTCAGCTGCGGGATGTCGGCTTCGCTCCAGCCGGCGCTCACGGCAGCACCTTGCGGAACGGGCGCACGTCCACCCGCGCGTACACGCCCGCGGCGCAGTAGGGGTCGGCGTCCGCCCAGGCGCGGGCCTCGTCCAGCGAGTCGAACCGCGCCACCACCAGGCTGCCGGAGAAGCCCGCCGGGCCCGGATCCTCCGCATCGATGGCCGGGCACGGGCCGGCCAGCAGCAGCCGGCCCTCGTCGCGCAGCGCGTGCAGCCGCGCCAGGTGTTCCGGCCGTGCCGCCTGCCGCTGCGCCAGCACGTCCTGCCCGTCATACCCTTCGATTACGTACCACATGCGCGCGCCTCCATGAATCGTTGCCGGCATTGTAGGGGCGCCCAGTGGACAGCCGCCGGGCGAGTGCGTACCCTAGGATTTCGCTTTCCGCCCGATCCCGCGGCCCCGCGCGACCTCCGGCCCCACGCCGCACCGCGCCCGCCGATCCGGCCTTTCTTCGCCACCGCATCGACGCGGCCGATCCGGCCGGCGCCGACGGCATGCGGAGGTTCCACGCACCACAGCCCGGCCCACGCGGCCATCCAGCGAAAGACAGGTGTGGCCCGGAGGGGGCCGCCAACCGATGACATCCGAACCCAGCAACGGCATGGCAGCCGATGCCCCCGCTGAAAACCCGAGCCCGCGTCCCGGACAGCAGGCCGCTTCGCAGCAGCCGGCGCCCCAGCAGCAGGAAATGCCGCTGGCGGTGGTGCTCGGCCAGCCGGTGGTGGAAATCCCGAAGGATCTCTACATCCCGCCGGACGCGCTGGAAGTCATCCTCGACGCCTTCGAAGGCCCGCTGGACCTGCTGCTGTACCTGATCCGCCGGCAGAACCTCGACATCCTCGACATCCCCGTGGCCGAGATCACCCGGCAGTACGTGGACTACATCCAGGCCATGCACGAGATGCGCTTCGAGCTGGCGGCCGAATACCTGGTCATGGCCGCGATCCTGGCCGAGATCAAGTCGCGCATGCTGCTGCCGCGGCCGCCCAGCGAGGAAGGCGTGGAAGACGATCCGCGCGCCGACCTGGTGCGCAGGCTGCAGGAGTACGAGCGCTACAAGAAGGCCGCCGAGGACCTGGACACGCTGCCGCGGCAGGACCGCGACCCAGCGTGGCCACCGCCCATGTGCCCGACCGCGCCGCCGTGCGGCTGCCGCCGCCGGTGGAACTGAAGGAAATGCTGCTGGCCCTGCACGACGTGTTCAAGCGCGCCGAGCTGTACACCCAGCACGCGATCAAACGCGACGCGCTGAGCGTGCGCCAGCGCATGGGCGAACTGCTGGAACGGCTGGCCGGTGGCGCCTTCCACCGCTTCGAATCGCTGTTCACCGTGGAGGAAGGCAAGCTGGGCGTGGTGGTCACCTTCCTCGGCCTGCTCACGCTCGCCAAGGAACAGCTGATCGACATCGTGCAGGAGGCGCCGCTGGCGCCGATCTACGTGAAGTCGCTGACTTCGGGCGAAGACGCGCCCGCGCTGGACGAGCTGTCCAGCGAGTTCGATGACGCAACCGGGCCGAACGCATGACCGAAATCGACCAATCCCTTGTCACCCGCGTCGTCGAGGCCGCACTGCTGGCGTCGCACCAGCCGCTGACGCTGGTCCAGCTGAAGGGCCTGTTCCCGCTGGACGAGCCGGCGGCGGACGACAGCGTGGAAACCGCGCTGGCCGAGCTGCAGGCGGCCTGCGAGACGCGCGGCGTGGAACTGGTCGAGGTGGCCTCGGGCTGGCGCTTCCAGGTCAAAGCCGATGTACACCCGTGGGTGGCACGGCTGTGGTCCGAGCGGCAGACCAAGTACACCCGCGCGACGCTGGAGACGCTGGCGCTGATCGCCTACCGCCAGCCGATCACCCGCGGCGAGATCGAGCAGATCCGCGGCGTCACCGTGAACAGCAGCATCATCAAGGCGCTGGAGGAACGCGAGTGGATCCGCGTGGTCGGCCATCGCGACGTGCCCGGCAAGCCTGAGCTGCTGGCCACCACCAGGACCTTCCTCGACTACTTCGGGCTGAAGCGGCTGGACGAGCTGCCGCCACTGTCGGAACTGAAGGAGATCGGCGAACTGGAACCGCAGCTGCCGTTCGCGCCGGCCATCCCGGCGGCGATGGGAGGGGACCCGGGGAACATGTCCGGCGAAGCACGCCCAAGCGAAGGCAGCGAAGGGGAACCGGTCACCGACCCGGTTGCCGATCAACCCGAAACAGAAACCGATCCTGACCCCGCCTCCCCGGAAGCAGGCGACGACACCGCAGAACACCAAGACGCACGCGGCGACGCAGGCGAATCCCACCCCAACGAAGACCCCCATGGAGACGACGCGAACCCCTCGGCTGAACGCCGCGCATCGTCGGAGCAAGCAACATGAGCAATGAAGATTCCAAGACCCGCCGCCCGCTGAGCCTGAAGCGCGCCGCCAGCGAAGACCGCGGCGTGGAGCTGGTCGAGGTGGCCTCCGGCTTCCGCTTCCAGGTGAAGGCCAGCGTCCACCCCTGGGTGGCGCGGCTGTGGTCGGAGCGGCAGACCAAGTACACCCGCGCGACGCTGGAGACGC
>JAEWBY010000104.1 GCA_023390905.1 Pseudomonadota bacterium | reverse complement strand
TCGGGCTTGGACGCCTGGGCCGGGGCGTTGGCGCGCCGGGAGGCCGGCACGCGTTCTTCGATTGCTGCCGCCGGTGCGGGCGTCGCGCCTTCCTCGCGACGATAACGCGAGGCCGAACAACCGAAATGCGCGCGGAACGCCCGGGCGAAGCTGCAGCAGTTCTCGAAGCCGGAGCACAGCGCGATTTCGGCGATTGGCTGCGAGGTCGTCAGCAGCATCCGCGCCGCATGCTCCAGCCGCAGCCGCGATGACGTGGCCTGCGGTCGTTCGTCATAGACCACGGTGTACGTGCGCGAGAAATAGCAGGAAGAAAGATTGGCGACGGCGGCCAGCTCCGTGCTGCGCAACGTCTTGCCACGATGGCCGAGCAGGTACAGACGCGTGCGCTGCAGGCGGCTGAAAATCTGCTGCCGGTGCGAGGACGTGCGACCCGGGCAGCGCTGCAACTGCGGCTGGAAGGCCCGCTGCAGGCCAGCGAAATACCACAGCAGCGCCTGGCTTTCCCACTTGTCGTCAAGCTTCTGCCGGGCCAGGTTGAAGACCTGCCGCCACAGCCTGAAGACGAGCCGGCGCTCCGATCGCTGCAGCGAGCCCATGCCGATATGCACGACCTGTTCGCGCGCATTGGGCTTCTGCACGATCGGCATGAACAATCCGATGCACACGCCATGCTCGCCGGCCTGCACCACGGGGTGCGAGTCGCGGTTCAGCACCATCCAGTCACCGCTGTGCAGATCGAATTCGCCTTCCACGGCGCTGACATGGCTGCTGCCGCGCACCTGCAACAGCATCACCGCGCGATTGGCCGCGATGCTGAGCGTGCCCAGCCGAGACACGCCCACGCAGGGGCCGCGTCGCGCGGGCGAAATGCCGGGGATGTCGACGTGTCGGCCGCGATCGGCCCAATACCAGTGATGCGCCATGCGTTGCGTACCGAAATGAGAGGGCGGCTTTGCATCCGCTGCCCGATGGGTACGCAAGGCTGGCGCTGGCACTGCGCAAAAGGAATCGGAAAATTCCGAAAGTGGGGCGTTTCCTGCGTTGGCCGCGCCGCGAATGGCCGTGCATCGCCGCGGCGCGGATGCTCAACCGGTGCGCGCGGTCACCGCGCCCAGTGCGCGTTCGATGACGTGCAGATGCTGTTCCACCGCGCGCTCGCGCTCCTGGAGCGAATGATGCTCGTCCGATTCCGACGCGAGTACGTCGCCGCCCCGCGCCAGGCTCAGGGCGCCTTCCATGCGATGCAGCAGTTGGCGGCGGCCTGATTCGTCGCCGGCCGGCAGAGCGCGCAACTGTGCCAGGTCGGCCTGCGTGGCGGCCACCAGTTCCCCCAGCGTGGTGATCGCGGCGGCGCGGCTTCCGAGCATGGCCTCCAGGGACGCGAGATGCGGCGCAGGATCACGCCTGGTACGTGCTGGTGTCCGGACGCTGGTTCACCGCCGCGGGCAGCCGAGGGCCGTGGACGCACGTGCCGCCGGATCGCTTGCCCGCCGACTTCGCCCGGATTCCGCCGGATCATCCGCGCAGTGGCGTGCTGACCTCGATTCCCGGCACGCCGGAAGCGCGCGAGGCGCTGATCGCCAATCAGATCCCGCAGACGGCGACGGTGCATCGCAACCAGGTGCGCCTGACGGTGAGCTATGACGGTGCGCCGCAGTTCGCACCGATCGCAGGCACGCCGCTGCAGTACGCGCGCAACACGCCGGTGCCGGTGATCCGTGTGGACGATGACGCGTATTACGCGGTGGACAAGGGCATCTGGTTCACCGCAACGCGCACCACCGGGCCGTGGACCGTCGCCACGCAGGTACCCGCCGTGATCTACACGATTCCGGTGGATTCCCCACTGCATTACGTGACCTACGTGCGCGTGTACGGCAGCGACGGCGAAGAGGTGCACGTCGGCTACACGCCGGGCTATTACGGCACCGTGGTCACCGACAACGTCGTCGTCTATGGCACGGGCTATCCGTGCACGCCGTGGGTGGGCGCGTACTGGTACGGCTGCCCGCTCACGTACGGGATGGGCGTGTATTTCGGCTGGAATGCGTGGGTTGGCTGGACGTTCGGCTGGGGCTGGGGCTGGTATGACGGCTGGTACGGGCCGTACAGCCCGTGGTGGGGGCCGTGGTACGGCCCGGTGTATCCGTATGGATGGTGGGGCGGTGGTGCGGCCGCGTGGAATGTCTACGGACACTGGGGCAACGCCGCCGTGCGCGGCACCGCCGCGGCCTGGGCCGATCCGTGGACGGGCAATGTCGGACGTGCTGCGCGTGGCGGTTTCTACAACGAAGCCACCGGCGCGCGCGGCGCGGGTCGCGCAGGCATCAACACCAACGTCTACACCGGCACGACCACCGCCGGCGCGCAGGGCATCCGCTACAACCCGCAGACCGGTCGCGTCGTCGCGGGCGGCGGCACGGTTGCGGTGAATCCGTATACGGGGCAAGCCGCGCGCGCGGGCGAGCGCACCGTCGTCAACACCGACACCGGACGCGTGACGCGTGCCGAAGGCGGCGCGGCCATTGGCCCGCAGGGCGCGGCGGGCGCGGGCGGATTCGATACGCGCGGACCGCAGGGCAACGAAGCGCGGGGCGCCGGTGGATTCCACTACAACGCCGACACCGGCACGCTGCACCACGGCGGTGTCGTCGACGTCAACGACAACCTCTACGCCGGCCACGATGGCCACGTCTATCACTTCCAGAACGGGCAATGGAGCCAGGTCACGCGTCCGGATGGGTCGAACACACTGAGCGGACAGACGCCGCGATTGCCTGACAACCTGGATCGCGATCGCCTCGCGCGCGATCGCGCCAGCGAGCGCATCAGCGGACGCACGCCGGCTCAGGTCGAACTGCCGCAACGCAACGGTGCCTCGCGGCCGGTCGGCGGCTTCCGTCCCGAACTTGGCGGGGGCGGATTCCGCGGCGGCGGTTTCCGCAGGCGTTGAGCCCGCGAATGATCGCGCACGTAATCGCGAATGCAGAACGCCACATCGCACACAGGCCGATGAGGAATGAAACAGTGCAATGCCAGAGTGCGGTTCGCGGCACGGTTCCCGGTGCCGAGGGTGCTGACTGCGCGGGAACGGGCCGGTCGCTGGACCGTGCACGTGATCGCCGCTCGGGTGCCGTTCGAATGAAGGTGCGGCGCCGGCACTGGAAGCGCGCGTGCCTGGACGCGCTGCTGGCGCTGTGTCTTACGAGCATGCCGGCACATGCGCAGTCTGGTGCGAAGGTGGGTGCTGCGCCGCGCGGCGCATCGACGCCGGGCGCGGGGCAGGGCGACGTCACGGCGACGGACGCGGCAACGCCAGGACTGCGCGCGCTGCTGCATGATCCGCAGGACGGCAAGTTCGACATGTCGCGCTGGCTGCTCGAACACAAGGGTTTCCTGCCGATGCCGATCATCGTCAGCGATCCGGCCGTGGGTTATGGCGGTGGACTGGCGGTCGCGTTCTTCCACAAGCCACGTGGTGCGGCCAGCACGCGCAAGACCGCCGACGGACGCGATCAGCTGATTCCACCGAACATGTACGGCGCGATGGCGATGAAGACCGAAAATGGCAGCCATGCCTATGGCGCCGGGGCGATGCTGCACTTCGACGACGATCGCTGGCGCTATGCCGGCGGTTTCGCGCGCGCATCGTTCAATCTCGATTTCTACACGCCCGGCCGGATCTTCGAGCCGATGCCGATCGGCTACAACGTCGATGGCATCGCCTCGTTCCAGAAGATCTCGCGCCGGCTCGGCGATCAGGATCTATTCCTTGGCCTGGCGTGGATCTACATGGATCTGGACATCGGTTTCGACATCGACAGTGATCGCGGGCAGTTCACCCCGCGCGAGCTGTCCGAGCGCAGCTCCGGTCTCGGGCTGTCGTTGAAATACGATCAACGCGACAACTCGTTCACGCCCAACAGCGGATGGCTGGGAATGATCGAAGGCAATTTCTACGGCGAGGCGATCGGCGGCGACAGCACGTTCCAGAGCTATCGCGGCCACGCGTACCGGTACTGGCCGGTGGCCGATGATCGGCTGGTGCTGGCCGGCCGCATCGATGCGCGCTGGGCCAACGGCGACATTCCGTTCTACCGCCTGCCTTACATCGATCTGCGCGGCATCGGTTCGGGCCGGTACCAGGACACGCGCGCGGCCACGCTGGAAACCGAAGCACGCTTCAACCTCACGCCGCGCTGGGCGCTGGTCGGATTCATCGGCGCGAGCCGCGCCTGGGGACGGCGCGAAGGTTTCGGCGATGCCGCCAGCCAGGTCGCCAAGGGCGTCGGCGTGCGCTATCTGATCGCACGCCAGCTCCGTCTCTATACCGGCGTGGATTACGCGTGGGGGGCGGAAGACGGCACGTTCTATGTCCAGGTCGGAAGCGCATGGCGATGAACACCGCGGCACATCCACGCATGCGAATACTCGTTGCGCTGTGGCTCTGTCTCTGCGTCGCTGTCGCGCACGCGAGCGAGGTCTTGCCGTCGTGGAGACCGGGCGCCACGCGCGATGCGATCGTCGCGTTCGTCGAGAGCACCACCACGCCGGGCTCACCGCGCTTCGTGCCGATCGAACAGCGCATCGCCACCTTCGACAACGACGGCACGCTGTGGGCCGAGCAGCCGTATCGATCCGCGATCGCAGGCGACATCCACGGCGTGATGGCCGCGGGCGAGAAGGCGATCATGCAGATCATCGCCGACACGCACGCAGGCATGACCACCGAGGAATTCAGCGACGTGGTCAGGCAGTGGATCCGAAGCGCACGCCATCCGGTGAGCCAGCGTCGGTACGACGAGATGATCTATCAGCCGATGCGCGAACTGCTGGAGTATCTGCGCGCGCACGGGTATCAGACCTGGATCGTCTCCGGCGGCGGGCAGGAGTTCATGCGTCCGTGGGTCGAGCAGGCCTATGGCATCCCGCCATGGCAGGTCATCGGCAGCTACGGCGAACTGGAATACCGCGTCGTGGATGGAAAACCCGCACTGCGGAAGATCGCCAAAGTGGGATTGATCGATGACCACGGCGGCAAGCCCGTGGGCATCCAGCGCTTCATCGGACAACGGCCGGTGTTGGCGTTCGGCAACTCCGATGGCGATCTGTCAATGCTGCAATGGACCGTCGCCGGATCGGGTCCGCGCTTTGCCGGCCTCGTCCATCACACCGATGCCCGCCGCGAATACGCCTATGACCGTGCATCGAAGATCGGCACGCTCGATCGCGCGCTCGACGCCGCTGAAGCCAACGGCTGGACGGTGGTGGACATGGCGCGTGACTGGTCCGTCGTGTTCCCCGAGCCTGCGTCGATCGATGCCTTGCGCACTTCGACCACACCTCCGGAGGCTTCGCCATGAGTATCGTTCGACTGGTTTGCATGTTCTGCCTGTTGGCTGTCCTGGTGCCGTCGGCCGCCTGGGCCGATGGCCCGTCCAACAAATGGCGCATCGCGGTGAACCATGCCGCCCGGGTGGGCGGTGAAATCGAGTTGGCCTTCACGCCAAAGGACGGGCCGGCCACATCGCTGGTGGTCAGGATTCCGGCGGGCACACACGAAAACCACGCCGCCTACCTCATCCGGGATGCGATACGGGCCAGGTTCGGCAAGTCGGTCTACAAGACCGAACTCGATGACGGCGAGGACGTGCTGATCAAAGTGCGGCGCGGCACCCCGGACTTCGATCTGGCGGTAGTGCGCAACACGGCCGAAGGCTTGAGCCTGCACCTGCATCGGGAGTGACTGGCCCGCCGGCGGCGCCGGGTCGCGCACGGGTCATTCCGGGGGCCTGCGGTATCCTAGGAACAGCGCAATCGCTTGCGCCTGTCCTACTGGATACACCAGACCACCGACACAGGAGTGAAATGTGACAACCTGGCTCGTGACCGGCGGCGCCGGCTTCATCGGCGGAAACTTCGTGCTGCGCGCCGTGGGCGATGGCATCCGCATCATCAATCTGGACGCGCTGACCTACGCCGGCAACCGGGACACGCTCGCCTCGCTGGATGGCAATCCCGATCACGTGTTCGTGCAGGGCGACATCGGCGACACCGCCCTGGTCGCCCGCCTGCTGCGCGAGCACCAGCCGCAGGCCGTCATCAATTTCGCCGCCGAAAGCCATGTGGATCGATCCATCGACGGGCCCGGCGCGTTCATCCAGACCAACGTGGTCGGAACGCTCGGACTGCTGGAAGCCGTGCGCGATTACTGGCGCCAGTTGCCGGAGGCCGAGAAGCAGGCGTTCCGTTTCCTGCATGTGTCCACCGACGAGGTCTACGGGTCGCTGGGCGACACCGGCAAGTTCACCGAAACCACGCCGTATGCGCCGAATTCGCCGTATTCGGCGTCCAAGGCCGCATCGGACCATCTCGTACGCGCGTTCCACCACACCTACGGCCTGCCGACGCTGACGACCAACTGCTCGAACAATTACGGCCCGTATCACTTCCCGGAAAAGCTGATCCCGCTGATCATCCAGCGGGCGCTGGCCGGTGAACCGCTGCCGGTGTACGGCGATGGCCGGAATGTCCGCGACTGGCTGTTCGTCGGCGATCATTGCGCCGCGATCCGCACGGTGGTCGAGAACGGCCGCGTCGGCGAAACCTACAACGTCGGCGGCAATGCCGAGCGCCAGAACATCGAAGTGGTGCAGACGATCTGCCGACTGCTCGATGAGCGCCGCCCGCGCGCCGATGGCAGGCCGCGCACCGATCAGATCCAGTTCGTGGCCGATCGCCCCGGCCATGATCGCCGCTATGCGATCGACGCGTCCAAGCTGCGCGACGAACTGGGCTGGGAGCCGCGCTACACGTTCGAGCAGGGCATCGCCGAAACCGTCGACTGGTATCTGGACAACCAGGACTGGGTGAACCGGGTGCTCGATGGCAGCTACCGACTCGAACGCATCGGCACCGCCGCCTGACACGGAAGACACCATGACCACACGCAAGGGCATCATCCTCGCCGGCGGCTCCGGCACCCGGCTCTATCCGATCACCCAGGCCATCAGCAAGCAACTGCTGCCGGTCTACGACAAGCCGATGATCTACTACCCGCTCAGCGTGCTGATGCTGGCGGGCATCCGCGAAGTGCTGGTGATCAATACGCCGCACGAACAGGCGCTGTTCCGCACGCTTTTGGGTGATGGCTCGCAATGGGGCATGCGCATCGAATACGCCGTGCAGCCGAGCCCGGACGGCCTGGCACAGGCTTACCTGATCGGCCGCGAATTCGTCGCCGGACAGCCGAGCTGCCTGGTGCTCGGGGACAACATCTTCCACGGTCATGGATTCAGCGAAATGCTGCGCCGCGCCGACGCACGCCGCGATGGCGCGACCGTGTTCGGCTACTGGGTGCGCGATCCCGAGCGCTACGGCGTGGCCGAGTTCGATGTGCAGGGCAAGGTCATCGGCATCGAGGAAAAGCCGGCGCAGCCGCGTTCCAACTATGCGGTGACCGGCCTGTATTTCTACGACGGCAATGCCAGCGATTACGCCGCCTCGCTCAAGCCGTCGCCGCGCGGCGAACTGGAGATCACCGATCTCAACCGCTGTTACCTGGAACGCGGTGCACTGCATCTGGAAGCGCTGGGCCGCGGCTACGCCTGGCTCGACACCGGCACGCACCAGTCGCTGCTGGAGGCCTCCACCTTCATCGAAACCATTGAAGCGCGGCAGGGCCTGCGCGTGTGCTGTCCCGAGGAAATCGCCTACGGCAACGGCTGGATCGATGGCGAACAGTTGCAGAAGCTGGCGGCTCCGTTGACCAAGAACGGCTATGGCCAATACCTGTTGTCGCTGCTCAATCGCGGAGCCGTGCCTTGAAAGTGATCGAGACACGGTTGCCCGGTTGCCTGGTCATCGAGCCGGCGGTGTTCGGCGATGAGCGCGGCTTCTTCATGGAAACATGGAATGCCGGTCGCTTCGGCGAAACCGGCAAGGGCCTGCCCACCCGGTTCGTGCAGAGCAATGTGTCCTCGTCCGCGCGTGGCGTGCTGCGCGGCCTGCATTACCAGTGGCCGAATCCGCAGGGCAAGCTGGTGAGCGTGCTCGAAGGCGAGGTGTACGACGTGGCGGTCGACATCCGCCGCGGATCACCGACCTTCGGCCAGTGGGATGCGGTGATCCTGAGCGCCGGGAACAAGCGACAGTTCTGGATTCCGGAAGGTTTCGCGCACGGTTTCGCGGTGCTGTCCGAGCGAGCGCTCTTCAGTTACCTCTGCACGGAAATGTACGACCGCGCCACCGACGCCGGCGTGCGCTGGAATGACGCCTCGATCGGCATCGACTGGCCGATCCGCGAGCCGCTGCTTTCCGACAAGGATGCGCGCGCGCCGCTGCTGTCGGAGGTCGCGCCGGAGCGCCTGCCGGTCTTCACCGCATGAGGATCCTGCTGCTGGGTGCGAACGGGCAGGTCGGCCACGAACTGCGGCGCAGCCTGGCGCCGCTCGGCACGGTCATCGCCGCCACGCGTCGCGGCGCACTGGCCGAGGGCGTGCCGGCGATCGCCGCGGATTTCGATCAGCCCGCGCGCCTTGCGGAGGTCGTCGAAGAGACTGCGCCGGACCTGGTGGTCAATGCCGCCGCCTACACGGCGGTGGACAAGGCCGAAGACGATATGGAGGCCGCGTACCGCGCCAATGCCGAAGCGCCGAAGGTCCTGGCCGAAGCCTGTCGGGAACGTGGCGCGCGACTGGTTCATTACTCGACCGATTACGTATTTCCCGGCAACGCGGATCGTCCCTATGCCGAGGACGATGCGACCTCGCCGCTGGGCGTGTACGGCGCATCCAAACTGGCGGGGGAAGAGGCAATCCGTGCCTCGGGCACGCCGCATCTGATTTTCCGCACGGCCTGGGTGTACGGCGCGCGCGGCAGCAACTTCCTGCTGACGATGCTGCGACTGGCGCGCGAGCGCGATGAACTGCGCGTGGTGGCCGATCAATCCGGCACTCCGACCCCAGCGCGTCTGATTGCGGACCTCACCGCCGAAGTGCTGCGTGACCATCCGCAAGCCAGCGGCACGTTCCACCTCACCGCCGGTGGCGGTACGAGCTGGCACGGCTTCGCGCAGGCCATTCTCGAACGGGCGTACCGGCGCGGCGTGATTGAACGCCAGCCGCGCGTGTTGCCGATTGCGACCTCCGACTATCCCACGCGGGCCCGGCGTCCGGCCTATTCGCGGCTGGATACGCATCGGCTGGAGCAGCTGCTGGGCCGTGTGATGCCGGACTGGTCATCCGAGCTGGATCGCGCGCTGGATCAACTGTCGGCGGGCCCAGCCACCTGATGCCTGGCGGTCTCGATGATCGAAGACCGCCTCAATGCACGCCATGCATCATCCGCCGCAGCAGCGGCGACAACAGCAATGCGACGACACCGCAGGCGATGCCGATGCCGGTCATCAGCCAGAACAGATCGCCGTAGCGCGCGGCCGCTTCGGCGACATTCATGGCCTGGCCCTCCGGCACGTCGACGGCGGCGAGCTTGCCGAACAATGCGGCGAGCGCTTCGGAAAATGCGGTGGCGAGAAACCACGTGCCCATCATCAGGCTGACCACGCGCGGCACCGACAACTGCGTGACCGCGGACAGGCCGACGGGCGAGAGGCACATCTCGCCGATTTCCAGGATCAGGTAGGCCAGCACCAGCCACCACACGCTGGCCATCGCACCGTCCGCACCGACCTGTCGCGCGGCCCACGCGAGCGGAACGAACGACAGCCCGGCGATCAGCAATCCCAGCGCCGACTTGAATGGCTTGGACGGATCGCGTCCGCGGCGTCCTAGCCATGCCCACAGCGCGGCGAAGATCGGCGCCAGCAGCACCAGGAACAACGCGCCCAGATAGGTCAGCGAACCGGCGGTCTGCGGCAGCACGATCGAATCGCGGATCAGGAACACCAGCATCACCAGCACGACGGCGATGAAAACCCGGCGCGGTGCGCCGGACTCCGGCCGCCGATCCGACAACTGCGCGGCGACCACGAACGCCAGCGGCGCCATCAGCAGTGACCAGGTCGACCACGGCGCGCGCTGCAGGAACACCCCGACATCGCGCAGCCAATCCCCGCGCCACGTCACCGTCGATTGCGCCTGCACCATCGACGGCACGACATCCTTGGTCAACATGCGATCGGTGAAGGTCACCCACGAACCGTAGGTCTGCTCGTACAGCGTGAAGAACACCAGCGCCATCGCGATCAGCGCCATCAACGCGAGCATCTGCTGACGCTGCACCGGCGTGCACTGGGTGGCGAGGAACCAGCCGAACCAGATCAGCACGATCGCCAGCACCACCAGCATCAGCATCAACGCGAGCGAGAGTTCGCCGCCGAGCGCGAATGCACCGTTGCCCGCGGCCCACATCAGCCACGCCACCGGCAGCACGCCGATCAGCGCCAGCAGATAGATCAGCCATTCGCGCGGCAGGCCGGCGACGCGTTCGCGCAGACGCGCCGGTTCCGGCGGTTCGGCATGCCCGTGCAGGTATTTCTGCCCCCACAGGAACATCGCCAGCCCCAGCAGCATGCCGATCCCCGCCGCGCCGAAGCCGTAGCGCCAGCCCAGCGTTTCGCCGAGATATCCGCACACCAGCGATGCGAACAGCGCGCCGAGATTGATGCCGGCATAGAACAGACTGAAGCCCGCGTCGCGTCGCGCATCGTCCGGCGCGTACAGGCGGCCGACGATGGTGGAGACGTTCGGCTTGAGGAAGCCCACGCCCATGATGATCAACGCGAGCGACAGATAGGTGATGCGCAGCGACCCTTCATCGCGCACGACCACTCCGGCGACGCGGCTGGCCGCATGGCCTTCGAACGCCATGCCGATGTGCCCGGCCACCAGCAGCAGCCCGCCGAAGATCACCGCCTTGCGCATGCCGAGCCAGCGATCGGCGAGCACGCCGCCGATGACCGGGATGCAGTAGACCAGCCCCCCGTACGCACCGAGCAGATCCAGCCCGGCCTTGTCACCGAAGAGGTGATATTTGGTGAGGTAGAGCAGCAGCAGCGCCTTCATTCCGTAGAACGAAAAGCGCTCCCACATTTCGGTGAAGAAACAGACGTAGACGCCCTTGGGATGCCCGAGGAAATCCTCGCGGGCGGGCAGGGCGGTGAAGGAAGCGGCGCGGGACATGGAAGGGCCGGCGGAAAGAACCGGGCGAGTATACGGGCGGCGGGTTCGCGTCCGGCGCGCACGCCGTTGCAGCGGGAACAGGGATCGGGACCGCATGTTGCAGGCCCGGGGTCCGCTCCGCGAACCCCGGCGGGACAGTGCGGCCCGTGGTCGGCGCTCTGGACTTGCCGCCCCGCACCCGATAGCGTGTCCGGCTTCCGCGTTTTCCGGACTCCGCGCAATGAATCAGGCTGCGACGCCCCAGTTGACCTTCCGCGCCGTCGTGCTGGCCATCGTGCTGGCGGTGGTGCTTTCCGCCGCCAATGCCTATCTGGGCCTGTTCGCCGGCCTCACCGTGGCGACCGCGATTCCCGCGGCCGTGGTGTCGATGGGCGTGCTGCGCCTGCTCGGCGGCGGCACCATTCTCGAAAACAACATCGTGCAGACCGGCGCTTCGGCCGGTTCCTCGATCGCGGCCGGCGTCATCTTCACCATTCCCGCGCTGGTGCTGATGGGCTATTGGCCGGACTTCAAGTACTGGTGGGTGCTCGGCATCGCCGGTCTGGGCGGCCTGCTGGGCGTACTGTTCTCCGTGCCGCTGCGCCGCTCGATGATCGTCGAGGAGCCGCTGCCGTTTCCCGAAGGCAAGGCCGCGGCCGAAGTGCTCAAGGCCGGCGAGAATCCCGGGCCTGGCCTGAAGATCCTCGGCATTTCCGCCGCCATCGGCGCGGTGGTCAAGCTGGCCGCGGCCAGCGGGCTGCGCCTGATTCCGGACAACTGGGCGGTCGCCGGCTATTTCGGCAACGGCAAGCTGATCGGTTATCTCGGCACCGGGCTGTCGCCGGCGCTGCTCGGCGTGGGCTACATCGTCGGATTGAACGTCGGCATCGTCGTGCTCTCGGGCGCGATCCTGTCCTGGCACATCGCCATTCCCATCTATCACGCGTTCTTCCTCGACACCGACCCTACGCTTGCGCAGGGCATCGCCGGCGCAAGCGCCGCCGACGCCGCGTTCGCGATCTGGAGCGCGAAGGTGCGCTATCTGGGCGTCGGCGCGATGCTGGTCGGCGGCGTGTGGACGCTGTTTTCGCTGCGCAAATCGCTGGTCGCCGGCATCAAGAGCGGCTTCGCCGCCGCCCGCAAGAGCGCCGGTGCGGCGGTGGTGAGCGAGACCGAACGCGATCTGCCGATGAAGTGGATGCTGATCGCGCTGGTGCTGTTCGTGCTGCCGCTGCTGGGCCTGTACCAGGCGATCGTCGGCCAATGGCACGTCAGCATTCCGATGACGATCATCATGATCGTCGCGGGCTTCCTGTTCGTATCGGTGTCGGGCTATCTGGCCGGTCTGGTCGGTTCCTCGAACAATCCGGTCTCCGGCATCACCATCGCGACAATCCTGTTCGCCTCGGGCGTGCTGCTGTTCCTGCTCGGCGAAAACGGCAGCGTGTCGGCCGGCGTGGGCAATGCGCCACTGGGCGCGGTGGCCGCGATCATGATCGGTGCGGTCGTGTGCTGCGCGGCGGCGGTCGGCGGCGACAACCTGCAGGATCTCAAGACCGGCTACCTGGTGGGCGCCACGCCGTGGAAGCAGCAGTTGATGCTCGCCATCGGTGCATTCTCGTGCGCGCTGATCATGGCGCCGGTGCTGAACCTGCTGCAGCAGGCCTATGGCATCGGTTCGCGCACGCTGCCCGCGCCGCAGGCCAACCTGATGGCGTCGGTGGCCAAGGGCCTGTTCGGCGGCCAGTTGCCGTGGACGATGATCGGCATCGGCGCGGTCGTCGGTGCGCTCGTGATCGCGCTGGATCATTGGCTCAAGTCGCGCGGCTCGCGTTTCCGCGTGCCAGTGCTGGCCGCCGCGATCGGCATCTACCTGCCGCTGGAACTGATGGTGCCGATTTTCATCGGCGGCCTGCTCGCACACCTGGTCGAGCGGTTCCACAAGGTGCGCGCCGACGACGAGGAAGGCAAGGATCGCATCCACCGCCCGGGCGTGCTGTTCGCCGCGGGTCTCATCACCGGCGAAGCGCTGATGGGCATCGGCATCGCGCTGCCGATCGTCATCACCCAGAACGCCGAAGTGCTGGCGCTGCCGTTCAATTTCGGCGCCTGGGCGCAGTGGATCGGCCTGGCGGTGCTGGCGTTCGTCGGCTGGTGGCTGTATCGCACCGGCAAGCGCGGCGAGGGCAACAGCGCCGCGCGCTGATGCCGCACCGCAGCGCAAGGGCATGACCGCATGCCTTTGCGCCGGGCCAGTGTTACCGCCTAACATCGGGGACTTTCCTGTTTGCCGGAGATCCCCGGATGATGTTCCGCCTCGCCGTACTTCCGCTCTGCCTGCTCGCCACGCTGCCGGCAATCGCCGCACAACGCGGCCTCGATGTGCGCGATCTGGCTGCACTGGATCGCGTGTCCTCGCCGGTGCTGTCGCCCGACGGCGGCAAGGTCGTGTTCGCCAGGCGGCAGATCGACAGCGCGCTGACCAAGGCCAGCACCGGTCTGTGGATCCGCGATCTGCGCACGCGCGACATGGCGCCGCCGAAGCGCCTCACGCCGGAAGGCTGGAACGTCAATTCGCCCGCGTTCTCGCCCGATGGCAGGACGATTTATTTCCTCAGCGGCAAGTCCGGCACCCAGCAGCTCTACGCGATGCCGGCGGCCGGCGGCCAGCCGCGCCAGCTCACCGGCTTCGCGCTGGATGTCGGCAGCTACAAGCTTTCGCCGGATGGCACGCGCGTGTTGTTCAGCGCCGAAACCTTCGCCGACTGCAAGGCCGATTTCGCCTGCACGCAGAAAAAGCTCGACGCCACCGCCGCGAAGAAGAGCACCGGCGTGCTGTTCGACAATCTGTTCGTGCGCCACTGGGATACGTGGGCCGATGGCCGTCGCAGCCGCTTGTTCGTCGCCACGTTGCCGGCCAGTGGCGCGGCGGCGGTAAGCAGCGCGACCTCGCTCAGCGATCAGATTGACGGCGATGCACCGTCCAAGCCGTTCGGTGGCCCGGATGAATACACCTGGTCGCCTGACGGGACGCGTGTCGTCGCCAGCATCCGTGTGCAGAACCGCGGCGAACCGTGGTCGACCAACTTCGATCTCTACCGCTTCAATGCCGATGGCAGCGGTACGCCGGTCAACCTGACCGTGGCCAACCCTGCCTGGGATACCGGCCCGGTATTCAGTGCCGATGGCCGCACGCTGTACTACCGCGCGATGAAGCGTCCGGGCTTCGAAGCCGATCGTTTCGCGCTGATGGCGATGGACGCGGCCGGCGGCACGCCACGCGAGATTGCCGCCTCATGGGATCGTTCCGCCGACGGCATCACGCTGTCACCCGATGGCAAGAGCATTTACACCACCGCGCAGGATCTCGGCGAACATCCGCTGTTCCGCGTCGACATCGCCAGCGGCAAGGCGGAGAAGCTGATCGGAAACGGCAGCATTTCCGCGTTCGAGATCGCCGGTGACACACTGGCCTTCACCCGCAATTCGCTCAAGAGCGGTGATCAATTGTTCACCACCTCGCTGGGCGGCGCACCCGAGCGCGCCATCACCGAAAGCGCGCAGGACATGCTGAAGGACGTCGCTTTCGGCGACTTCGAACAGTTCAGCTTCAAGGGCTGGAACAACGAGACCGTGCATGGCTACGTGGTCAAGCCGTGGAATTACCAGGAAGGCCGGACCTATCCGGTCGCGTTCCTGATTCATGGTGGTCCGCAGGGCAGCTTCGGCAATGGCTGGAGCTACCGCTGGAATCCGCAGACCTACGCGGGCCAGGGCTATGCGGTGGTGATGATCGACTTCCACGGATCGACCGGTTACGGCCAGGCGTTCACCGATGCCATCAGCCAGCACTGGGGGGATCGTCCGCTGGAGGATCTGAAGAAGGGCTGGGCCGCGGCGCAGCAGAAATACAGCTTCCTTGATGGCGACAGGGCGTGCGCGCTGGGTGCGAGCTACGGCGGCTTCATGGTCAACTGGATCGCCGGCAACTGGAATCAACCGTGGAAGTGCCTGGTCAATCATGACGGCGTGTTCGATCAGCGCATGATGGGCTACTCCACCGAGGAACTGTGGTTCACCGAATGGGAACAGGGTGGCACGCCGTATGCCGTGCCGGCCAACTACGAGAAATTCAATCCGGTCAACCACGTCAAGGACTGGAAGGTGCCGATGCTGGTGATCCACGGCCAGCTCGATTACCGCATTCCGGTCGAGCAGGGCCTGGCGGCCTTCACCGCGATGCAGCGCAAGGGCATCGATTCGAAGTTCCTGTATTTCCCCGATGAAAACCACTGGGTGCTCAAGCCGCAGAAC
This sequence comes from Pseudomonadota bacterium, assembly GCA_023390905.1. Lineage (GTDB taxonomy): Bacteria > Pseudomonadota > Gammaproteobacteria > Xanthomonadales > Xanthomonadaceae > Pseudoxanthomonas_A. Next base: position 19,303 of record JAEWBY010000104.1, on the reverse strand, counting down.
AGCGTGTTGTGGCATGACACGGTCAACGGCTGGCTGAAGCAGCACATCGGGGAAGGGAGCCGGTAACTGGTAGCCGGGAATCGGAAATCTGAAATCTGAAAATCGGAAAAATTCTGGGAGGGGACGACAACAGCCTTTCCCATTTCCGGTTTCCGGTTTCCGGTTCCCGATTTCCGTCTTTTCAACCAATGGGGATTTGAATGGCTGTTGCTCCTGTTGCTGCGCCCGCGTTGATCCAGAACGACATCGTCGTGTTCGGATTGATCGCGGCCACGCTTGGCGTCATCTTCTGGACTTCCAGCAGTGAAAACCGCCATCTGAAGAAGTTCTACGGTTTCGTGCCGGCGCTGCTGCTGTGCTATTTCATTCCGGGCATCTACAACACGGTCGGATTGATCGATGGCGAGAACACCCGGCTGTACAACCCGATCGCGCGCGATGTGTTCCTGCCGGCCGCGCTGGTGCTGCTGACGCTGAGCATCGATCTGAAGGGCATCCTGGGCCTGGGCTGGAAGATGCTGGCGATGTATGTGGCCGCGGTGCTCAGCATCATGCTCGGCGCGGTAGTGGCGTTCCAGCTCATGGCGTGGTTCCACCCGGAAACGGTCGCCGGCGACACCTGGGCCGGCATGGCGGCGCTGGCCGGCAGCTGGATCGGCGGTGGCGCGAACATGCTCGCGATGAAGGAAATCTTCGAGGTCAACGCGACCACGTTCGGGCAGTTCGCGGTCATCGATGTCGGCGTGGGGTATGTGTGGATGGCGGTGCTGATCTTCCTGGCCGCACGCGCGCCCAGGATTGATGCCTATACCGGCGCGGACACGCGTGCGATCGACGATCTGCGTGACCGCATCGCGCACTACCAGGCCCAGCATGCGCGCATCCCGAGCCTGGCGGATCTGATGATCATGGTGGGCGTGGCGTTCGGTGCCGTCGGCATCGCGCACGCGCTGGCCTCGCCGCTGGCCGCGTGGTTCGCCGCCAACGTGGGCTGGTCGCCGACGGTCAGCCTGGACAAGCCGTTCGTGTGGGTGGTGCTGTTGTCCACGCTGGTGGGCCTGCTGCTGAGCTTCACCCGCATGCGCACGCTGGAAGGCGCGGGCGCGTCTAAGTGGGGATCGATGTTCCTGTACTTCCTGATCGCCTGCATCGGCATGCAGATGGATCTGCTGGCGCTGCTGCAGCGGCCATGGCTGTTCCTGCTCGGCGTGTTGTGGATTGCCGTGCACATCGTGCTGCTGTTGCTGGTCGGCAAGCTGCTGAAGGTGCCGTTCTTCTATTTCGCCATCGGCTCGCAGAGCAATATCGGCGGGCCGGCCTCGGCGCCGGTGCTGGCCTCGGCGTTCCATCCCGCGCTGGCGCCTGTGGGCGTACTGCTCGGCACGCTCGGTTATGCGACCGGAACCGGTGCGGCCTATGTGGTGGGCATCACGCTGAGGGCGATGGCCGGCTAGCGTCGGCCAAGCAATGCGTTCGGATTATTATCTGCCCGCGTGTGCAGATCTCCATAGAGGGGGGCTCCGGTCGCGACCCTGCCGGATGCGGTCGCGACTGATGGCCGAGGCCGGTCGATGCCGCCCAGAGATCGCGAAAAAAAAAAGGCGAAGCCGTGGCTTCGCCTTTTTTTTTTTCGATGGGCCGGTGACTCAACAACAGCGGAATCCGCTCCTGCCGCCGTAGCGCGCTTCCTGCCGCTCGCGGAAGAAGGTCTTGTAGTCCATGACCTCGCGATCCGGGTGCTTATCCAGCATGTGGCGGACGTAGTTGTCGTAATCCGGCACGCCGCAGCACAGGCGCGCCGTCTGCACCAGCCGGCGCCAGACGCGCCGGTGCATCTGGTAGTGGCTGATCGGGACGAGCGCGGTGCCCATCACAGGTTGGCCAGTTGCTGCGGATCAACCTGCACGTACGGGGTTTCCCGATCGGTCCGCGCGCTGCTGCGGCGCGCCGCCATGATGGTGCGGATGGAATAGATCAGCACCGATACCACCACGAACAGGAACAGCACCGACAGCGTGGTGTTGACGTAGGCGTTGAAGACGATCTTGTGCATTTCCTCCATCGTCTTGGCCGGGGCGGTGATCGTGTTGCTGGCGATCGCGGCCTGGAACTTCTGAGCCTGCGCCAGGAAGCCCTGCGCCGGGTTGCTGTCGAAAATCTTGATCAGACTCGCACTGACCGTACAGATCAATAGCCACACCGCCGGAATCGCGGTCACCCACGCATAGCGATCCCGCTTGAGCTTGAACAGCACCACCGTGCCCAGCATCAGCGCGATGCCGGCGAGCATCTGGTTGGAGATGCCGAACAGCGGCCACAGTGTCTTGATGCCGCCGAACGGATCGGTGACGCCGCTGTACAGCAGGTAGCCCCACAACGCCACGCAGCCGGCGGTGGCGATGATGTTGGCGGCCCAAGATTCGGTACGCCGCATCGCCGGAATGAAATTGCCCAGCAGATCCTGCAGCATGAAGCGCCCGGCGCGCGTGCCCGCGTCCACCGCCGTGAGGATGAACAGCGCTTCGAACAGGATCGCGAAGTGGTACCAGAACGCCATCGTGTTCTCGCCCGGCAGCACGCTGTGCATGATCTGGGCGATGCCGACGGCCAGGGTCGGTGCGCCGCCGGCGCGATCCAGGATGGTCTTCTCGCCGATCTCGCGCGCGGTCGCGGTGAGCACGTCGGGGCTGACCGCGAACCCCCACTCGCTGACCTTGGCCGCGACGTCGACCACATCCTTGCCGACAACGCCCGGCGACACGTTCATCGCGAAGTAGACGCCCGGCTCGATGATCGAGGCGGCCACCAGCGCCATGATCGCCACGAAGGATTCCATCAGCATGCCGCCGTAGCCGATGAACGGCATGTGCTGTTCACTGGCGAGCAGCTTCGGGGTGGTGCCGGAGGAAATCAGCGCATGGAAGCCGGACACCGCGCCGCAGGCGATGGTGATGAACAGGAAGGGGAAGATGCCACCGGTCCACACCGGGCCCGTGCCGGTGCTGGCGTACTGCGTCAGTGCTGGCATCTTGAGATCCGGCATGACGATCAGGATGCCGATCGCGAGCGCGACGATGGTGCCGATCTTGAGGAAGGTCGACAGATAATCGCGCGGCGCCAGCAGCAACCACACCGGAAGTACCGAGGCGATGAAGCCGTAGCCGATCATCATCCAGGTGATCGATGTCTTGGAGAAGGTGAAGGCCGGGCCCCAGGTGGGATCCGCCGCGACCTTGCCGCCGAGCCAGATCGCGGCGAGCAGCAGGATCAGGCCCACCACGGAAATTTCGCCGATGCGGCCCGGGCGGATGTAGCGCATGTAGACGCCCATCAGGATCGCGATCGGCATCGTCGCGGCCACGGTGAACATGCCCCATGGGCTTTCGGCCAGCGCGTTGACCACCACCATCGCCAGCACGCCGAGGATGATGATCATGATGAGGAATGCACCGAACAGTGCGATGGTGCCGGGCACGCGTCCCATTTCCTCGCGCACCAGATCACCGAGCGAGCGCGCGTCGCGACGGCTCGAAATGAATAGCACCATGAAATCCTGCACCGCGCCGGCGAGCACGACGCCGACGATCAGCCAGAGCATGCCGGGCAGATAGCCCATCTGCGCGGCCAGCACCGGACCGACCAGCGGGCCGGCGCCGGCAATGGCGGCGAAGTGATGGCCGAACAGCACGTATTTGTTGGTCGGCACATAGTCCAGGCCATCGTTGCGCAGCACCGCCGGCGTCGCGCGCGTGGGGTCCAGTTGCATCACGCGGTTGGCGATGAACAGCGCGTAGTAGCGATAGGCGACCAGATAGATCGAAACGGCCGCGGTGACGATCCAGATTGCATTGATGTGCTCGCCGCGCCGCAAGGCCACCGTTCCGAGCGCGAATGCGCCGAGCACGGCCAGCGCCGCCCAGCCAAGTTTGGATAGACCTTTCATGTGCAGCCCCTTGCGCGAAGACCCCCGTAGAGTCCTCCGATGCGCAGGAGGGGTCAATCCGTAAGCCTGATTCCGCCCTGCAACTTTGGTCGAATTGGCTCAGAGCCAGCGCACGCGCTTGAACAAGCGGTAGAGCCCGATGCAGATCGCGGCCACGCCCACCATCAGCAGTGGATAGGCGTAGCGCCCGCCGAGTTCGGGCATGTGCTGGAAATTCATGCCGTACCAACTGGTGATCAACGTGGGCGCGGCCAGCAGTGCGGCCCAGGCGCCGAGGCGCTTGACCGTCTCGCCCTGCGCCAGCGTCACCAGCGAGAGGTTCACGCTGAGCGCGGTTCCGAGCATTTCGCGCAAGGTGTCGGTGGCTTCGTTCACGCGCAACGCGTGGTCCTGCACATCGCGGAAATACAGGCGGACTTCTTCCGGGATCAGCGGGCTCTGGCTGCGCGTGAGCTGCGACAGCACATCCTGCAGAGGCGCCACCGCCAGCCGCATTTTCGTGAGCTCGCGCTTGAGTTCGTAGAGTTTGACCACGGTGACGCGGCGATAGGTGTCGGAGAAGATGTCCTTTTCCAGCGCGTCGAGGTTTTCGCGGAATGCATCGACGATCGGCCGATAGTTGTCGACGATGAAGTCGATGACGGCGTACAGCGCGTAGGAGGGGCCGAGCGTGATCAGATCCGGCTCGCGCTGCACGCGATCGCGCACCGAAGCGTAGGACAGCGATGCGCCGTGGCGCACCGTGACCAGATAGCGTGGACCGAGGAAGGCATGGGTTTCGCCATAGACGATGCGATCGTCCACCACCTGCGCGGTGTGCATGACCACGAACAGCGAATTGCCGTAAGCCTCAAGCTTGGGACGCTGGTGCGCATTCTGCGCGTCTTCCACGGCGAGATCATGCAGGCAGAATTCCTCCTGCAGTTTCTCGAGGATTTGATCGGCAGGCTCGTAGAGCCCGACCCAGATGAAGCTGCCGTCATCCACCGCCAGCACATCGCTGATCTCGTCCAGGCCGATGCTGCGCTTGTGGCCGCGCGTGTCGTAGACGAAGCAATTGATGACGCAGCTGGGCAGGGCGGGGTTGGGTGTCGTCGGATTCGGGAGATCGGCCATGGTCCGATCCTGCGCTCCGCGCACCGCAGGAGGCAAGCACTGCGCGCGGCCGCGCCGACGGCATCAGTGGAGGCTGCGCGCCGTGGGAAAGCGAAAGGCCGGCATTGCGCCGGCCTTCCACGGCAGTGCCCGGTGATCCGCTTACCGGGCGATGAAGCGGATCGCCTGCCCGCCGCCGGGCGCAAGCTGGAGGGTGAGCGTGTCCTGCGCGCCGACCTCGCGCTCTTCGATCACGATGTCCTCGCGATGCTGTTTCCAGTCCGCGTGCTCGCCATCGCGGTAGATCTGCGCGGTATAGCGACGGCCACGGTCCAGGAACGCCAGCGGAACCTTCAGCGTGCGTGCCTGTTCGTCGGACACCGCGCCCAGATACCAGTTGTCGCTGTGGCGATCCTTGCGCGCGATGGTCACGTAATCGCCGACTTCGCCATTGAGCACGCGGGTGTCGGCCCAGTCCACCGGCACGTCCTTGATGAACTGGAACGGCTTCGGATTGGCTTCGTAGTTCTCCAGAAGATCCGCCGCCATCTGCAACGGACTGTAGATCACCACGTACAAGGCAAGCTGCTTGGCCCAGGTCGTCGCCACGCCGTCGGGCGCGCGCGTTTTCATGCCGAAGATGCCCGGCGTGTAATCCATCGGCCCGGCCAGCAGCCGGGTGAACACCAGGTTGGCTTCATGCTCGGGCGGATTGCCCGGTTTGCCCCACGCGCTGTATTCCATGCCGCGCGCGCCTTCGCGCGAGATCCAGTTCGGATACGTACGACGCAGGCCGGTGTCCTTGATCGGCTCGTGCGCATTGATGGTGATGTGGCGCTTGGCGGCTTCGGTCACCACTTTCAGGTGATGGCGCGCCATGTCCTGGCCTTCATGCCAGGCGTAATGCACCTGGCCGTCGGCGCCGATCACCTTGGCTTCGCCGGCGTCGGAGACATAGCCGGTCTTGACCGCCGGCACGCCGACACGCTGGTAGAGATCGAAGGCATCGCCCATCTGCGCTTCGTAATGCGCGGCATTGGCCGAAGTCTCATGGTGGCCGATCAGGCTGACGCCTTTGGACCTGGCATAGGCTGAGAGTTTTTCCAGATCGAAATCCGGATACGAGCGGGTGAAGCTGAAATCCTCGCCGTTGCCGAACCAGTCGCCGTCCCAGCCGACGTTCCAGCCCTCCACCAGCACGCCGTCGAAGCCGTTCTTCGCGGCGAAGTCGATGTGCTTGGCGACGTTCTCGTTGGTCGCGCCATGACGCGGACCGGAGGCCCAGGTCTTGGTATCCAGATGCATTTCCCACCACACGCCGACGTACTTCATCGGCTTGATCCACGAAACGTCGCCGAGCACGTTCGGGTCATTGAGATTGAGGATCAGGCTGGACATGGCCAGCCCGGCGGCATCGTCGCTGATCTGCACGGTGCGCCACGGCGTGTGGAACGGCGCGTCGCGGACCACCTTGGAGCCGTCGATGCCGGGCGTGAGCATCGCCTTGAACCGGCGATCCTCCACGCGCGTGAGGTTCATGCCCGAGTAGTCGATCAGCGCCGCTTCGTGGATCGACAGGTGGGTGCCGTCGGCGAGCTTGAAGGTGATCGGCGTCTGCGCGGTGCCGACTTCCTCCACCGGCGTGCGATGGTAGAGATATTCCTCGCGGTTCCACTCACCGGCAGGAATCCACCACGCGGTCGCGGCCTGGGCGAGGGTGAACTCGGTGAGTTCCTCGCGGATGCGGACCGTCGGCAACGCCTGCCGCTGCGGGAATTCGTAGCGGAATCCGAAACCATCGTCGTAGACGCGGATCACGAGATCCAGATGACGCTTGGGTTTGAAGTTCTCGCGCAGGGTGACGCGCAGTTCGTTGTAGTGGTTGCGGACATAGCGCCGCTCGCCCCACGGTTGTTCCCAGGTTTCATCGAAGCTGCGCGTGCGGGGATCGGTGATGGCGATCGCGCGATCGATCTTCGGCGTGTCGGCCAGCAGGAAACCCAGTCGTGACGGCGCGAGCAACGCCTTGCCGTCGCGGCTGGCGGCATAGGTGGGCTTGCCGTCGGGATCGGATCCCACTTCGACCGCGATGCGGCCATCGGGCGAAGTGACGCGCGTGGCCGGCGCGGCCCAGGCGAGCACGGGCAGGGAGAGAACGGTCAGTGCGAGCAGTCGTATCAGCATGCGGATCCTGCGGGCGGGCGGCGGGGAAGGGCCGCATCGTGCGTCAGCGTGCGTGATGCGGCGTCTTGAATACGTATGCGAAAGCCAGGTGGATCGGCAAGAGCAGGGCGATCCACGGTTGGTTGAACTGGTAGCCGAAGGCGAAAGGCAGCCACTGTACGAACCATGCGAACAGCGCGCATGCCGCCATGGTGATCAGCAGGACGCCGAATGCGCGGCCCGGATTGCGGCGGCGCAGCACCGCGATTGCGCCGGGCAGCAGCGCCCAGCACAGCGGATTCAGCAGCAGCAGGTTGTGGTTGCGCCAGGCGGCCCAGTGCTCGCTGAAGCCCCAGAGGTAGACGAGCAATGCGCCGCAGAGACCGCACACCGTCCAGAAGGCGAGCGCGAACAGGGCGGTGGCGCGCCGATGGCGTCGACCGGCCAGCGCGATGAGCACGCCGCTGATCAGGCCGGCCAGCAGCCACGGCAGCCAGCGCCGCGGCGCCTCCGCCGGCTCGGCGGCCACGCGATGCGGCAGCAGTTCGACTTCCGATTGCACCAGCGGGCGGCCATCGGCGTTCTTCGCTTCGCGCAGGCTGTCGGCCAGGCGCATCGGGATGAAGGCTTCCTCCCAGCGCGACATCGGCTTGTCGGCGGCAGGGCCCAGCCCGACGTCGAAGCCCAGCCACATCCACGTCGCCGGCGAGGCCAGGCGCACGCTCTCGCTGCGATAGGTGTTGCCGCGCGAGCGTCCGGCCAGCTGCGGCTTCAACGCATGGCCGAGCGCGCTGTCGAGCGCGTCGCGCACCTGCGTCGAACAGTTGGAGGTGTAATAGTCGTAGCGGTAGCGCGCGTTTTCCGGGCGTGCACGTTCGGCCAAGGCATCGGCCAGGCGTTGCGCCTGTTCCGGACGCAGATCCAGCCATTGCAGGCGCACGCCGCGGCCGCTGTCGCGGTACTGGGACAGGTCCTGATCCAGCGGCAGCGCGACCAGGTAGTACTGCATGATGCCGCGCGCGAATTTGCCGACGAAATCCGGCTCGCCCGGATCGAAGTAGCCGAAGTTGTAGGAGATCGCCGAACCGGTCTCCGGATCCGCCACGATGATCGCGTTGTGGCCGAAGCGCTCGAAGAAGATTTCGCCCGGCGCCATCGTGGCCACGCCGATGCGCGGCGCGGCCGACGCGATCGACGCCAGCAGCCAGAGCGCGAACAGCCACCCCACGCGCGATGAGAGCGCCGCGCGGCAGACCCGCGCGCGCAGATCAGACTTCCGGAAGGATGCCGACATGGAACGCATGGATGCGGCGTGCATCGGCGCGGGCGACGCGGAAGGCGAAGCGGCCGAGGGTGAGCTCTTCGCCGGTTTCCGGCAGGTGTCCGATCGCCGCGGTGACCAGTCCGCCGATGGTGTCGTATTCGTCATCGAGGAAATCCGCGCCGAAGCGCTCGTTGAAATCGGCGATGGGCGTGAGCGCGTCGACCACGTACTGGCCATCGGACTGCACAGCGATCAGCGCGGCCTCGTCCTCGGCTTCGTCGTGCTCGTCGTCGATCTCGCCGACGATCTGCTCCAGCACGTCCTCGATGGTGACCACGCCGGCCACGCCGCCGTATTCGTCCACCACGATCGCCATGTGGTTGCGCGAGAGGCGGAATTCCTTGAGCAGCAGGTTGAGCTTCTTCGACTCGGGAATCAGCACCGCCGGCCGCAGCAGTTCGCGGATGCTGCCCGGCCCGTTGTCGGCGACGACGCCGCGCAGCAGATCCTTGGCCAGCAGGATGCCGAGGATCTCGTCCTTGTTCTCGCCATGGACCGGAAAGCGCGAATGGCCCGAGTCCACGACCTGTTTCATCAGATCGAGGAAGCGGCCATCCACGGGCAGCGAGACCATCTGCGCGCGCGGCACCATCACATCGCCCACGGTCAGTTCGGCCACGGCGAGCGCGCCTTCCATCATCCGCAGGGTATCGCTGGCGATCAGGCCGTCGCTCTGCGCGTCGCGCAGGAACACAACCAGATCTTCGCGTGAGGTGGGTTCGCCGGAAAACGCCGAACTCAGGCGTTCCAGCCAGGTGCGCCGCTTTTCATGATGCTCGGGCGCCGGGGTACTGTCGTCTTCGGACATCTCTCGGAAAGGGGCGCCCGCGCGGCGGGCGACGGCGAGAGTCTAGCAGGGATGCCGCGGGCTAGCCGGCGTCCGGCGCGGCGGCCGGCTCGTCCTCCAGCGGCTCGATGCTGTAGCTGCAGCCCACCAGCGTCCGGCCCGGATGCGAGGTGACGTTGGAGACGTTCAGCACGGCCGAGCGCAGCATCGTTCGGCCGGTGTCCGGATCCTTGAATTCCTCGCTCACCCGTTCCTTGCCGAACAACACCTTCTCCGGCGTATCGAGGCCGGTTTCGAGATCGAGCTGCCTGGCGAGCGGACGCGGGTCGGGCATATCCAGCACGGCCATCACGCTGGCGTCGGCGAAGGCGATGTGGTCGCTGCGATGGCCGAACACCTCGATGCCCTGGTTGAGCGCGAACTCGGTGAGGAACATGTTCGCTTTCGGCAGCGGTCGCCAGCCCAGCGCGACGGCGTTCAGCGGCTCCTGGATGGAGGCTGCCAGCGACGCGAACTGCTCCGGTGTGCCTTCGCAGCGGATCAATGCGGCGATGTCCACGGCCTGCGCATCGAAGGCGTGCGCGTTATTCGCGCTGTCCTGCGCCCACACCGCGGCGGGTGCGATGAGCAATGTGGGCAGCACGATGGTCCGGATCAGGGGCATGGGAAGCGGCATCGACAGGAAAACCGCATGGTAGCGCGCGCCGCACGCCCGCAGGCGCACGGGCGCGCGCTCATGCTTCGGCGTAGGGATCGTCGATGCCGAGTTCGGCCAGGATTTCGCGCTCGAGCTGTTCCATGCACTCGGCCTCCTTGTCGTCCTCGTGGTCCCAGCCCAGCAGGTGCAGGACCCCGTGGACCGTCAGATGCGCGTAGTGCGCGGCCAGGGATTTCTTCTGTTCGCGGGCTTCGCGCGCCACGACCGGCGCGCAGATCACCAGATCACCGAGCAGCGGCATCTTCACGCCCTTGGGCAGCTTGACGCCTTCGGCCATCTCGGCCGGGAAGCTCAGCACGTTGGTGGCGTAATCCTTGCCGCGGTAATGGCGGTTGAGCGCGCGGCCTTCCTTGGTGTCGACGATGCGTATCGCCAGATCGGCTTCACGGATGCGGCCCTTGAGCGCGGCGGCCACCCACCGGCGGAAGCTGACCGCGGCGGGCAGGCCCGCGCGCGGCAGCGCATAACTGACGGAAACTTCAAGTCGGACGGGGCCCTGGGTCATGGGGCGATTGTAGATCCAGCCGGGACGCTACGAGCGAACGAGCGCCGCGCTGCACGATCGGTCTCGATCGCACGCGGCTTCATGCCGGCCCGGTCTCCGCGTCCTTGCCGTCGCGCGCGTCGTACGCCTGCACGATGCGCGCCACCAGCGGATGGCGCACGACGTCGTGGCTGCTGAAGAAGGTGAAGGAAATGCCGTTGACGTTGCGCAGCACGTCCAGCGCATCCTTCAGCCCGGACTTCTGGTGCTTGGGCAGATCGATCTGGGTCAGATCGCCGGTCACCACGGCGGTGCTGCCGTATCCGATGCGGGTCAGGAACATCTTCATCTGCTCGATGCTGGTGTTCTGCGCTTCGTCGAGGATGACGAAGGCGTCGTTGAGCGTGCGGCCGCGCATGTAGGCCAGCGGCGCGATCTCGATGACGTTCTTCTCCAGCAGCTTGACCACCTTCTCCACGCCGAGCATTTCATACAGCGCGTCGTAGAGCGGGCGCAGATAGGGATCGACCTTCTGCGTCAGATCGCCGGGCAGGAAGCCGAGCTTCTCGCCGGCCTCGACCGCCGGCCGCACCAGGATCAACCGCTGCACGCGCGATTCGTTCAATGCTTCCACCGCGCTGGCGACGGCGAGGAAGGTCTTGCCGGTGCCGGCCGGGCCGATGCCGAAATTGATGTCGTGGGTGGCGATCGCGTGCAGGTACTTGGCCTGGTTGGCGCCGCGACCGCGCACCGTGCCGCGCTTGACCTTGATGCTGACCTCCTGCGGCTCGAAACCGCCGGCGGCGACGTGATCGACATTGGCTTCGGTCAGGCGCAGATGGATGGCCTCGCTGTCGAAGGTTTCCTGGCCGGCTTCCTCGTACAGCGCGCGCAGCAGCTTCTCGGTGGCGACCACGGCTTTTTCCGGACCGGTCACGCGGAAGATCGCGCCGCGATTGGCGATTTCCACGCCGAGGCGCAGTTCGATCTGGCGCAGGTGCGCATCGAACGGGCCAGCCAGATTGGCCAGACGCTCGCTGTTTTCAGGTTCCAGGGTGAATTCGCGTTTGCTGGAAGGAGTCATGCGGTTCCGTGGAATGGGAAAGCGCGCGTGCCGAGAGCGGCCTGACGCGCAGAAAAGGTCTTGCTCCCGATGTGTGGCTGGACACCGTCGAATGCAAGCGGAGCGGAATTATCGCGCCCCCGCCGGCAGCATCGGGTGAGGCGAGCCGGACAGCTGGATGACCGTTCGTCGGCACGATGTTGCATTAATTAATCAATGAATTAATTATGCGCGCCATGAAAACGAAGAAGACTTCGCCTGCTGCTGCGCTCGCTCCGAGCCCCGTCAACGCGCCCCCACCCAAGGCCCGCAAGCGCACGCCGGGGCGACCCGCCGCCGATCAGGCGGACCAGCGCGAACGGCTGCTCGATGCGGCGCTGGCCTGCTTCGTGGCCAAGGGCATCGCGCCCACCTCGCTGCGCGACATTGCCCAGCAGGCCGGTGTCACGCCCGCGCTGGTGCACTACTACTTCGGCGACAAGCCGCAGTTGCAACAGGTGGTCATGGCCGAACGTCTGATGCCGGTCGTCGCGCAATTGCGTGAACCGGTGGCCCGCGCGGGCGATGACGTGGCCGCGCTGGTGGCCGGTTTCGTGCAGGGCGTGGGCACGGTGGTGGCGCAGCATCCCTGGCTGCCTTCGCTGTGGGTGCGCGAAGTGCTGTGCGAGGGCGGCGCGCTGCGCGACATGATGCTGCAGCAGGTCGGCCCGATGCTGCCGCGCATGATGGCCGCGCGCTTCGCACAGGCGCAGCAGGAGGGTCGGCTGAACCGCGATCTCGATCCGCGCCTGCTGATGGTGTCACTGGTCGGGCTGACCCTGTTCCCGCTGGCAGGCGCACCGATCTGGCGCGCGCTGTTCGGCGCCGACGACATCGACTTCAACGATCTCCGCAGGCACGCGCTGGTGCTGCTCGATCGCGGACTGGAGCTTGAACATGCAATGTGAACGCCTCGTGCTGGCAAGCCTGCTGCTGATGGTGCTGGCGGCCTGCCGGCCGGAACCGCCGCAGGCGCTGGGCACGCTGGAATGGGATCGGATCACGCTGCCGGCGACGGCGTCCGAACGCATCGCGCGGATCGACGTGCGCGAAGGGCAGCAGGTCGCGGCCGGCGCACCGCTGATGCGGCTGGAAGCCGAGCGCACGCGATCGCAACTGCAGGCGGCGCGGGCGCAGGCCCGGCAGAGCCGCGACGTGCTCGCCGAACTGCAGGCCGGCCCGCGCAGCGAGGCGATCGCGCAGGCGCGCGCCAGTCTTGCGGCCGCGCGTGCGCAGGCCGATGACATGCGCGCGTATTACCAGCGACTGCAACCGCTCGGACGCCAGCAACTGGTCGCCGCATCGGAGGTCGATCGCGCGCGCGCCGCCGCCGACAACGCGGCCGCGCAGGTGCGCGCCGCGCAGGCCGCGCTGCTGGAACTGCAGAACGGCACGCGTCCGGAACAACTCGCGCAGGGCCAGGCCGCCGCCGAGGCCGCCGAAGCGCAGGCCGCCGTGCAGCAGGTCACGCTGGACAAGCTCGAACTTGCGGCGCCGCGCGCCGGCCGCATCGACAGTCTTCCCTACAAGCTCGGGGACCAACCGCCGCTGGGCGCGCCACTGGTGATCATGCTGACCGGTGACACGCCGTACGCGCGCATTTACGTGCCCGAGCCCCAGCGCACGCATGTGCAGGTGGGCGACACGGTGCGCGTGCATGTGGATGGACAGGATCGGATCTACTCCGGCCGCGTGCGGATGATCCGCAGCGAACCGAACTTCACGCCGTACTACGCGCTGACGGGCAAGGACGCAGCGCGGCTGAGCTATCTGGCGGAGGTCAGCCTCGGGCGTGAGGCGGCCGGGCTGCCGGCCGGCGTGCCGGTGCGGGTGGAATTCGATGCGGCCGACTGACGACGCCACCCCGGCGATCCACGCGCGCGGGCTGACCAAGCGATTCGGCGATCTGGTCGCGGTTGATGCGGTGGATCTCGATGTGCCGCCCCGCAGCGTCTACGGATTCCTCGGCCCGAATGGATCCGGCAAGTCGACCACCATCCGCATGCTGTGCGGGCTGCTGACGCCCAGCGCGGGCGAGATCGACGTGCTCGGCCTGCGCATTCCGCAACAGGCCGAACAGTTGCGCACGCGCATCGGCTACATGACGCAGAAGTTCTCGCTGTTCGAGGATCTGACCGTGCGCGAGAACCTGGAATTCCTGGCCGCCGTGCAGAATCTCCCGCGCGAGGCGGCGCGACGCCGCATCGACGAACTGATCGCGCAATACCATTTCGGCGATCGCCAGAAACAGATGGCCGGCACCATGAGCGGTGGACAGAAGCAGCGGCTCGCACTCGCCGGTGCGGTGATCCATCGACCGGAACTGCTGTTCCTCGATGAGCCGACCAGCGCGGTGGATCCGGAGTCGCGGCGCGATTTCTGGGAAAAACTGTTCGAACTGGCCGATGGCGGCACCACCATCCTGGTGTCCACGCATTACATGGACGAAGCCGAGCGTTGCCATCGCCTGGCGATCCTGGACCGCGGCGTGCTCGTGGCCGATGGAACGCCGGCGGAACTGACCGGCGCACTGGATGGGCGCACACTGGCGGTCGAAGCCGGACAACCGCGCCAGGCGCAGAAGATCCTGCTCGCGTTGCCCGGCGTCATCAGCGTCGCGCAGATCGGCAACACGCTGCGCGTGCTGACCGAAGGACAGGACGCAAGCACCGGGATCGAAGCAGGGCTGCGGCAGGCGGGCGTGCAGGCGCACGTCAGCGCATCGCCGGCGAATCTGGAAGACGTGTTCGTCGCCGCCACGCGTGGTCGTGAGCCGGAGCGCACGGCATGAACCTGCGCAGGCTCGGCGCCGTGATGCTCAAGGAAGTCCGGCAGATGCGCCGCGATCGCATCACCCTGGCGATGGTGGTGGCGATTCCCGTGCTGCAACTGTTGTTGTTCGGCTATGCGATCAACACCAACCTGCGCGATCTGAAGGCCGGCATCGCCGATCAGGCCAATACGTCGGCCTCGCGCGCGTTGGTGATGGATATCGTCGCGACCACGGTCATCAAGCCGACGCTGGCGGCGTCCACGCCGGATGCGTTGATGGAAGCGATGCGTCGCGGCGAGATCAGTCTGGGCATCGTCGTGCCTCCGGACTTCGAACGTCGCCGTGCCGAAGGTCGGGAGCAGGTGCAGGTGCTGGTGGACGGCAGTGACAACGCGGTGCAGAGCGCGGCCGCGCAGATCGCCCAGATGCCGATGGAGGCCAGTGCTTCCAACCGCGGCAACCTGGCGCAGGAGCGAGCCATCAGCGTCGTCAGTTTCTACAATCCCGAACGACGATCCGCCGTGAACATCGTGCCGGGTTTGATCGGCGTCATCCTGACGATGACGATGGTGCTGTTCACCGGTGTGGCGATCGTGCGCGAGCGCGAACGCGGCAACATGGAGCTGTTGATCGCCACGCCCGTCTCCAGCGCCGAACTGATGATCGGCAAGGTGCTGCCGTATGTCTTCATCGGGCTCATCCAGACGACGGTCGTGCTGGGCCTGGGGCTCTGGTTGTTCAAGGTGCCGTTGAACGGCAGTGTGCTCCAGATCTATCTGGCGGCGGTCCTGCTGATTGCAGCGAACCTGACGCTGGGCCTGCTGATATCCACGCGCGCGCAGTCGCAGTTCCAGGCCATGCAGATGACGTTCTTCGTGTTCCTGCCGTCGATTCTGCTGTCGGGTTTCATGTTCCCGTTTTCCGGCATGCCGCAGCCGGTCCAGTGGCTGGCCGAGGTGCTGCCGTTGACGCATTTCCTGCGCTTGATTCGCGGCATCATGCTGCGTGGCGCGGGCCTGTGGGAATTGTGGCCCGACGTACTGGCGCTGCTGGCGTTCACTTCGGTGATGATGACCGCGGCGATCCTGCGCTTCCGCAAGCGGCTGGACTGAGGGCCCGGTTCGCGCCTGATTCGGTTGCTGGAAGGACGCGGCGGAAGCGGCATGCACGCCGCTTCCGCATGCAGGCTCAGTCCGCCGACGCCACGCGCCCGCGCAACGAGTTGGTCAACGCTTCGGTGATCAGCACGTCGACGAACTGGCCCACCATGGCCGGATGGCCGGCGAAGTTCACCGAGCGCATGTTCTCGGTCTTGCCGGTCAGCTCGCTCGGGTTCTTTTTCGACGGGCCTTCCACCAGCACCGACTGCACGCTGCCGACCATCTTCTGCGAGATGCCGGCCGCATGCGCATTGATGTGCGCCTGCAGGCGTTCCAGGCGCGCGTGCTTGATCGAATCGGGCGTGTCGTCTTCCAGATCCGCGGCAGGCGTGCCGGGCCGGCGCGAGTAGATGAAGGAGAAGGATTGATCGAAACCGACCTCCTCGATCAGCTTCATCGTCTTTTCGAAATCGGCATCGGTTTCCCCGGGGAAGCCGACGATGAAGTCCGAGGAGATCGAAATGTCCGGGCGTACCGCGCGTAGCTTGCGGATCTTCTGCTTGAATTCGAGCGTGGTGTAGCCGCGCTTCATCGCCGCCAGAATGCGATCGCTGCCGGCCTGCACCGGCAGGTGCAGATAGTTCGCCAGTTGCGGCACGTCGCGGTACGCCTCGACCAGCGAGTCGGAAAATTCCAGCGGATGCGAGGTGGTGAATCGGATGCGGCCAACGCCTTCGATCTCGGCGATCGCGCGGATCAGCAGGGCGAGATCGGCCACTTCGCCGTCACCGTAGGGGCCGCGATAGGCGTTGACGTTCTGTCCGAGCAGGTTGATCTCGCGCACGCCCTGCGCCGCCAGCTGCGCCACTTCCACCAGCACGTCCTCGAACGGACGACTGACTTCGGTGCCGCGCGTATACGGAACCACGCAGAACGAGCAGTACTTGGAGCAGCCTTCCATGATCGACACGAACGCGCTCGGACCATCGGCGCGCGGCTCGGGCAGGCGATCGAACTTCTCGATCTCGGGGAAGCTGATGTCCACCTGCGGCAGCCCGGTCTGGCGGCGATCGCGGATCAGTTCGGGCAAGCGGTGCAGCGTCTGCGGACCGAACACCAGATCCACGTACGGCGCGCGCTTGACGATGGCTTCGCCTTCCTGAGAGGCCACGCAGCCGCCGACGCCGATCAGGACCGGCTTGCCGTCCTTCTTCAGCGACTTCCAGCGGCCGAGCTGGCTGAAGACCTTTTCCTGCGCCTTCTCGCGGATCGAGCACGTGTTGACCAGCACGACATCGGCTTCGTCCGGGTTGTCGGTCAGCTCCAGACCCTCGGCGGCGGCCAGCACGTCGGCCATCTTGGCCGAGTCATACTCGTTCATCTGGCACCCGTGGGTCTTGATGAACAACTTGCCGCGCGCGGGCAGGGCGGGACGGTTTTCGGAGACGGACGGAAGGGCCGTCACGGCGGTATCAGGAGCGGGCGTCCCGGTCATGGCGCTTATTCCAGGCGGGTGGAGTGGAAAAACGCGCCATTTTAACTGCGATGGTCCGGTTCCGCGCCCGCTTGCCGTTGGTTGGAGAGAACACGGCATACCGCGGCGAGCGTGACCGACGCGCCGACAGGGCGATCGGATACCGGAACAGACCGCACAGATTGGAGGAATCCGTTCTTGGACAAGGACTTGGCAACCGCCCGTAAATCCCGGACACTGCCCCGCATGAAGGGGATGCTGCTGCCATTGGGGATGCTGGCCGCGTGCGTCGCGCTGCCGGCCAGCGCGGGCACGCTGTACAAGTGCACCGGTCCGGACGGCGTTCCCAGCTACGTGAGCAAGCGCGTCAGCGGCGCGCAGTGCGAAGTCATCAGCCATTACACGCCCGAACGCGGCGGCGCGCGGACCTCCTCGGTGTCGCGTCCCGCCACGCCGGTGACCGCGCCGGGCACCGGGATGGGTTCGACCCGCACGGCGCCGGCCCCGGTGATGACCGCTGCCTCCATTGCACCTAGCGCAATCACGCCGGCCGCGCTGCCGGCGTCGGCTGCGCCGGCCGGTGGTACGCGCCGGGTGGTCAGCGGGCAGGTCTATTCGTACATCCAGGACGGCGTGCGGCACTACACCAGCGCCCGACCCAAGGGCGGGGTCCAGGTCGCCAGCCTGCGGACGATCAAATACAGCTTCATCGAAACCTGTTTCGCCTGTGGCAACCCGAGCCTCAATTTCGGCACGCTGCGCCTCAACACGACGGCCTACCAGGCGGAGATCGCCGCCGCTTCGCGCGAGTTCGGCGTCGATGAGTCGGTCATCCGCGCGATCATGCATGCCGAATCCTCGTACAACCCGATGGCGCTTTCGCACGCGGGCGCGCAGGGCCTGATGCAGTTGATGCCGGCGACCGCGCGCCGCTTCGGCGTCAATGATGCCTTCAACGCGGGGCAGAACATCCGCGGCGGTGTGCAATACCTGTCCTGGCTGCTCAAGCGTTTCAACGGCGACCTGCGCCTGGCCGCCGCCGGCTACAACGCGGGCGAGGGCGCGGTGGATCGCCATGGCGGCATTCCGCCCTATCGCGAAACCCAGCGCTACGTCGAGCGGGTTTCGGTGCTGGCCGATCGCTACCGCGGCATGGTGGCTGCGCGCTGAGTCCGCCTGCGGTGTGATTTGGCCGCCGCAAGCCATTGAATTTACGGCTCCCGTTGTCGGCGGATTAAGGCTTCCGTTACACTTCATCGTCTTTGCGGCCCGCCCGTGACTGCGGTGTGGGCGCTGGCAGCCTTTAGCTATCTAGATTGTTTTGCGGAGTGCCGGAATGGCCAACGATGGGGTCAATGGACCTGTGAATACAGGTCGACGCCGGTTCCTGACCGCGACCACGGCAGTGGTCGGTGCGGTGGGGGCCGGATTCGTAGCGGTACCTTTTATCAAGTCGTGGAATCCCAGTGCGCGCGCCAAGCTGGCGGGCGCGCCGGTGACCGCCGACATCAGCGGGCTGCAGGAAGGCCAGCGCCTGATCCTGGAATGGCGCGGTCAGCCAATCTGGATCGTCAAGCGCTCCAAGGCCATTCTCGATGCGCTGCCGACGCTGGACGCCAATCTGCGCGATCCGGAGTCCAAGAACACCGATCAGCAGCCTGAGTACATCAAGGGCGAGACGCGCTCGATCAAGCCGGAAATCTCCGTGCTGGTCGGCCTCTGCACGCACCTGGGCTGCTCGCCGGAAATGGTCGCGGAAATCCGGCCCGAGCCGTACGACCCGAACTGGAAGGGCGGCTATTTCTGCCCCTGCCACAAGTCGCGCTTCGACATGGCCGGCCGCGTGTTCCAGGGCGTGCCCGCCCCGACCAACCTGGTGGTGCCGCCGCACTACTACGAGAACGACACGACGATCGTCATCGGCGTCGATCCGAAGGGAGCCGCGTAAGCCATGTCGAACATCCTCACCCGATCCGCCGACGGCCTGATGGGCTGGGTCAATGCGCGTGCGCCGGGCTTCATGCCCTTCTACCGCAAGCACATGTCGGAGTACTACGCGCCGAAGAACTTCAACATCTGGTACATCTTCGGCGTGCTGTCCTCGATCGTGCTGGTCAACCAGATCCTGACCGGCATTTTCCTGACGATGCACTTCAAGCCGAGCGCCGCCGAGGCGTTCGCGTCCGTCGAGTACATCATGCGCGACGTGGAGGGGGGCTGGCTGATCCGCTACATGCACAGCACCGGCGCCTCGCTGTTCTTCATCGTCGTCTACCTGCACATGTTCCGCGGCCTGATGTACGGCTCGTACCAGAAGCCGCGCGAACTGGTGTGGATCCT
>JAEWBY010000017.1 GCA_023390905.1 Pseudomonadota bacterium | reverse complement strand
GGCTGCGCCACGCGTAGCCCGAAGGGCGAAGCGTGGTGGAGCCAGGCGGGATCGAACCGCCGACCTCGTCATTGCGAACGACGCGCTCTCCCAGCTGAGCTATGGCCCCTTTGCTGGCCGCTCTGGTGAATGCGGCCGACAACCGGGCGCCATTTAAGTCCCTGCCAAGGTCAAGTCAAGGACGGGAGTAACCCGGTTTTAGCCCTAACGGCATGGACTTCCCTTGTTTGGGCGGGGGGGTACCGATATCTAGCAAAAGGTTCTTTCCACCGACCGAAAGCCAGAGTTTTCCCGCCATGCGTGCCGTTCTCGACATCGTCAACATCGTGCTCGATCTCTACGTCTGGCTGCTGATCGCTTCCGCGATCCTGTCCTGGCTGATCGCCTTCAACGTGGTGAACACCCGCAACCAGTTCGTTTCGGCCGTGGCGGAGTTCCTCTACCGGATCACCGAGCCGGTGCTGGCGCCGATTCGCAATCTGATGCCGAATCTCGGCGGCCTCGACATCTCGCCGATCATCCTGATCCTGATCATCATGTTCATCCAGCGGGTGATCGCCTACTACATCTATCCGAACGTGATCTAACGGCGCGGGCGGACCTTGGCCGCCTCGAACGAGCGCCCTAGGGAGCCTTGGCGCTATTCCACGGCGGGTATCAGCATCGCGCTGCGGGTCACGCCCCGCGGCGGCCGCGACGACATCGACGGAATCGAGACGCTGGCCGACGGCCGCAGCGTATTGAAAGTACGGGTTCGCGCCATTGCCGATGGCGGCGAGGCCAACCGGGCGGTATTGCAGCTTCTGGCGAAATCGCTCGGCGTGCCCAAGACCAGCGTGCGGCTTCTCGCCGGAGCCACCTCGCGGCAGAAGCAGATTGCAGTTGACGGCGATCCGATGCGGCTCGGTGAAACGCTGCGCCGGCTCACTGCCGCCAAATCGACGGACTCAGGGAACTGACATGACGGCCAAGATCATCGACGGAAAAATCATTGCCGCGGAGCTTCGCGCCCGCGTCGCCGACGAGGTTGCCCGCGTCAAGCGCGAGCACAATCTGGTGCCGGGCCTCGCCGTCGTGCTGGTCGGCAGCGATCCCGCCAGCGAGGTCTATGTCCGCTCCAAGCATACCCAGACCCAGGCCGCCGGCATGGCCTCGTTCGAGCACAAGCTGCCGGCCGATGTGTCGCAAGCGGATCTGCTGGCGCTGGTCGCAAAGCTCAACCGCGATCCCGCCGTGCACGGCATTCTGGTGCAGCTGCCGCTGCCGAAGGGCCTGAACACCGAGGCGGTCGTCAACGCCATCGACCCGGCCAAGGACGTCGACGGACTGCATCCGAACAATGCCGGCCGGCTTGCCGGCGGCTTCGAGGCGCTGTCGCCCTGCACGCCGCTCGGCTGCATCATCCTCACCAAGAGCGTGCATGCCTCGCTGGAAGGCATGAACGCCATCGTCATCGGCCGCTCCAATCTGGTAGGCCGTCCGTTGGTGCAGCTGTTGCTCAACGAGAACGCCACGGTGACGATCGCGCATTCGCACTCGCGCGATTTGCCTGGTCTCGTGAAGCAGGCCGATCTCGTCTATGCTGCCGTCGGCAGGCCGGAGATGGTGCGCGGCGACTGGATCAAGCCGGGTGCGACCGTGATCGATGTCGGCATCAACCGCATCCCGAGAGAAGACGGCAAGACGAAGCTCGTCGGCGACGTCGCCTATCAGGAAGCGCTCGGTGTTGCCGGTGCCGTGACGCCGGTGCCTGGCGGCGTCGGCCAGATGACGGTCGCCTGCCTCTTGGTGAACACGCTCCGCGCCGCCTGCGCCATCGCGGGCGTGCCCAAGCCGGCGGTGTGATTTTGCTTCACCTCGCCCCGCTTGCGGGGAGAGGTCGGATTGCGAAGCAATCCGGGTGAGAGGGACTCTCCGCGAGTCCAACTCTCACCGTCTCCGCGGAGACTCCCCCTCACCCCGACCCTCTCCCCGCAAGCGGGGCGAGGGAGAAGACCTCACCCCGCCGTATTCTGCATCAGCCGCCGATAGAACCGGATCATGTCGGCATAGCCTTCAATGCTGAGGCGCTCGTTGGTGCCGTGGAAGCGCTTGAGGTCTTCCGAATTGGCGCGCACCGGCGAGAAGCGGAAGATGTTGTCGGTAATCCCCGCATAGTGCCGTGAATCTGTCGCGGCGATCATCAGGCCGGGCGACACGACGACATCGGGAAAGATCTCGCGGATGGTCCGGTTGAGCGCGGAATAGGATTGGCTCGCGGTGCCCGTCACCGGCGGCGGATCGGTATTGCCCGGGAATGTCGCGATCGAAATCTTGTCGTTCTCGACCGTGGAGCGGACGTGCTCGGACACGCTCGTCTGCGTATCGCCCGGCAGCAGGCGGAAATTGACGGTGGCCTCCGCATTGCCCGGCAGCACATTGTCCTTGTCGCCGGCATTGAAGATGGTCAGCGCCGTGGTGGTGCGGACCATCGCCTCGGTGGGCCCGGTCTTCTCGAACTCGCGCAGCAGCAGCGGTTTGAACAGCCAGAGATTCGACAGCACCAGACGATTGAAGCCGCTCATTTCCGGCGCGAGCGTATCGAACATCTCGGCGACCGCGCCACGGACATGCATCGGCAGCCTGTGGTCCTCGAGCCGCGCCAGCGCGGCGCTCATCATGCCGATCGCGGTCTGCCGCGGCGGCATCGAGGAATGGCCGGGCGTCGCATGTGCTGTCAGCACCAGCGTCGCATAGCCCTTCTCCGCGAGGCCGATCAGCGCGGCCGGCTTGTCCAGGCCCTTCATGATGCCTTCGGCGATCAGGAGACCTTCGTCGAGCACGAAGTCGAGCTTGACGCCGCGCGCGGCGAGCGTCGCCGCAATCGCCTTGGCGCCGCGGGTGCCAGAGACTTCCTCGTCATGGCCGAAGGCGAAATAGATCGTCCGCTTCGGACGGAAGCCATCCTTCGCCATCTGCTCGGCCGCCTCGAGCATGGCGTAGAGGTTGCCCTTGTCGTCCCAGGAACCGCGACCCCAGATGAAGCCGTCGGCAATGGCGCCGTCGAAAGGCTTCTGCTGCCAATCCTTCTCGGTGCCGGGCGCGACCGGCACGACGTCCTGATGCGCCAGCAGCGCGATCGGGTTGGCCTTCGGGTCGCTGCCTTCCCAGGTGTAGAGCAGGCTGTGGCCGCCGATCACCTCGCGCTTGGCGGCGGCATGGAAGGCCGGAAAGCTGCTTTCGATATGCGCGCGCAACCCGCGCAGCGCCTCGGCGTCCTGCTCGGGATTGAGGAAGTTTGAGATGGTCTGGAAGCGGATCGCCTCCGACAGCCGCTTTGCCGCGCCCTCGGCGTCGACGGTGGCGCGGGGCACTGCCGCGACCTGCAGCTGGCGCGAGCCGCGCGTGAGGACATTGAACGCCAGCACGCCGGCAAGGACGACGACGGCGGCAACGATCAGCAGGACGATATTACGAACGATCCTGAGAAGCCGCCGCATCGATGATCCCCCAAGCTCTCACGCCCGGTCGCAGCGCAGCGTGAAGCGTTGCGCTGCAGAGCCGGGACAAGAAAAGCTACTTGCTCTTCTTCGCGCGCGCCATGCCTTCGAGGATCAGCTTCTGCGCGTCTTCGGCATTGCCCCAGCGCAGCACCTTCACCCATTTGCCGGGCTCGAGATCCTTGTAGTGCTCGAAGAAGTGCTGGATCTGCTGCAGCGTGATGTCGGGCAGGTCGGAATACGACTTCACCTTGTCGTAGCGCTGGGTCAGCTTCGAGGACGGGACCGCCAGGATCTTCTCGTCGCCGCCGGCCTCGTCCTCCATGAACAGCACGCCGACCGGGCGCACGCTCATGACGGCGCCGGGGATGATGGCGCGGGTGTTGACGATCAGGACGTCGCAAGGGTCGCCGTCATCGGACAGCGTGTGCGGGATGAAGCCGTAATTGCCGGGGTAACGCATCGGCGTATAGAGGAAGCGGTCGACCACCAGCGTGCCGGCCTCCTTGTCCATCTCGTATTTGATCGGTTCGCCGCCCACGGGGACTTCGATGAGGACGTTGACTTCGTGCGGTACGTTTTTTCCGATCGATATCGCATCGATACGCATTCAAGGCTCCGTTGTTGCCGAGGTAAAATCGCGCCCGGCAGCCGATTTTGGCGCTGTCATACGCGGGCTTGGCCCGCTGATCCATCGCGTTTTTGTGAAATAATGAATCCGGAAATCACCGGCGCAAAGGCAACGGTATCGACGGACGGGAAACGTTGCCGTTTCTGCTTTCAGCAGCTCAATTGGTCCAAATCTAGTTGGTCCAGGCGAAGGCAACCTTGTCGAGCGCCTTCGGCCCGAAACGCTCCGACGAGCGCGCCACCATACGGCCCCCGAGTGCCCGGTAAAACTCGGTCGCGGGGTCGTTGTCCGAGAGCGCCCACACCACCATGCTCTTCAGCCCGCTCTGCATCAGGTCGCGGCGGGCGGCGGCGAACAGGCGACGGCCGAAGCCGAGGCCCTGGAATTCCGGGCGCAGGTAAAGCTCGTAGATCTCGCCGTCGAAATGCAGGCTGCGGGCGCGGTTGCGACCGTAATTGGCGTAACCCGCGATCTTGTCGCCGAACACAAGCACGCTGACGCGGCTGCCCTTGCGGATCGCACTGTCCCACCATTGCGGGCCCCGGCGGTTGATCAGCTTTTCCAGCTCGGCGCCGGGAATGATGCCCTGATAGGCGGAGCGCCAGGCTTCGTCATGCGTGGACGCCACCGCAGTTGCATCTGCAGCTTTGGCCGGCCGGACCTCGATCAGGGTTGTGCTCATGGACGCGATCAAACCAAGTCGCCGCCTCGGCGGCAAGTCCTATCGTTAATTATCGGTTAACGTGTGGACTTTGTGCATCAGTCTCTCAACCCTGTTGTGCCGAAAAAAGACAAGACGCCGACTCAAATCGCCTCGGCATGCCGTGCATCGGTGCAAAACTCGTTCTGCGGCAATGAATGAACGACAGTGACAGCGCAAAAAGTCCGCCCAGAGTGATTCGTTCCAACTAGTGTGGCGGTCGCTTCTCGTGTCGCCCTGGCCATTCATGCGGCTCCTCAAAATCATCGCGCTCCTGACTGTGCTGACCTTGCTGGCTGCGCCGCCTCTGTGCGCGCAGGTCAGGGCTGGCCCGTCGGGCGAAGAGGGCGAGCTGCTTCGCCGACAGACATGGCTTGTGCCGTCGCCGGATACCGGCGTCGCCGCCCATGCCGTGCTGTTTCGTCCCGCCGGCGCAGGTCCGTTCCGGCTTGCGGTCATCGCGCACGCCTCGACGCAGAACGGCTTGCGTCGGGCGCAAATGCCGCAGCCGGAATACCGTCCGCTTGCCGCCTATCTCGTCGCGCGCGGTTATGCCGTGCTGGTGCCGGAGCGGCTCGGCCATGGCGCGACCGGCGGCCGCTATGTCGAGGATCAGGGCGCATGTGACGAGGCCGACTATGCGCGTTCTGGCCGTGCAACGGCCGGGCAGATCCGGCTCGCGCTGGACCATTTGCGAAAGCAGGATTTCATTCGCAACGAGGCCGCGATCGTGATCGGCCATTCCGCCGGCGGCTGGGGCGCGCTGGCGCTCGCCGATGCCGACCCGAAGACGATCGCCGCCATTACGGTGTTTGCGCCGGGGCGCGGCGGCCATGCCAATGATGAGCCGAACCGGATCTGCGCACCAGCCAAGCTGCTTGCCGCTGCCGCGGAGTTCGGCAGAGGCGCCCGTATCCCCGTCACATGGCTCGTTGCGGGCAATGACAGCTACTTCGCGCCGGCATTTTCGAAGAGCCTGGCCGACGCGTATCGCGGCGGTGGCGGCAAGGTGGACTTCCGCATCCTGCCGGCCGTCGGCAGCGAGGGCCACTGGATGATCGAGAGCGAAGCCGGGGTCGAAGCCGCAAGCGGCGATCTCGCGCGTGCGCTGAACCCTGACCGGCCAAAGGCGACCAAGAAGCCATGACGCCGTATGTCCTGGTCAAGTTCCTGCATGTGCTCGGCGCCATCGTCATCCTCGGCACAGGCACCGGCATCGCCTTCTTCATGCTGATGGCGCATCGTACGAACGATGTGGCGTTCATCGCACGCACCGCATCGGTCGTGGTGATCGCTGATGCGATCTTCACGTTCTCCGCCGTGCTGCTCCAGCCGGTCACGGGCGGCCTATTGATGATGCTCTCGGCGATACCGATCACCGAGCACTGGCTGCTCGCCTCGCTGGCGCTCTATGCCGTCGCCGGCCTGTTCTGGATTCCCGTCGTCTTCATGCAGATCGAAATGCGGGATCTTGCGCGCAAAGCGACCGATCAGCGCAGCGCGCTGCCGCCGCGCTACTTCGTGCTGTTCCGCCGCTGGTTCGCATTCGGCTTTCCCGGTTTCGGCGCGACCATGCTGATCCTCTGGCTGATGATCGCAAAACCGTTTTGAGAAGCAAGATGAGTGAGCGAACCATTCTGGTGCTCGGCGCCTCCGGCCTGATCGGCCGCTTCGTCACCGACGATCTCCGCGCCCGGGGATTCCGCGTCGTCGGCGTGGCGCGCAGCCTGTCGCCGTCGCAAAGAATGAGCGCGTCGGATGTCGAGCTGCCGATCCTCTCGCTGGATGCAGCTGCGCTGGCGCGGCTCCTGCGCGAGCACGCCGTCGACGTCGTCGTAAATTGCCTCGGCGTGCTTCAGGACGGGCCAGGCAGCGATACGGGCGCCG
>JAEWBY010000009.1 GCA_023390905.1 Pseudomonadota bacterium | reverse complement strand
CGGCGCCGTGGTGGTCGGCACCATGGGATCGGTGGGTGCCGGAGTCATCGCCGGGTCCGTCGTCGCCGGGGTCGTGGTGTCGGCCGGTGCGGTGGCCGTGCTGTCCGTCGGCGTCGTCGTATCGGCCGGCGGTGTGGTCATGTCATCGTCCGTGGTCCGGTTGCAGGCGGCCAGCGTGAACAGGGCGGTGACGAGCGCGGTGCCGAGCAGTCCTTTCCTGAGCATATTCCGGGAGATAGTTTTCATGGGTCCTCCTCGCGATGCGCATGCGCGGCATCGTCCGGTGTGGGGGGTGGGGATCAACGCGCGGGTGGCGCCTGCTTGGCGGGCTTGTAGGCTTGGTATTCGGCGGCGGCGAGTTTTCCGTCGGCATCCTGATCGAGCGTGCCGAAGACTTGCGTCAATGCCGGATCGACCGCGGCTTCGTCCTTGGCGATGCTGCCGTCACCGTTGGCGTCCAGTTCGTCGAACGTGCGCGGGGCCGGCGTGGCCGCATCCGTCGGCGGCGGAGCATCGGTCTGGGTGGTGGGACGTAGTGAATCCTGTTCCTGCGCAATGGCACCGCTCATCGCCAGCGAGGCGGTCAGCGCGGCAATCAACAACGTGGAGTATCTGAGGGTTTGCATCGGACTCCTCCTTGATCGCGAACCGGGGGCGGCGATGCGCCCCCGGCTGCTGCCAGCACACCGGAAACCGGGTACGTGGCGATCGATGATGTTGGAACCGGATTACTTCTGCGGTTCGCTGTAGTTCTTCTCGACGAACGCCTTGTATTCCTCGGCGGTCAATTGGCCGTCGGTGTTGGCGTCAGCCTTGTCGAACACCTGCGACAGGCCGGCGTTGGCCGAAGCCTCGTCCTTGGTGATGTTGCCGTCACCGTTCTTGTCGATGTCGGCCCAACCCTGCTGGCTGCCCGACTGCGTCGACTGCTGGGCGGACTGCTCGGCGCCGCCGGTGGCCTGATCGGTCGACTGCATGCTCTGATCCGACTGGGTCGGGCTGGACTGGGTCGAGGTGCTGGACTGATCGGACTGCGAGGATTGCGTCTGCGGCTGCTGCGCCTGGGTATCCTGCGCGAACGCGATCGGCGTGGCGACGGCGGCGCCCAGGGCGATCAGGGCAATCAGCGGCTTGTTGAACTTGGTCATCGTCATTGGCTCCGGTATTTGTAATTGGAAGTGCGTCCTGTAGCGCACGATGCCGACGATGCCCCCTGCGTTCTGAATCAAAACCACCGCGCGAAATGAACGTGCACGCGCGCTTAACCACGCCGCCACACGCTTGGTTTACCCGCTTCGTTAGCGAACCGTGATTAAAACGTCAGCCGGAAATGGCGACGTGATGCGGCTATCAGATCGATGTTCAAAAGGCGTTTGTCAGGAGCCGCGCCCAACGATCTCTTCATGTCGGTGGCGACTGAACCATTGCCAACCACACACCACTCCGGCGAGCGCTCCGCATGTTTCGCAGATGACCCGCGCGCCGAGCGACTCGGGATCATGGATGGCCTGCAGCGCAATGCGCGCATACAACGGCGACTCGAGCTTCATCATGCCGAGGTAGAACAGGTTCCAGGTATCGATACCGGCGCCGATCGCCACCGCCAGCACGCACGACCAGCCGATCGCATGGCCGATCGACCAGCCCAGCGACCGGCAGATGGCTTGCCAGCCGGCATAGATGAGAAGCCCGATGAGGAACGCGATGATGCCGGCTTCGAGTGCACCGAGGAATCCGAAATGCAGGGGCAGGTTCATGCGATCGGCAGGCTCTGTGTGTGGCGCGGAAATTCAGGCCGAACGCGGCTTCGCCGGCTGGCATAGGATAAGCGATGGCTGCGATTCCACGCGGCACGCGGAGCGGAGCATGCGCACGTTGCTGTTGCTGGGCGCCACCGGGCTGGTCGGACGCGCGAGCCTGGAACTGGCGCTGGCCGATCCCGGCATCGAATGCGTCATCGCGCCGACGCGCCGCGCACTGTCGCCGCATCCGAAGCTGATCAATCCCGTGCTGGACTTCGAGCATCTGGAAGATCGGCTGCCCGATCAGCCGATCGATGCGGTGGTGTGCGCGCTGGGCACCACGATTCGCGATGCGGGCAGCCGCGAGGCCTTCCGTCGCGTGGACCACGATTTTCCGCTGCGCTTCGCGCGCTACGCACGACAGCACGGTGCGCGGAGTTTCGCATTGACCTCGGCGATGGGCGCGGACCGGCGATCACCGATTTTCTATTCGCGCACCAAGGGCGAACTGGAACACGCCCTGCGCGCGATGGCGTTCGAATCGCTCACGCTGGTGCGGCCGGGATTGCTGGGTGGAAGCCGCGAACGCCGTCGGCCGATGGAACAGGCCGCCCAGCGTGTGCTGGGTGCAGTGGGGCGCTGGTTGCCGCCGCGCTGGCGCATGGTGCCGGCGAGCGCGGTCGCGGCAACGCTGCTCGATGCCGCGCACGAGGCGATCCCCGGCGTTCACGTCATCGAATCGGCCCGCATCGGTTCAAAGCATCGCCGCGCGCGTTGAGCCGAGCTGGCGCATGCGCCACCACAGCCCGATGTGGAGCAGCAGGAAGTAGCCGACCAGCGTCGCGGCGAACCCCATCGTCAACGGACTGGCCTGCTGCGCGGTGGCGGCCGCGCCATCGGCGAACGCCCCCTGCGACCATCGCCACGCGAGCCGGCCGATCAGCAACAGCGTCAACGCGCCGCCGATCCACGGATTGGGCACGTAGCTGGCGGCGTCCTGATGCCATTCCACACGCGTGTGCTTGAGCGCGAAGGCACCCAGTGCCGCGCCGGCGACCAGTCCGATGCCCACGCCCAGGCGCACATCAGGCAGGAACACCGCACCGAAAGCCAACATGCCCAGCAGGAACAGCAACAGCGCCACGCGCACACCATTGCGGCTGGGCTGCCACGGTTGGCGGCCGAAGCTGCGGCGGATGCGGCGATACATCATCCAGCCGATGCCGGCCGTGGCGAGATAGGGAGTCAGCGTGGTCAGGGTGATCGCGGCAGGCATGTCGGGCGCTCCAGGTGGATGCCGCCACGTTACCCACCGCACCCCTGCGAACGTAGTGTCAGTTGTCACTTAATGCGGGTGACAGGCTCACCCGCAGGAGCCTCACCCCAGCAGGCCGTGCGGCACCTGTTGCAGCGCCCGCATGCCACGCATGGCAGCGATGGCCTGGCTGGCGCGTTCCAGCAGCGCCTCGTCTTCCTCGTCGATGACCACCAGCACCTTGCCGGCCTCGATTTCCCGATCGAAGTCGCGGCGCGGTTCGCTCGGCACGGTCGCCCCGGCCAGCGCACCGGCCCAGCCGCCGACCAGCGCACCCACGACCACGGTCACGATGACACCGGCCGGATGAAACCCCACCTGCGGTACCCACATGCCGATGAGTCCGGCGATCAGGCCGACCAGGCCACCGCCGATGATGCCGCGCAGCGCGGCCGGCTTGAAATCGGTCGGCGAGGCTTCCTTTTCCGCATCCGGCACGGCGTTCATTTCGATGTCCGAATGGGCGAGCACGGCCGCATGGCCGGGCCGTATGCCCACGCGCAGCGCGGCGCCGATCGCCTGCTCGGCCGTGGCCAGATCCGGGGCGCTGAAAACGCGTCGTTTCATCGCAAGTCCTCCTGCGGTGTCCTTCAGTCCGCCTGCACGATAGGCAGGCACGGACGAAAACCGGGTGAAGACGCAGCAGGCCGGCCGCCGGCTACAGCGCGGGACGCTCCGGTTCCTTCTTGCGCCCGAGGGCGCGCAGGTAGAGTTCGTACAGCGCGGTCACCTTGGCGACATATTCCTGCGTCTCGCTGTAGGGCGGCACGCCGCCATAGCGCGTGACCGCTCCGATCCCCGCGTTGTACGCCGCCGCCAC
This sequence comes from Pseudomonadota bacterium, assembly GCA_023390905.1. Classification (GTDB taxonomy): domain Bacteria; phylum Pseudomonadota; class Gammaproteobacteria; order Xanthomonadales; family Xanthomonadaceae; genus Pseudoxanthomonas_A. The sequence continues at coordinate 4,428 of JAEWBY010000009.1, read as the reverse complement.
CAGCGTCAGATCGCCCTTGTAGCGGCGCATCAGCGCCTTGAGGTGGCGGGCGCCGGCATCGATGGATTGCGTGGATGAAAACGGATCAGTGACGCCGTATTCGTTCGCCACGTCCGGCGTCAACTGCATCACGCCCTTGGCGCCCTTGGGCGAAACCGCCGCGGCATTGAAGTCGCTTTCGGCATGCGCGACCGCGCGCAACCAGGCATCGTCCACGCCGGTCCTGCGCGCGGCCGTGCGGAAATCGGTGGAATATGCATCAAGCCGTGGGCGCCCCACCTTGCCGAGCCCCGGATGCGCCGGCTCACCCGGTGGCGTGGCCACGGTGAAGCGCAGATACACCCTGGAGCCAGGCAGATTGCGCGTGCTGTAGACGAGCTGGCCGTCCTGTTCGCGCTCGTACAGCGTGCCGCTGAATACGCCCATGCTGCCCCACAGGTTGGGCGTCTGCACGGCGTTGTCATCGATCTGCCGGGCCTGGCAGCGCGAACCGGGCTCCGGCGCGGTCTCCAGGCTGACCGTGCCGTCGCGCACGCACCGATAGACCGTCCGCGCGTCCGCGGCCGGGACGGAGGTCAGCAGCAGGGCCGCGAGCAGCGGGGCGAGGGCGGTGGAATGGCGCATGGGGCCGGAAGTCTAGTGCGGTCCGGCTGAGCAGAGTCTCCACACAACGTCAGGCCCGCCGCGCGCCGGCCGCCTGCCGCTGCTGCGCCGCAACAGGCAAGCGCGTAGAATCGGCCCCCCTGTCAATCCGCACGCTGGAGCAACGCATCATGGGTCTGGACCATGTCTCGACCGGCAAGAACCCGCCGGAAGAAATCAACGTCATCATCGAGATCCCGAAGGACTCAGAACCGGTGAAGTACGAAGTGGACAAGGAAAGCGGCGCGATCTTCGTCGACCGCATCCTCTCCACGCCGATGCGCTACCCCTGCAACTACGGCTACGTGCCGCATACCCAGTGCGGCGATGGCGACCCGGCCGACGTGCTGGTCGTGCTGCCGCTGCCGCTGATTCCCGGTTCGGTGATCCGCTGCCGTCCGGTCGGCGTGCTGCGCATGACCGACGAAGCCGGCAGCGATGAAAAGCTGCTCGCCGTGCCGGTGGAAAAAGTATTCTCCGGCTACAAGCACATCGCCGACATCGATCAGGTCAGCGGCCACTGGCTGGAGCGCATCGGCCACTTCTTCGAGCACTACAAGGATCTGGAGAAGGGCAAGTGGGTCAAGATCGACGGCTGGGGCACCGCCGCCGAAGCCAAGCAGGTGCTCGTCGAAGCGATGCAGCGCTACGCGGATCTCAACAAGTAATCCGCCCGCTCATTACAAAAAAAGCCCGCGCAAGCGGGCTTTTTTTTCTGCCCGACACGGCCGGCTCAGGGATCGCCATCCGAATCGCGGCGCAGGGTCATCTTCAGCGTCGTCAATCCGATCAGCCGCGAGACCACCAGCGCGATGTACATGACGCCGGCGAATTGCTCGAGCATCACCAGCGCCCGCGCCTGCGGCTGCACCGGCACGATGTCGCTCAGACCCACGCCGGACAGCAGGCTGAAACTCAGCGAGAGCAATTCCATCCACGTGCGCGGCTGCTCCGGATGCACGGCGGCGATGAAACTGCCCGGATACCACTGCTGGCATACCGAGAACGCGAATGCGAACGCCCACGCCAGCAGAGTGAAGGTCGCGCCGGCGGCGTAGAGTTCATCGGTGGTGACCTGGTGATCCTGCAGCATGTAGGCGATCAGGCTGCCGGCCGTGTAGAAGTACAGCGCGCTTTCCAGCAGATGCGCGAAGGTCTGCAACGCGACGTTGCCGATGGCCGCCGCCACCAGCGACAGCACGACCGAAGGCAGCGCCAGCGCGACGGCCACCCACAGGCTCGATGGCCCGCGATTGACCACCCACAGCGACAGCGCGAGCACCAGGATGCCGAGCGCCCCGAACACGGCGCGCCCGCCCGCCGCGCCCTCCATCAACGGATACAGCAGGATGCCGGCCAACTGCACGCAGAGCAGCCACGCCGAGGGATGCCGGCGCGCGGTGACACTCCATCGCAACCATGAGCTGGTCATGTGGTTCGTGCATCCATGAAGGGTGCGCAGAGCCTAGTGGATAACCTGCACCGAAGTCAGCCGGCGACCTTCACTACGGATTCCGCGACGGCCCTCGCCTGTAGCGGTGGCGGCATGACGCGCCATCTGCCTGGCTGGCTCAGCGCTGCGCCGGCGTCGAAGGCGCGCTGCTGCCGGCGCGATACGGGAACCGCGCGAAGATGTCGGCGACCGCCTGGTTCAGACGGGCCTCGCGCTGCTCCGGCTTCATCCTGGCCACGCGACCCACGGCGATGCCCTCCCAGACGAGCTGGTTGCGGCGCGCGTCGATCAGATCGAAATTCAGCGTGCCCTCGGTGTACTGGTAGACATTGGTGCGGTCGTACCAGTACGGAATGGCCACATAGCCGCGCGCCCGATAGCTGTAGTAATAGTTGTAGTCCACATCCGGCATGCTGACCACGTCGGTCTTGTCCTGCATGTAGGCGTTGATGTTCAACCACAGGTCGGGCGATTTCTCGTCGTATGCATAACCGCGCGATTCCATCTGCGCGCGCGCGGCCGCCTTCAGGCGACCGCTGATCAGCGTCGTGTAGCCGTGGCTTTCAAGCGCCAGCGGTGAATAGAACGCGAAGGTCCGGTAGCGCGAGAAATCGGCGGACGGATCCGCATCGCTGGTGATGCGCGGGCCGGTCGCGCAGGCCGCAAGCAGGCACAGCGCCCACAGCCCGATCATTCCCCTCAGTGCCTTCTGGATCGCCTGGTGCATGGTCTTGCCTCCGTGTCGGTGGATGCCAGCGTCGCGCGGGCCTGGCCCCGATACAAGGCCCTGCCCGCGCGATCACCTGTCCATGACAGTGTGCACTGTGCGGCGGTTCAGTCGTGTCGATAAACCTTCGCGCCCTGGGCGAGGAATTCGGCCGATTTCTCCGCCATGCCGACCGCGATCGCCTGTTCGTCGTCCACGCCGTGCTCGGCCGCATAGTCGCGCACGTCCTGGGTGATCTTCATCGAACAGAAATGCGGGCCGCACATCGAACAGAAGTGCGCCAGCTTGTGGGCGTCCTTGGGCAGGGTTTCATCGTGGAATTCCCTGGCCTTCTCCGGATCCAGCCCGAGGTGGAACTGATCTTCCCAGCGGAATTCGAAGCGCGCCTTGCTCAGCGCGTTGTCGCGCACCTGCGCGCCGGGATGGCCCTTGGCCAGATCCGCGGCATGGGCGGCGATCTTGTACGCCATGATGCCGTCGCGCACGTCCTGGCGGTTGGGCAGGCCCAGGTGTTCCTTCGGCGTGACGTAGCAGAGCATGGCCGTGCCATACCAGCCGATCATCGCCGCGCCAATCGCACTGGTGATGTGGTCGTAGCCCGGCGCGATGTCGGTGGTCAGCGGGCCGAGCGTGTAGAACGGGGCTTCGCCGCATTCGCGCAACTGCTTGTCCATGTTCTCCTTGATCAACTGCATCGGCACATGGCCGGGGCCTTCGATCATGGTCTGCACGTCATGCTTCCATGCGATCTTCGTCAGTTCGCCCAGCGCTTCGAGTTCACCGAACTGCGCGGCGTCGTTGGCGTCGGCGATGCAGCCCGGACGCAGGCCATCGCCCAGCGAGAAGGCCACGTCGTAGGCCTTCATGATCTCGCAGATGTCCTCGAAGTGCGTGTAGAGGAAGTTCTCCCGGTGATGCGCCAGGCACCACTTGGCCATGATCGATCCGCCGCGCGAGACGATGCCGGTGACGCGCCGCGCGGTGAGTGGCACATGCCGCAACAGCACGCCGGCGTGGATGGTGAAGTAGTCCACGCCCTGCTCGGCCTGCTCGATCAGCGTGTCGCGGAAGATCTCCCAGTTGAGCTCCTCGGCGCGGCCGTCGCCCGTCTCCAGCGCCTGGTAGATCGGCACCGTGCCGATCGGCACCGGCGAATTGCGCACGATCCATTCGCGCGTTTCGTGGATGTGCTTGCCGGTCGACAGGTCCATCACCGTGTCGCCGCCCCAGCGGATCGACCACACCAGCTTCTCGACTTCCTCCGCGATGCCCGAGGACACCGCGCTGTTGCCGATGTTCGCGTTGATCTTGGTGAGGAAGTTGCGGCCGATGATCATCGGCTCGCTTTCGGGGTGGTTGATGTTGTTCGGCAGGATCGCGCGGCCGCGCGCGATTTCGTCGCGCACGAATTCCGGCGTGATGCGCGCCTGGATCGCCGCACCGAAGTCGTGGCCGGCGTGTTGCGCGAGAAGGCCCGCGTCGCGCATCGCGTCGAGGCGCTGGTTCTCGCGGATCGCGACGAACTCCATTTCCGGGGTGACGATGCCACGCCGCGCGTAGTGCATCTGGGTGACGTTGGCACCGGCGCGCGCACGCCGCGGCAGGC
>JAEWBY010000038.1 GCA_023390905.1 Pseudomonadota bacterium | reverse complement strand
CCCCCCCCCCCCCCCGCCCGCCGCCCCGCCCCCCCCCCCCCCGGGACCCTTATCCCCGACGGAGGACATCGATGTTCGGCGACTATTCGCTTGGTGATCTCGGCTCCATCTTCGTCATGCAGGGCTTTGCCGGGCTCATCCTGTTCTCGGTCTACGTCCTGATGGCGCTCGGGCTGGCCATCATCTTCGGCCAGATGGGCGTCATCAACATGGCCCATGGCGAGTTCATGATCCTCGGGGCCTACGTCACCTGGATGACCTCGAATTTCTTCCAGTCCTACTTGCCGAGCCTGTTCAGCGGCTATTTCTTCCTCGCGATGATCCTGGCCTTCCTCGCGTCAGGCGCGCTGGGCATGCTGGTGGAATGGGTGCTGATACGGCACCTCTACAAGCGCCCGCTGGACACGTTGCTCGCCACCTGGGGGCTCAGCCTGATGCTGCAGCAGGCCTATCGCTCCGTGTTCGGCGCACGCGAGGTCGGCGTCGAGCTGCCGCAATGGATGCTCGGTTCGCTGCAGGTCACCGACAGCATCGAAGTGCCCATCAACGGCATCTTCGTGATGTGCCTCACCGTACTGATCACCATTGCCGTCGCCTATGTTCTGTACATGTCGCGCTGGGGCCGCCAGGTCCGCGCCGTGGTGCAGAACCGCATCATGGCCGGCGCGGTCGGCATCAACACCGAGAAGGTCGACCGCTACACGTTCGGGCTCGGCTGCGGCATCGCGGGCGTCGCAGGCAGCGCCTTCACCATGATCGGCTCGACCGGGCCGACGTCGGGACAGCTCTACATCGTGGATACATTCCTGGTCGTCGTGTTCGGCGGCGCCGCCAGCCTGCTCGGCACCATCGCCTCTGCCTTCTCGATCTCGCAGACGCAGTCGACCCTCGAGTTCTTCATGTCGGGCTCGATGGCTAAGGTGCTCACGCTGCTCGCCGTCGTCGGCATCCTGATGCTGCGGCCGCAGGGTCTCTTCGCCCTCAAAGTCCGCAAATAACGAGAAGCAGGCCAGTTATGATCATCAACTCACGCTTCTTCAATCGATCCGAGCTCATGGGCTTCATTGCCCTCGCGGCGGTGCTGTTCGTGATCCTGCCGCTGACGCTCGACGTGTTCCGCCTCAATCTGGTCGCGAAGTATCTGACCTACGCCTTTGTCGCGATCGGCCTCGTGCTGTGCTGGGGCTATGGCGGCATCCTGAGCCTGGGGCAGGGTGTGTTCTTCGGCCTCGGCGGCTACTGCATGGCGATGTTCCTCAAGCTCGAGGCCTCGAGCGTCGAGAACACCAAGATCCAGTCGACGCCCGGTATCCCCGACTTCATGGACTGGAATCAGATCACGGCATTGCCGTTCTTCTGGCAGCCGTTTCACAGCCTCACCTTCACCATCCTCGCCATCATCCTGGTCCCCGGCATCTTCGCCCTGATCATCGGCACCGCGATGTTCAAGCGCCGGGTCGGCGGCACCTACTTCGCGATCATCACCCAGGCGGTCGCCGCCATTCTCACCATCCTGATCGTTGGCCAGCAGGGCTATACCGGCGGCATCAACGGCATGACCGACCTGCGCACGCTCAAGGGTTGGGACATCCGGCCCGACCACGCCAAGATCATCCTCTACTTCGTCGAGGTGGTGCTGCTGTTCGCCTGCATCGGCATCGCGCAGTTCATCCGCCTGACCAAGCTTGGCCGCATCCTGGTCGCGATGCGCGAGCAGGAGGATCGCGTCCGCTTCTCCGGCTACAGCGTCGCCAACTTCAAGATCTTCGCCTTCTGCATGGCCGCAATCTTTGCCGCAATCGGCGGCGCCATGTTCGCGCTCAATGTCGGTTTCATGTCGCCGTCCTTCGTCGGCATCGTGCCGTCCATCGAGATGGTGATCTACACCGCGGTCGGCGGGCGCATGTCGATCTTCGGCGCGATCTGGGGCGCGATCCTGGTGAACTTCGCCAAGACCAGCCTGTCGGAATCCTTTCCGCAACTCTGGCTGTTCGGCCTCGGCGCGCTGTTCATCGCCGTCGTGCTCGCCTTCCCGAACGGCCTGTCCGGGCTCTGGGCGGACTACGTGCAGCCGCGCATCGACCGGCTGTTCGGCTCACGCAAATCGAAATCGGATTGGAACGGCAATTCGGTCGCCGACGGCGCGCCGGCAGAGTGAGGGACATCAATCATGCTCGTCGGACACCAGCCCAAGGACTTCCTGCTCGCCGTCTCCGGCCTGACCGTCTCGTTCGACGGGTTCAAGGCGGTCAACGATCTCTCCTTCTACGTCGAGGAGAACGAGATCCGCGTCATCATCGGTCCCAACGGCGCCGGCAAGACCACGGTGCTTGACCTGATCTGCGGCAAGACCAAGGCGACCTCGGGCTCGATTCAGTTTCGTGGCAAGGAGCTCACGAAGATGAAGGAGAACGAGATCGTGCAGACCGGCGTCGGGCGAAAGTTCCAGACGCCGTCGGTGTTCGAGGACCTCACCGTGTTCGAGAATCTCGAGATCTCGTTCCCGCGCGGCCGCACCGTGTTCGGCTCGCTGACCTTCCAGCGCGACCAGCTGGTGAAGGACCGGGTCGAGGAGGTCGCCGAGATGATCTTCCTCAAGGACAAGCTCAACACCTATGCCGACGAGCTCAGCCATGGCCAGAAGCAATGGCTGGAGATCGGCATGCTGCTGATCCAGGATCCCGATCTTCTGATGCTGGACGAGCCCGTCGCCGGCATGAGCGTGTCCGAGCGTGCCAAGACCGCCGAATTGCTCAACCGCATCATCAAGAACCGCTCGGTGCTGGTGATCGAGCACGACATGAAATTCGTCGAGGATATCGCGCACAAGGTGACCGTGCTGCACCAGGGCCAGATCCTTTCGGAGGGCACGATGGAGAAGGTCAAGAACGACCCCAAGGTCGTCGAAGTCTATCTGGGGCATTGAGAGATGGCGAAATCGAGTGAGTTAGTTGCGGCTCGGGCAGTGTACCTCTCCCCTTGTGGGAGAGGTCGGATCGCGCAAGCAATCCGCGTGAGGGGTATCTCTCCACGCATCAGACTGCCGTTCGTATTCGCAGATGCGGACCCCTCATCCGTCGGGCGGGGGGCGGCGCGCCCCCCAGAAACCGCCCGCG
>JAEWBY010000036.1 GCA_023390905.1 Pseudomonadota bacterium | reverse complement strand
CCCCCCCCCTCGGTGCCCCCCCTGCGGGTTCGGGGGGGCGGGGCCCCGCCGCTCCTACGGAAAGAGCCGCGCCAGTGCGGCGCGTTGCGTGCCGGACACGGCGGTCGCCACGCCCGGGAAAATCGCCGATCCCCCGATCCCGGCTTCACCCCTTGCCGAGCACCACGATGGTCTTGCCGGCGACCTCGATCATCCCCTGTTCCTCGAGCTGCTTGAGGACGCGGCCGACCATCTCGCGCGAGCAGCCGACGATGCGGCTGATTTCCTGCCGCGAGATGCGGATCTGCTTGCCCTTGGGATGGGTCATCGCGTCCGGTTCGTCGATCAGGTCGAGCAGGGTCTTGGCCACCCGTCCGGTCACGTCCATGAAGGCGAGGCGGCTGACCTTGCGCGAGGTGTGCAGCAGGCGGTTGGTCAGCTGCGAGCCGATCGCGAACAGGATCTTCGGGCACTCGTCGCGCAGCGGCCCCTCGAACAGGTTGAACATGCGCTCGTAGCCGATCTCGGCCAGCTCGCACGGCGTGCGCGTGCGCACCATCACTTCGCGCCGGGGAGTCTCGACGAACAGGCCCATCTCGCCGATGAACTCGCCGCGGTTGAGGTAGGCGAGGATCAGCTCGCGCCCTTCCTCGTCTTCCGAGGAGACGGTGAGGGAGCCGTCGATGACGTAGTAGAGGATGTTGGCCGAGTCACCCGGGCGGATGATGGCGGTCTTGCTGGCATAACGCCGGCGGTGGCAGGCGGCGAGGAAACGTTCCATCGCGGCCCGGTCCGGGGTGAGCATCGGCGGGGCCTGCACCCGGTTCACCTGGCGCTGCAGGGTGTATCGGAAATCGGCGATCTTTCCTTGCGCTTCCACTCAGGCTCCTCCACGTCGGTCCGGCAGGATGCCGCGTCATGGCGGAGCACGCGGCGGCCCCCGTGCTTGCGAACCCGCCATGGCTGGACGGTATGGCCGCATCTTATTGCATATCGCGTCACACGTCGCGCCTTCATTCAGGCGCAGGATGCGAGGTTTGCATGCTGCCGGCACGCGGCCGGGCAGGACGCGGTTTCATCGCGCGGACGCATGTCCCATAATCCGCGCCCCGTCCGGTCGCCGTGCGTCGGATCCCGCTTCCGTTCCCGAGGGTGCCGCCGTGGTCAAGCCGATTCCGCGCCTCCAGCTGCAGGGTTTCAACAACCTGACCAAGGCGCTGAGTTTCAACATCTACGACATCTGCTATGCGGTGTCGGAGACCCAGCGCGACCGCTACATCGACTACATCGACGAGCAGTACGACTCGGACCGCCTGACACAGATCCTGACCGACGTCGCCGACATCATCGGCGCGAACATCCTGAACATCGCGCGCCAGGACTACGACCCGCAGGGCGCCTCGGTCACGATCCTGATCTCCGAGCACCCGATCGCCGAGAAGATCGGCAAGGACGTCATTTCCGACGCCGTGGTGGCGCACCTGGACAAGAGCCACATCACGGTGCACACCTACCCGGAAACGCACCCGCACAACGGCATCGCCACGTTCCGCGCCGACATCGACGTCGCCACCTGCGGCATCATCTCGCCGCTGCGCGCGCTCAACTTCCTGATCGACAGCTTCGAGTCCGACATCGTCACGATGGACTACCGCGTGCGCGGCTTCACCCGCGACGTGAAGGGCCGCAAGCACTTCATCGACCACAAGATCAATTCGATCCAGGACTACCTGGCCAAGAACATCCGCGCGCGCTACGAAATGCTCGACGTGAATGTCTACCAGGAGAACATGTTCCACACCAAGATGCATTTGAAGGACTTCGACCTCGACCAGTACCTGTTCGAGGAGAAGGCGCGCAACCTGTCGTTCAAGGAGCGCATGAAGATCGAGGCGCGGCTCAAGCGCGAGATCGAGGAGCTCTACCACGGCCGCAACCTGGTCGACTGACCCGCAGGAATGCGGACATGGAAAAGCCGGCGCAAGCCGGCTTTTTCGTTGCGGCGGGTATGACGGAGTCGGGTGTCGGAGTGCGGGGCAGGGCTTTGCGCGACTTTCGGCGACATGGATGTCGCCGAGAAGCCTCCATGGATGGATTCACGGCGTGTCGTGCAAAGCCCTGCCCTGCATTCCGGTTCGGGGGATCAAACCCGGTACGCGACCGCCTTCATCACCTTCGACATGCCCGCCATCACCGCCGGGATCGGCGGCGGCAGGGTGCGCGCCCCGGCTGCGCGCGCGTTGTCGGCGTGGCGGGCCTCGTCGTCCTTCATCACCGACAGGATCGCGCGACTGCGCGCGTCCGCTTCGGGCAAGGTCTGCAGGTGTTCGGCGAGATGCGCTTCCACCTGGCGTTCGGTCTCCACCACGAAGCCGAGGTTCCAGCCGTCGCCGCGCAGCCCGGCGGCCGCGCCGATCGCCCAGCTGCCGGCGTACCACAGCGGGTTGAACAGGCTGGGCCGGCTGTCCAGTTCGCGCAGGCGGTCGGCGCACCAGGCGAGGTGGTCGGTTTCCTCCTGCGCGGCCTCCAGCAGGTGCGCGCGGGTGGCCGGCTCGCGCGCCACCGCGGCCTGGCCGATGTACAGCGCCTGCGCGCAGACCTCGCCCACGTGGTTGATCCGCATCAGTCCGGCCGCGTGGCGGCGCTCGGCCTCGTCCAGCACGACCTCGGGTTCGCCAAGGCCGGGGTTGGGGCGCCCGGCGCGCGGCGCGCCCAGCACGGTGGACAGGGCGTTCTGGGCCGAATCCAGCAGGCGGTCCAGCGGGCTCAGGTGGCGAAGGGTCTCCATGCCGGCATTCTAGGCCGGGGCCGGCGCGGACAGGGGGCGGGTTGCGCCGGCCCGGCGGGGCGGTTATGATTCCGCTCCTTTCGCGCCCGCCACGCGGTGGCGCCGGCACGAAAAACAACGCGAGGCGACGTTCCGCACCGGAACCAGCCCGACCAGGTACCCCTGAAAAAGAGTTCCCCATGAAGACTTTCATCGCCAAGAACGAGACCGTCCAGCGCGACTGGTACGTCGTCGACGCCGAGGGCAAGACCCTGGGCCGTCTGGCCGCAGCACTGGCCTATCGCCTGCGCGGCAAGCACAAGCCCGTTTTCACCCCGCACGTCGACACCGGCGACTATCTGGTCGTGATCAATGCCGACAAGATCACGGTGACCGGCAACAAGATGCAGGACAAGATGTACCACCGCTTCACCGGTTACATCGGCAACCTGAAGACGGAGTCGCTGGGCCAGGCGCTGGAGCGCCACCCGGAGCGCGTCATCGAAATCGCGGTCAAGGGCATGCTGCCGAAGGGCCCGCTGGGCCGCGCCATGTACCGCAAGCTCAAGGTCTATGCTGGTGCCGAGCACCCGCATGCCGCCCAGCAGCCGCAGCCGCTCGACATCTAAGGTCCGATCATCATGGCTATTTCCCAGAATTACGGCACCGGCCGCCGCAAGTCCTCCACCGCCCGCGTGTTCCTGCGCAAGGGCTCGGGCAACATCACTATCAACCAGCGCTCGCTGGACGAGTTCTTCGGCCGCGAGACGGCGCGCATGATCGTGCGCCAGCCGCTCGAGCTGACCAACTCGACCGACAAGTTCGACGTGGTGGTGACGGTCGCCGGCGGCGGCATCACCGGCCAAGCCGGTGCGATCCGCCTCGGCATCGCCCGCGCGCTGGTCGAGTACGACGAGAACCTGAAGGGCGACCTGCGCCGCGCCGGTTTCATGACCCGCGACGCCCGCGAGGTCGAGCGCAAGAAGGTCGGCCTGCACAAGGCCCGTCGCGCCACCCAGTTCTCCAAGCGCTGATCCCGCTTCGTCTTCCGGCCCCATCGGCTGGAAGGCGACGGCGATGCGCTTGGTGGTATTCATCCGCCAAGCGCGTTTCACGCTACAATTTGCTGCATAGCCCCGTCGCCAAGCGGTAAGGCACCTGACTCTGACTCAGGCATTCGGTGGTTCGAATCCATCCGGGGCTGCCACATCGAAACAAGGTTCGAAGCCCGCCTCGCGCGGGCTTCGCCCTTTCCGGGCCCGGCGCCCTGGCGGCGGATGTCGGCCCGCGACCCGTGACCGCCGAGGTGTCTTGCCATGGCCGTCATTTTCCCGCCTCCGTACACGCCCGAGGGTGCAGAACAGGCGGCCCTGCGCGACGAGGGCTATGCGGTTCTGGGGCCGAGCGCCGTGGCATCGGTCACGGGTCTCGCGCCTGCCGACATCGCCGCCCTGCGGATAGGCTGGGACGACCTGCCGCCCGACGAATACCTTCGCGACGGTGGCCGCTACCGCAGTCGCCGGCACTCCTGCTTCGTGGTCGACGGTGACGGCGTGCGGATGACCCCGCACCGCGCGCACTGGCAGTCGCTGGACTACAACGCCCTGCACGGCGGCATGGAGCGCATGTACCAGCCGCTGTCCGCCGAGCTGGTGTCGCGGCCGGCCTGGTCGCGGCTGCTGGCCGTTATCGGCACCCTGTGCAGCGGCGTGCGCGACGCCGGCCCCTGGCATGTCGAAGCCCACCAGTTCCGCATCGACACCAGCGACGGCATCGGCCGGCCCACGCCCGAGGGCGCGCACCGCGACGGCGTCGACTTCGTCGCCGTGTTCGTGGTCGGCCGCGAAGGCATCAAGGGCGGCGAAACCCGCGTCTTCGACGCCGCCGGCCCCGACGGCCACCGCTTCACCCTGGAAGAGCCCTGGTCGCTCCTGCTGATGGACGACACCCGCGTCATCCACGAATCAACCCCGATCCAGCCCCTCGCCCCCGACGGCCACGGCCACCGCGACACCCTGGTCCTGACCTACCGTTCCGGCGCGTTCCAGGGAGAGGGTTGAAAAGCCTGGCCACGGATTTACGCGGATCACGCGGATTTTCACGGATAGAGCAAATGCCCAAAGGCGTACGGCGAGGCCTCGTTCCGGGCGCTGCCCATGAGTGGACTGCTTCTGCTTTATCCGCGTGAATCCGCGTGATCCGCGTAAATCCGTGGCAAAAGCTCTTCCTCCCAGTCCCGCATCCTTGCCGCACCGCTACAATCCCGGGATTGCAACGTTTCGCGGAGTGGCGATGAAGCTGGGTTCCCTGAAGGAAGGCGGGCGCGATGGCACGCTGGTGGTGGTGTCGCGGGATCTTGCGCGCGCGGTGCGCGCCACTGGAGTCGCGGCCACGATGCAGCAGGCGCTGGAGGACTGGTCGAACATCGCGCCGCGGCTGGTCGCGCTGTACGATGCGCTCAATGCCGGCAATGCCGACGGTGCCTTCGACCTCGAGCCGGCGCAGCTGGCCGCGCCGCTGCCGCGCGCCTACGAGTTCGTAGACGGCTCGGCCTACCTGCCGCACGTCGAGCGCGTGCGCCGCGCCCGCGGCGCGGAGGTGCCGGAAAGCTTCTACACCGATCCGCTGATGTACCAGGCCACCAGCGCCGGCTTCCTCGGCCCGCGCGACCCGGTGCGCGTGGTCAGCGAGGACTACGGCATCGACCTGGAAGCCGAGATCGTGGTGGTCACCGACGACGTGCCGATGGCGTCCACGCCCGAGCAGGCCGCCGGCCACATCCAGCTCATCGGCCTGGTCAACGACGTCTCGTTGCGCAACCTGATCCCGGGCGAGCTCGCCAAGGGCTTCGGCTTCCTGCAGTCCAAGCCGCGCTCGGCGCTGTCGCCGGTGTTCGTGACCCCGGACGAGCTGGGGGATGCCTGGCGCGGCAGCAAGCTGCACCTGCCCCTGGTCACCCACGTCAACGGCGAGTGGTTCGGCGCCCCCGAGGCCGGCGTCGACATGCAGTTCGATTTCGCCCAGCTGGTGGCCCACGCGGCCAAGACGCGGCCGCTGTCGGCCGGGACCATCGTTGGCTCGGGTACGATCGCCAACGAGGACACCTCGCTGGGCGCGTCGTGCTTCGCCGAACGACGGACCGTCGAGGCCCTGGAGCACGGCCAGCCGAAGACGCCCTTCATGTCCTTCGGCGACCGCGTGCGCATCGAGATGCTGGACGCCGACGGGACCTCGATCTTCGGCGCCATCGAGCAAGTGATCGAGCACCAGGCCGCGCCCTGAGCGCGGCTCCGGCGGAAGCCGGGCGACTACGACAGCAGGAGGGGTGCGGTGGCCGGACACGACGCGGGCGGTGGCGAAGGCGAGGGCAGCGGAAGCGGGGCCCTGTGCCTGCATTCCTACTGGCGCTCGAGCGCGGCCTACCGCGTGCGCATCGGCCTCAACCTCAAGGGCCTGAAGTACGACATCGCGCCGGTGCACCTGGTCCGCGGCGGCGGCGAGCAGCACGGCCCGGACTTCGCGGCGCTCAATCCGCAGGAGCTGGTGCCGGTGCTGCAGCATGGCCACCGCAACCTGCGCCAGTCGCTGGCCATCCTCGAGTACCTGGACGAGATGTGGCCGGCGCCGCCGCTGCTGCCGGCCACCGCCCGCGAACGCGCGCGCGCGCGCGCGCTGGCGCAGATCGTGGCCTGCGACATCCACCCGCTGAACAACCTGCGCGTGCTGCAGTACCTCGAGCACGACTGGGGCGTGCCGCAGCCCGAGCGCGAGGTGTGGGTGAAGCACTGGATCGAGGCCGGCTTCCGCGCCTTCGAGGCGCTGCTGGTCGACAACCCGTCCACCGGCGAGTTCTGCGACGGCAACCAGCCGACCATCGCGGACTGCTGCCTGGTGCCGCAGGTCTACAACGCACGCCGCTTCGGCGTGGACATGTCCGCCTACCCGGTGATCGCGCGCATCGAGGCCCGCTGCCTGGCGCTGCCGGCCTTCGATGCGGCGCGTCCCGAGCGGCAGCCGGACGCGCCCCCGGCCTGAGGCGCCGGCGGCACCGGGGCGCCTACGCGGCGCCGTGGGTGTCGAAGACGTCCGCGTAGGGGTCGTGCTCGCCGTCGCCGCCCTCGGACAGGCGGAACTTGAGGTCCAGGCCCTCGCGCGAGTCGGCCGCGCGCAGCGCGGTCTCGCGCTCGATCCGGCCTTCCTTGTACAGGCGGAACAGGCACTGGTCGAAGGACTCGATGCCTTCCTCCAGCGATTCCTCCATCGCCTGCTTGATCTCGTGCACCTGGCCGCGGCGCAGCAGGTCGCGGATCATCGGCGTGTTGATCAGCACCTCGGTGGCCGGCATGCGGCGGCCGTCGGTGCCCACCACCAGGCGCTGGCTGACTACCGAGCGCAGGTTCAGCGCCAGGTTCATCAGCACGTTCTTGTGCGCCGCCTCGGGGAAGAAATTGAGGATGCGCTCGATGGTCTGGTCGGCGTTGTTGGAGTGCAGCGTGGCCAGGCACAGGTGGCCGGTCTCGGCGAAGGCGATCGCCGCCTCCATCGTGGTCGCGTCCAGGATCTCGCCGATCAGGATGACGTCCGGCGCCTCGCGCATCGCGTTCTTCAGCGCGTTGTGGAAGGCGTGCGTGTCCAGGCCGACCTCGCGCTGGTTGACGATCGACTTCTTGTGCCGGTGCAGGTATTCGATGGGATCCTCGATGGTGAGGATGTGGCCCGAGGTGCTGGTGTTGCGGTAGTCGATCATCGACGCCAGCGTGGTCGACTTGCCCGAGCCGGTGGAGCCGACGATCAGCACCAGGCCGCGCGGGGCCATGATGATCTCCTTCAGCACCTGCGGCAGCTGCAGCTCCTCGATCGAGGGGATAGTGCTGCGGATGGCGCGGATCACCATGCCGACCTCGCCGCGCTGCTTGAACACGTTCACGCGGAAGCGGCCCGAGTCGGCCAGCGACAGCGCCATGTTCAGCTCCAGGTCGCGTTCGAACTGCGGTACCTGGCCCTCGTCCATGAGTGAATACGCGATCTTCTTGACCATGCCCGAAGGCAGGCCGGTGTTGCCCAGCGGATAAAGCTTGCCTTCGACCTTGATGTACACCGGCGCGCCGGTGGTCAGGAACATGTCGGAGGCGTTCTTCTCCGTCATCAGCTTCAGGAAGTAGCCGATGTCCATTCGCGGAATTCCCCTGTCGCGCCGCCCCGGCGATTGCGGTCCGGGCGGATGCTGTTGACAATGGCCGTGCGTTCCCCAATCCGCGGCGGCCCCCTATGCGCACAAGCTTCGCACAAATTCCAAAGCGCCTGCATGGCGCGTGTCTCGTTCTCGCGCTCGCGCTGGCGGGCTGCGCAAGCCTGCCGCCGCCGACCGCCGAGCTTTCGGCCGCCCAGCAGGCGGTGGCGCGCGCCGACGCGGCCGATGCCCAGCAGTACGCCGCCGAGGACCTGGACCGGGCACGGACCGCGCTCAGCCGGGCCCAGGCCGCGATGGCCGGTGGCAAGGAGCGCGATGCCCGCGCCCTGGCCAGCCTGTCGGAGGCTTCGGCCGACCTCGCCACCGCCCGCAGCGCGCAGGCCCAGGCCGAGTCCACCCTGGCCCAGCGCCGGGCCGAGGTGGCGTCGCTGCGCCAGCGCCTGGGCATGGAGGACGGCCGATGATCCGCCTGGCTGCCGCCGCGATCGCGGCCCTCCTGCTGCTTCCCGCCACCTCGCTGGCCCAGAGCCGCGCCGTTCCCGACGACGGCAGTGCCCCCTTGCAGGCCCGCCTGCGCGCGCTTGATGCCGACCCCGAGCGGGCGGGCCTGGCCGCCTACGAGCGCCTGCGTGCACGCCAGGCGCTGGACGCCCTGGCCGCCGCCAAGGGGGCGCAGCCGAAGGCCGATGCCCGCCAGGTGGCTGAATGGCGGGTCGAGACCGCCGAGGTCGCCGCCTCCACCGAGCTCGCCCGTCGCGAGGTCGATCGCCTGGACCGCGAGCGCAGCGAGCTGCTGGTCGAGGCCAGCCGACAGGACGCCGCCCGCGCCCGAGCCGAGGCCGAACGCCTGCGCATCCAGGCCCGGATCCAGGCCGAGGAGGCCGAGCGCCTGCGCCTGGAGGCCGAGGCGGAGTCCGGGGCCCGCCAGCGCGCCGAGGGCGTGCTCGATGATGTCGCCAGTGCCCAGGCCGCGCGCCTGCGCGCCGCGCGCGAGCGCGAGGCCGAGCTCAAGCGCCAGGAGGCCGAGCTGCTGAAGTCCCTGG
>JAEWBY010000099.1 GCA_023390905.1 Pseudomonadota bacterium | reverse complement strand
GCCGCCGGCCGCCAAGCCGGCCGCGCGCGCAAGCGAAGCCGAACACACCATCCGCGTGGACACCAAGCGACTGGATGCGATCGTCAACCTGGTCGGCGAACTGGTGCTCTCGCGCAATCGGCTCAAGACCCTGCGCGCACGCCTGCGCGATGAAGAACTCGATCGCGCGGTCAGCAGCCTGGACATCGCCACCGCGCGCCTGCAGAACGCGGTCATGCGCACGCGCATGCAACCGGTCGGCAAGGTGTTCTCGCGCTTTCCCAAGGTCGCCCGCGACGTGGCGCGCTCGTTGAACAAGGAAGTCGATCTGGAACTGATCGGCGCCGACACCGAACTGGATCGCAACCTGGTCGAAGCCCTGGCCGATCCGCTGGTGCATCTGGTGCGCAACGCGATCGATCACGGCATCGAACTGCCGGATCTGCGCGAGGCTTCCGGCAAGCCGCGCAGCGGACACGTGCGCCTGTCCGCGCAGCAGGAAGGCGATTACGTCACCATCGAGATCCGCGACGACGGCGCCGGCATCGATCCGGAACGCCTGCGCGACAAGGCGCTGGAAAAAGGCCTCATCGATCCCGAGGCCGCCGCGCGCCTGAGCCACGACGAATGCCTGCACCTGGTGTTCCTGCCGGGCTTTTCGACCAAGGCCGTCATCACCGACATCTCCGGCCGCGGTGTCGGCATGGACGTGGTGCAGTCGCGCATCCGCGAACTGAGCGGACAGATCCAGATCCATTCCCAGCTTGGCCGCGGCAGCCGCTTCCTGATCCGCGTGCCGCTGACGCTGGCGATCCTGCCGACGCTGCTGGTGCAGGCCGGCGATCCGGTCTACGCACTGCCGCTGGCGCGGGTGATGGAAGTGCTGCACGCCCCCGCCACCAAGGTGCGCTGGTTCGATGGACAGGCCGTGCTGGATCGCCAGTCCAGCACGCTGCCGCTGGTGGACCTGCGCAAATGGCTGGGCGCCGATGCGCTGGCTTCGCCGCTGCTGACGATCGTGGTGCTGCAGATGGGCGATCAACGTTTCGGCCTGATCGTCGATCAGGTGCGCGGTCGCGAGGAAGTGGTGATCAAGCCGCTGCCCAAGGCCGTGCGCGGTCTGCGCGGCTATGCCGGCGCGACCTTGATCGGCGATGGACGCATGGCGCTGATCCTGGACGTGGATGGCCTGCGCGAAGCCGCGTGAGGCGCGAGGCCCTCGAGGCCGGAATGAACCGCTCTGGCTGTTGAAGCGCCGGGATCCGGATCAAGGGTTTCGCCATGACCACCGTCGGCGGCTGAAACACGCCGTCGGAAGTCGTCGGCATCAACGGCTGGACTGCACTTCCCCTCCGCGGGAGCAGGCGGCCGTGCAGCGCCGGACCGGGGCGACGCTGTCGCAGCTCTGCCTCGCCCCTCCCATTCCCCCATTCAAGTTGCGCAGCGCGCCGCCGATAACCCTGAACATGGACATCTTCAGCCTCATCGGACTCATCCTGGCGCTGATTGCGCTGGTGGGCGGCAGCATCCTCAAGGGCGCTGGCGTCTCGTCGCTGTGGTCGTCGGCGGCGTTCGTGATCGTCATCCTCGGCACCGTGGCGGCGATCCTGGTGCACACGCCGCCGCCGGTGTTCAAGCGCGCGCTCGGCATCGCGCGCTGGGTGATCCGGCCGCCGACCAATGAACAGGAAGCGCTGATCAACCAGATCGTCGAGTGGAGCAACATCGCCCGCAAGCAGGGCCTGCTCGGGCTGGAGCCGCTGGTCAACGAGCAGTCCGATCCGTTCCTGAAAAAAGGCTTGCAGATGCTGGTCGATGGCCTGGAGCCGGAGAGCATCCGGCACATGCTGGAAATCGATCTCGGCAGCCAGGAACACCAGGACACCGCCGCGGCCAAGGTGTTCGAGGCGATGGGCGTGTATGCGCCGACCTTGGGCATCATCGGCGCGGTGTTCGGCCTGATCGCGGTGATGAAGAACCTGGCCGATCCCAGCAAGCTCGGCCACGGCATCGCCGCCGCGTTCACCGCGACGATCTACGGCATCGCCTCGGCCAACCTGTTCTTCCTGCCGATCGCCAACAAGCTCAAGAGCGTGATCGGCGGGCAGACGCGCCAGCGCGAGATGGTCATCGAGGGCCTGATCGCGATAGCCCAGGGCGAGAATCCGCGCAACATCGAATCGCGCCTGGCCGGTTTCGTGCACTGAGGCCTGCCGGATCATGGCGCGCAGAAAGGTCCACGAAGAACACGTCAACCACGAAGCGTGGGCGATCCCGTATGCGGATCTGATGACCCTGCTGCTGGCGTTCTTCGTGGTCATGTACGCCATCTCCACCGTCAATGAAGGCAAGTACCGGGTCATGGCCGATGCGCTGACCGCCGCGTTCGGCGGCGCGCCGCGCACGATCAACCCGGTGCAGGTCGGCAACCACCAGTTGCAGGGCGCCGATTTCGATCGGCCCTCGCCGATCAAGTCCGGCGCCAAGCAGGGCCCGTCGGCGCCCTCGCCCGCGCCCAACGTCACCCTGCTGGCGGCGATGGCCTCGCAGATGAACATGAGCGTCAACGCGCAGGGCATGCAGAACGCCGAGCGCCAACTGGAAAAGATCGCCGACGACATCGAGAAGGCGATGAAGCCGCTGGTCGATGAAAAGCTGGTGGTGATCCGCCGCGCGCAACTGTGGCTGGAAGTGCAGATCAACAGCGACATCCTGTTCCCCACCGGCTCGGCCGCGCTGGAACCGAGCGCGCAGCAGACCGTGTCCAAGCTGGCCGAGGTGCTGCTGAAAGTGCCCAACGGCGTGCGCGTGGAGGGCTATACCGACAACCGCCCGATCCGCACGTACCAGTTTCCGTCCAACTGGGAACTGTCGGCCGCGCGCGCGGCCAGCGTGGTGCACCTGTTCGTGCGCGACGGAATTCCGCCGGACCGGCTGGCGATGATCGGCTATGGCGAATACCGCCCGCTCGGCGACAACGCCACCGAGGAAGGCCGCAACAGCAATCGCCGCGTGCTGCTGGTGATCCTGGCCGGCGAGAGCAATGGCGAACAGCCCGGCGCGCTGCCGGCGATCGCCGCGGCACCGAACTTGCAGGGACCGGTCGATGACGCCGGCCCGCTGCGGCCGGCCACGGCCGCCGACGCCGATGCGCTGGCGCCGACCGTTGATGGAGGATCGAACTGATGCGTGTGTGGGCAATCGCCAACCAGAAGGGCGGCGTGGGCAAGACCACCACGACCCTGGCGCTGGGGCGTGGGCTGGCGATGCGTGGAGAGCGCGTGCTGCTGGTCGATCTGGATCCGCATTCTTCGCTGACGCGCGCGTTCGGCGTACCGACCGATCCGCCGCCGGCCGGGGTGATGGAACTGTTCGATCCCAATGGCGCTGACCTGGCGCCGCTGGTGCGTGCCACCGAGATCGAGAACCTGTCCTTCGTCGCGGCGCAGACCTCGCTGGCGACGCTGGAACGCCGCAGCGCCACCCAGCCAGGCCTGGGCATGTCGCTGTCGAACGCGCTCGCGCGCGGCGGCCATGCCTATGACTACGTGCTGTTCGATTGCCCGCCCACGCTCGGCCTGCTGATGGTCAACGCGCTGGCCGCGGCCGATCGCGTGATCATCCCGACCCAGACCGAACCGCTCGCGCTGCACGGCCTGGCCGGCATGCGCCGCACCACCGACATGATCGAGCGCTCGCGCAAGCGTCCGCTGCCGGTCTCGATCCTGCCGACGCTGCACGACAAGCGCACGCGCACCGGCAACGACACGCTCAAGCAGATGCAGGAACTGCATGGGGACTGCGTGTGGGAAGACGCCATTCCCAGCGACACGCGCATCTGCAATGTCGACGTGCTGACCCAATCGATGCCGCCCGCGCAGTATCCGGGGCGCGGCCTGTCGGCCTATCGCCGCGCGCTCGACTGGCTGCTCGCCAGCGAACGCGTGCAGATGGAGCAGGCCGCATGAACGCCACCCCGGTCGCGATCGACGATTACCTGCTGGACCTGCTGGCCGGCGACGCCGCGCCCGCGGCGCGGGAGTCGGCGCACGCGCCGGAAGCGCCTGCGCACGCGCCTGCGCTCGAACAACCACCGGCCGTGATGGCCACCGCGCCGATCCTCGTCGCCAACGCAATCGAGGCCACGCGATCCACCGAGGACGGCCCGACGATCGATGTTTCGCTGCTCACCGCCGCGCGCGGTGAACCGATGGCTGGCGCGATGGACGAAGAGTTCGGCGTCTGCGATTCGGCTGCGGTGCGCGCCGCCGTCGCCGCCGTATTCCCCGGGCCGCCGTCGGCGCAGTCGCCGGTGGATGCGACGGCGTCGCTGCTGGCGGAGTTCGACGAGGAGTTTCCGGATCAGGCGCCGGCGGCTCCGGATGCCGCGCCTGGATCCGGTGCGATGCTGGATCGCAGTGCGGATCTGCTGGCCGAATTCGATGCGGAGTTCCCCGATCAGGCCGTCATCGGCGTGCCCGCGATCGACACGACCGCCGATCTGCTGGCCGAGTTCGACAGCGAATTCCCGGATCAGGCTCCGCCCGCACACAGCGCGTCGCCGGTCGATTGCACGGACGATCTGCTGGCCGAGTTCGATGCCGAGTTCCCCGAACAGGCGCGCGCGCCCGAGGCGGCGGACACGAGCGCCGCGTTGCTGGCCGAATTCGACGCCGAGTTTCCGGATCAGGCGGCAGGCACCGCGTCCGCCGATGCCTTCGCCGCCGCCGTCGCCGAAGAAACCGCCGCCGACCACGTCGCACCCCTCGCACGCACCGCAGCCAAAGCGCCGCCCGCGCCCGCCTTCGCACCGGTGCTGCCGGCGACGCCCTCGATGCCCGCCTACGCCAAGCCGGTCTACGACCTGCTGCAGAAGCAGGCGCAGGATCAACTCGACCACGCGCAGTCACCGCACGGTGATCGCCGCCGCGCCGCCGACCGCACCAGCCGCTGGCTGCGCATGCGCTGCGACGATCAGCATTACGCACTGGAACTGCTGAAGGTGCAGGAAGTCGTGCTGCCGGCCACGCTGCTGCCGCTGCGCGGCGCGGCCCGCCACATGCTCGGCGTGATGAACCTGCGCGGGCAGGTGGTGCCGGTGATCGACCTGGGTCTCTACCTGGGCCGTGAAGCGATCGTCGGCGACATGCAGACGCGCATCGTGGTGCTGGAGGAACAGGGCGAAATCCTCGGCCTGCGCGTATCGGCGGTCGAGGACGTCACCACCCTCACCGAACAGCAGATCGAACCGCCCGACAACACCCGCATGTGCCGCATCACCCATCCCCTGTTCCGCGGCGTGGCGCGCCTGTCCGCCCGCACGGTGATCCTGCTCGATGCCTCGGAATTGTTGAAGTAAGGCGGGATTGGGGAGACGGGAGACGGTATGATCAGCCTGCGGCTGTTGAAGTCCGGATGGGTCAGTATTGCAGGAGCGGCTGACCAGACATGCGTCTGTTGACAGCCAGCCGGGGTTCTACCCCGTCTCCACGGACTGTTGGGTTAAGAGTCTAAAGGCCTGATCCTTGGCGTCGAGCCTTCGCTGGATGAGCGGATTGTGGAACCGCTCGATGTAATCGAACACATCGCTCCTGGCC
>JAEWBY010000094.1 GCA_023390905.1 Pseudomonadota bacterium | reverse complement strand
CCTCAGCGAACGCATGCGTTCGGGCTCCGGTGGCGAACACCGCGCGCCGCTGTACGTGATCGCCGGCGCCGCGCTGGCCGCCGCCTACGGCAAGAGCACGGCGCATCCGGGCGGGCTGGGGCTGATCCTGCTGGACGAGTTCGGCGACAAGATCGATGCGCAGAACGCACGCGCCACTGTCGACTACCTGCGCTCACTGGGCCTCCAGTTGATCCTCGCTGCGCCCGACACCGCACAGGGCACGCTGTCCGGCGTGCTGGACAGCTACATCGAGCTGTTCCGCGACGGCGAGCTGCTGCAGGCCGAGCGGATCGAGGTCAAGGAGGCGGCGCGCGAGCTGCTGCTGTCCGACCAGTTCGACCTGCACCCGGAACTGCTGGCCGAGGAACTGGAACGGCTGGCGCGGGAGACCGGCACGGCCTGATCGGCACCGGTCGCCGCCCACGTGCACGCGGCGGCCGGATTGCCGGTTCAGGGGCGCAGGCCGGGGCGCGGCTAGAATCAGGCTTTCCCGCATCGTTGACCGCCATGTCGCAACGCGAGTGGGTGGCCGCCGCCATCCGCAAGATCGAGGCCGACTTCAACCGCTCGGCCGATACCCACCTGATCCCGGTGCCGCTGCCCGGCTATCCGGACATCGAGGTCTACCTCAAGGACGAATCCAGCCACCCCACCGGCAGCCTCAAGCACCGGCTGGCGCGCTCGCTGTTCCTGTATTCGCTGGCCAATGGCTGGCTGCACGCCGGCAGCACGGTGGTGGAGGCCTCCAGCGGCTCGACCGCGGTGTCCGAGGCCTATTTCGCGCGCCTGCTCGGCCTGCCGTTCATCGCGGTGATCCCGCGCTCGACCTCGCCGGAGAAGATCGCCGCGATCGAGTTCCACGGCGGCCGCTGCCACCTGGTCGAAAGCGCCTGCTCGCTCAACGCGGAGTCGCTGCGGGTGGCCCGCGAAACCGGCGGCCACTTCATGGACCAGTTCACCTACGCCGAGCGGGCGACCGACTGGCGCGCCAACAACAACATCGCCGAGTCCATCTTCAAGCAGATGGCCGAGGAGCCGCATCCGGTGCCGGCATGGATCGTGTGCGGCCCGGGCACCGGCGGCACCAGCGCCACCCTGGGCCGCTACGTGCGCTACCGTCGCCACGACACCCGGGTGCTGTGCGCGGACCCGGAGAACTCGGTGTTCTTCGACTACTACCGCGGCGCGCGGGATGGAAAGCCGGACACGACGCTGGCGCTGTCCGGCGGCTCGCGCATCGAGGGCATCGGACGTCCGCGGGTGGAGCCGAGCTTCATCGCCGCCTGCGTCGACGCCATGGTCAAGGTCCCCGACGCGCTGAGCCTGGCCGCCATGCGCCATGTCAGCGCAGTGCTGGGCCGGCGGGTCGGCGGCTCCACCGGCACCAACCTCGTCGGCGTACTGCGCGCGGCCCAGGCCATGCACCAGGCGGGGCAGGGCGGCTCGATCGTCGCGATCCTGTGCGACTCCGGCGAGCGTTATGCCCACAGCTACTACCACCCGGACTGGTACGCGGCCAACGGCATCGAGGTCGAGCCGGCCGACCGGACCATCGCCGCAGCGATGGGCGGTGCACCGCTGCCGCCGCTGGAAACCTGCGGGGAGATCTGAGTCGACACGCACCGGCTGCCTTCGGGAGGCGCCGCGCCACGGCGCACATGCCGGGACCGTTCGGGGCGCGCGTCCGTGCGCGCCGCTGCGGCCGGCCGGCGGGGGCACACCCCTGCGGACGGCGCCTTCCGGCCGGCACCGGTTGCTTGACCGGCAGGCGCGCGGGGGCGCGCGACCTGACCGGGCGGCGACACCTTCGGCTACAGGCTCCACCCGCTTCGGGATGCATCCCCCGTCACGCTCTGCGGCGGCGCGTCCTGCCAGCGTCCACGCAGGTCCGTGCGCGTGCAGCGCAGGGTGGCACGGCACGCGGATGGCCTCTCCCGAGGCGGGCGACCGGTTGATTTTCCGGTGACCGGGATGCATCTAGGAGGGGACCTTCCCCATCGCCGAGCCCCCGATGTCCCCTGCCAACCCGCTGCTGGATTTCTCCGGCCTGCCGCGTTTCGCCGAGATCCGGCCCGAACATGTCGGCACGGCCATCGACACCCTGCTGGGCCAGGCCGAAGCCGCGGTGAAGCATGCCGAGGCCGTCAGCCCGGTCACCTGGGACAGCTTCGCCACCCCGCTGGAGGACGCCACCGAGCGCCTGTGGCGCGCCTGGGGCCAGGTCTCGCACCTGCAGGCGGTGGTGAACACGCCCGAGCTGCGCGAGGCCTACAACGCCAACCTGCCCAGGGTCACGCGCTTCAGTGCGTCGCTGGGCCAGAACCTGGCCCTGTACTCGCAGTACAAGGCGCTGGCGCAGTCGCCGGAATACGCCGGCTACGACCCGGTGCGGCGCAAGGTGGTCGACAACGCCCTGCGTGATTTCCGCCTCGGCGGTGCCGAACTGGACGAGGCCGCCAAGCAGCGCTTCGCCGCGATCCAGGAGGAACTGGCCGCGCTGTCGGCGAAGTTCTCGCAGAACGTGCTCGACGCCACCGACGCCTTCGCCCTGTACGTCGAAGACCCATCGCGCCTGGCCGGCCTGCCCGCCGAGGTGGTGGCCGCCGCGCGCGCTGGCGCGGAAAAGGACGGCAGGCCGGGCTGGAAGCTGACCCTGCAGATGCCGTGCTACCTGCCGGTGCAGACCTACGCCGAGGACCGCAGCCTGCGCGAGGCACTGTACCGCGCCAACGGCCTGCGCGCCTCCGAGGCCGGCCCGGCGGAACTGGACAACAGCGGCAACATCGACCGCATCGTCGCCCTGCGCGGCGAGCTGGCCGCGCTGCTGGGCTTTTCCAGTTACGCCGAGTATTCGCTGGCGACCAAGATGGCGCAGAGCCCCGACCAGGTGCTGGACTTCCTGCGCGGCCTGGCCGGCCGCGCGCTGCCGTTCGCACGCCGCGACCGCGCGGAACTGGAAGCCTTCGCCCGCGACGGGCTGGGCCTGGACGACCTGCAGCCCTGGGACCTGGCCTGGGCCAGCGAGAAGCTCAAGCAGGCGCGCTACAGCTATTCCGAGCAGGAGGTGAAGCAGTACTTCACCGAGCCGAAGGTGCTGGCCGGGCTGTTCGACGTGATCGAGTCGCTTTACCAGGTGAAGGTGAAGCCGGACAGCGCGCCGGTGTGGCACGAGGACGTGCGTTTCTACCGGGTCGAGGATGCGCAGGGCCATCTGCTGGGACAGTTCTACCTGGACCCGTACGCGCGCGAGGGCAAGCGCGGCGGCGCCTGGATGGACGATTGCCGCAACCGCCGCGTACGCGCCGGCGGCATGCAGACGCCACTGGTCTACCTGGTCTGCAATTTCGGCAAACCGGTGGCCGGCAAGCCGGCGACCCTGGGCTTCAACGAAGTCACCACCCTGTTCCACGAGATGGGGCACGGCCTGCACCAGCTGCTGACCGCGATCGGCGAGCTGCCGGTGGCCGGCATCAATGGCGTGGAGTGGGACGCGGTGGAGCTGCCCAGCCAGTTCATGGAGAACTTCTGCTGGGAGTGGGAGCG
This sequence comes from Pseudomonadota bacterium, assembly GCA_023390905.1. Taxonomy (GTDB): domain Bacteria; phylum Pseudomonadota; class Gammaproteobacteria; order Xanthomonadales; family Xanthomonadaceae; genus Pseudoxanthomonas_A. Next base: position 94,182 of record JAEWBY010000094.1, on the reverse strand, counting down.
GGTGCAGGCGATGACTGCGCACGTGGACACCGGCGCGCCGTTGCCGCGGGAGCTGTTCGGGAAGATGCTGGCGGCGAAGAACTTCCAGGCCGGCATGTTTACCGTGCGCCAGCTGGAGTTCGCGCTGTTCGACATGGAGCTGCACAGCCGGTTCGATCCCCAGGACGACACGGTGCTGGACCTGCTCGAGCGCGTGCGTGACGAGGTCGCGGTCAACCGGCCGCCGGCATGGCACCGCTTCCCCCACCAGTTCAGCCACATCTTCGCCGGTGGCTACGCGGCCGGTTACTACAGCTACAAGTGGGCCGAGGTGCTGAGCGCCGACGCCTACGCCGCGTTCGAGGAAACCCCGGACCGGCTGGCCGAAACCGGCGCCCGCTTCCTCTTTGAGATCCTCTCCCGCGGTGGCAGCCGCAGTGCGCTGGAGAACTTCAAGGCCTTCCGCGGCCGCGAACCGAGCCTGGACGCGCTGCTGCGCCATAACGGCATGGCGGCCTGAGCGACCGGCGGCGCGGGGGTTGGGCCTGGCGCTGGAGGATATTGCGGGCGGCTGTGCGGGGAGCGCCGTGTCGTGGCCTGGCACCACACCGCAGCGCCTGGAGGTGGGCAGTTGCCAGCTGGACCTGCAGCCCAGTTGGGGGCTGCGTGTAGCCCGGATAAGGCCAAGGGCCGCATCCGGGGACGTGCAGCGCGGGACTCAGCGGACGCTTGCCGTTCGCAGGGCAACCCGGGTGCGCTGCGCCTGCCCGGGCTACGCGGAACCGGCCGGGCGTCGCCGTGGCTCCTGCCCGGGGTTGCTCCTGACAATTAACCGGTCCCTCTCCACGGACCGGTGCATGGGCCGTAGCCTGGAGGAGAGGAGGAGGCTTCGGCCTCCGTGGCAGCGGAGGGCGGAGCCCGGAGACATGGACGGCGGTACGCCCGCCTCGCGCCTCGCACCCGCACGCGCACCGCTCCCGTACCCATACCCATACCCGCTCGCGCCCGCCGCCGCCCTCGCCGCCGCCGCCGCCCAGGCCGAGGCATTGTCCCTGCGTCGCGCCTGGGCGCTGGTTCCGCGCGCGACGGACACAACGAACATCGGCGTCGACCCGACCCGCGCCGCCGCCCGGGCCACGAAATGCCGGCGTTGCCCGTTCCCTGACACGAAAAAGCCCGGCAGGAGCCGGGCTTTGGGTGTTGCGTGGCGGAGGTCGCTGGCTTACGCCCGGCCGAACACCAGCGTCCCGTTGGTGCCACCGAAGCCGAAGCTGTTGGACATCACCACGTCCAACTTCGCCTCGCGGCTCTGCTGCACGATCGGGAAGCCTTCGGCCTTCGGGTCCAGCGTCTCGATGTTGGCCGATCCGGCGATGAAGCCATCGCGCATCATCAGCAGGCTGTAGATCGCCTCGTGCACGCTGGCCGCGCCGAGCGAATGGCCCGACAGCGCCTTGGTCGAGGACAGCGGCGGCACGCGACCCTCGCCGAACACGCTGCGCACGGCTTCCAGTTCGATCATGTCGCCCACCGGCGTGGAGGTGCCGTGGGTGTTGAGGTAGTCGATCGGGCGATCCACGCCATCCAGCGCCATCTGCATGCAGCGCACCGCGCCCTCGCCTGACGGTGCGACCATGTCGGCGCCGTCGGAGGTGACGCCGTAGCCAACGAGTTCGGCATGGATGCGCGCCCCACGCTTGATCGCGTGGTCGTAATCCTCCAGCACGAGCATGCCGCCGCCGCCGGCGATGACGAAACCATCGCGATCGGCGTCGTACGGGCGCGAGGCATGCGCGGGATCGTCATTGCGCTTGCTCGACAGCGCGCCCATCGCATCGAACATCATCGTCAGGGCCCAGTGCAGTTCCTCGCCGCCCCCGGCGAACACGATGTCCTGGCGTCCGGCACGGATCAGATCCGCGGCCGCGCCGATGCAATGCGCGGAAGTCGCGCAGGCGGCGGAGAGCGAATAGCTGTGGCCCTTGATGCGATAGGCAGTGGCGAGCGTGGCCGACACCGTCGAGCACATCGTGCGCGGCACCATGTACGGGCCGACCTTGCGGATGCCGCGCTGGCGCAGCAGATCCGCCGCTTCGATCTGCCATTCGGCCGAACCGCCGCCGGAGCCGGCGATGAGTCCGGTGCGCGGCTGGCTGATCAGTGATTCATCCAGCCCGGCGTCGGCGATGGCATCACGCATGGCCAGATGCGCGTACGCGGCGGCATCGCCCATGAAGCGCTTCTGCTTGCGATCGATCAGGGCGTCCAGATCCAGCTCGGGCGCACCGCCCACCTGGCTGCGGAAACCGAGCTCGGCGTATTCGGGAATGTGGCGGATGCCCGAACGGCCCGCGCGCAGCGCGGACGATACGGTGTCGGCATCGTTGCCGAGGCAGGAGGTGATGCCGAATCCGGTGACGACGACGCGACGCATGATCAGAACGCCTCCGTCGAGGTGAACAGGCCCACGCGCAGATCGCGCGCGGTGTAGATCTCCCGGCCATCGACGAGCATGCGTCCATCGGCCACGGCCAGCACCAGCTTGCGGTTGATCACGCGGCTGATGTCGATTTCGTAGCTGACCTTGCGGGCCGTCGGCAGTACCTGGCCGGTGAACTTGACCTCGCCGGTGCCGAGCGCGCGGCCGCGACCGGGCGCTCCGATCCAGGTGAGGAAGAATCCGGTGAGCTGCCACATCGCATCCAGTCCCAGGCAGCCGGGCATCACCGGGTCGCCGAGGAAATGGCACTGGAAGAACCAGAGGTCCGGACGGATGTCGAGTTCGGCCCGGACCATGCCCTTGCCGTGCACGCCGCCGTCTTCGCGGATCTCGGTGATGCGGTCGAACATCAGCATCGGATCATTGGGCAGGCGGCCTGCTTCCGGGCCGAACAGCTCGCCGCGGGCGCTGGCCAGCAGCTGCTCACGGTCAAACGACGCACTACGGGTCATCAAGGGCATCCCATGTCAGATGTCCTAATAATGCACGCTTGTGCATACATGCGTATAGATTTGGATCAAGGAATCGAACCGTACGCTGGCGTAGGCGAGCGTACGTTCATGTCGCGGGCTTGCGCGAGGGTCGAACGTGGATCAGGGCATCCACAGGTTCTCCAGCCGGCGGAATCCCCAGGCCTGCGGCGATTCGACCGCGACGATGCGTTCGCTGCACCCGGGCGCGGCCAGATCGATGTCGTGGTTCAGCACATGGCTGCGGGCGCGGGCCGAATAGAAGACCCGGACCCTGGGCGGGGCCAGCGCCTGCGCGCCGGTCTCGATCACCACCGCCAGGCGCTCGCTCGACAGCCGCACCAGTGAACCGATCGGATAGATGCCCAGGCTGCGCACCAGCGCCTTGAACACCCGTGGATCGAAATGGCCCTGCCAGGACGCCATGCGCCGCAGCGATTCGGCCGGATCCCAGCCTGGCTTGTACGGCCGGTTGGAGGTGATCGCGTCGTACACGTCGCACACCGCGCTCATCCGGGTCAGCAGCGGGATGGCGGCCTCATCGAGCGCGTCCGGATAGCCCGCGCCGTCCATGCGTTCGTGGTGATGGCGCACCATGTGCAGCACCGCGGCATTCTCCACGCCGCTGGCGCGCAGCAGTCGTTCACCGGCGGCCGGATGCTGGCGCATGAGGTCGAATTCCTCATCGCTCAGCCGCCCGGGCTTGTTGAGGATGTGCAGCGGCATCTTCGCCTTGCCCAGATCGTGCAGCAGGCCGCCCATCGCCGCCTCGCGCCGCTGTTCCTCGCCCAGGCCGAGTTCGCGCGCCAGCGCCACCATCAGCGCGCTGACCGCGACCGAATGCAGGAAGGTGTAATCGTCGGCGGTCTTCAGGCGCGCCACGCTGACCAGCGCGCCGGGATGGCGCATCACCGAGGCGGCGATTTCGTTGACCAGCGGTATCGCCGCATCCAGTTCCAGCGCACGTCCCATGCGTGCCTCGCGGAACATGGCTTCGACCGTGTCCCGGCCTTCCTCGCAGATGCGCCTGGCCCGCGCGATCTCGGCGGCCAGGGTGATCTGCGCGGACGGACTGTCCGGCTCGCCTGCGGAATCCACGATGGCCGCGGCGATGTCCGGCGCGGCCTGCGGCTGGCCGGCATCCGGCATCGCGCGTCCGGACACATCGCGCCCGCGCGCGATGTCGATGTCCAGGGCTTCGACGCCGCTGTTGCGCAGCCGTTCCACATCATCGGCATCGGCCAGGAACGACGTGCGCCAGAAGGGATGCTTCAGCCACGGGCCGTGCAGGCGCACGACATACATGCCGGGCTGGAAGTCTTCGACATGGATGGTCTTCAGCATCCGGCTCCCCCGCAACGAATGGCGCGCGCGTGGTGCGCCACAGACGGTATCGGCCCGCGCCGGCCGATGCTTGAGACCGCCGCGCGCCGTGGACGGGCGATGCCGACGAACGGCGCGCGGTGAGGATGAACTGCGACCGCCTGCGCGCTGTCCGCACCCCCGTCCCGGCTACGTTTGTCTGCACGAGGCGATGGAGGCACGGATCGGCACGTGGGCACGGTTTCGGATTTCAACCAGCACTGGAAGCGCCGGCAGGCCGCGCATGCCGAGGGCATCCGGGTGAGCGCGTTCGGCTTCAGCCTGGGGGAGCGGTTCGTGCCGTGGCAGGCGGTTTCGGCGATCCACCTGCACCGCGAACCCGAAGACGTGCGGGCCGGGTGCCTGTACTTCGACAGCGGCGGCGAGCGCGTGGGCGTGTGGATGTGCCAGGCCGGATTCGCCGAACTGGAGCGCGCGATGACGGCGATCTTCCCGGCCACCGCCGACTGGCGCGCGCGCCTGTCGTCCGCGGACACCTGCGGATGGATCACGCTGCACGCGAGCCTCGGCCCACCCCGAGGCTGAAGTCCGCTGCCGCTGCGCCCCGATCACCGTGCTGCGGTGCGAACCGCGCGCGAGCGTCTTCTACAATGGACGCGGCCATCCACGCGACGGGCGCACATCACGCTGCAGCATGCGCAAGATCATCCACATCGACATGGACGCGTTCTACGCGTCGGTGGAACAGCGCGATGATCCTTCGCTGCGCGGCAAGCCGGTCGTGGTGGCGTGGCGCGGCGCGCGCTCGGTGGTGTGCGCCGCGTCGTATGAAGCCCGCACGTTCGGCGTGCGATCGGCGATGCCCGCCATGCGCGCCGAGCGCCTGTGTCCGCAGGCGATCTTCGTGCCGCCGGATTTCGTCCGCTACAAGGCGGTGTCGCGACAGGTACGCGAGATCTTCCTGCGCCACACCGATCTGGTCGAACCGCTGTCACTGGACGAAGCCTATCTGGACGTCACGCGACCGCATTCTGATCATCCGACGGCCACCGCCATTGCCGAAACCATCCGTGCGCAGATCCGCGAAGAGACCTCGCTGACGGCCTCGGCGGGCGTGGCGCCGAACAAGTTCCTCGCCAAGATCGCCTCGGACTGGCGCAAGCCGGACGGACTGTTCGTCATCCGTCCGCATCGCGTGGAAGCCTTCCTGACGCCGCTGCCGGTCGAGCGCATTCCCGGTGTCGGCAAGGTGATGCTCGGCAAGTTGCAGACGGTGGGCATCCACACCGTCGGTGATCTGCGGCAGTGGACGCAGCGCGATCTCGAGCAGCGCTTCGGCAGCTTCGGCGGCAGCCTGTACCGGCGTGCGCGCGGCATCGACGAACGTCCGGTCGAACCGGATCAGCCGGTGCAATCGATTTCGTCGGAGGACACCTTCGCCGAGGATCTGCCGTTGATGCGGCTGGACGAGGCGATCACCCGGCTCGCCGGGAAAACCTGGCAGGCCACGCGCAAGACCGATCGCATCGGCCGCACGGTGGTGCTGAAGCTCAAGACCGCGCAGTTCCGCATCCTGACGCGCAGCCTGACGCCGGAACATCCGCCGGCCTCACTGGAGGAATTCGCGGCCATCGCGCTGGCGCTGCGCGATCGTGTCGGACTGCCGGACGACACGCTGTACCGGCTGGTCGGCGTCGGCCTGTCCGGATTCCGCGAACGCGATGAACTGCACAGCCAGCCGGATCTGTTCGCTGTCAGCTAGTAGCGGCTTCCGAAGCGAGCCGCGCAAGTGATCGCGGCTGGAGCCGCTCCACGGATAAGCCCGGCCGGAGCCGGGCTTCCGCATGCCGATGCTCAGCGCGCCGGCTCATACCGCAGGCTGACGCCATATTCGCGGCCGGGCTGGTTGTACCAGGCGACCGTCTCGTAGTGGCGATCGAACACGTTGTCGACCTTGGCCTGCAGCGTCCACGCCGGTGACAGCGCATATTCGAAACGCAGATCGGTGGTGGCGAATCCACCCAAACGCGTGGTGTTGCCCAGCTCGTCATAGCGATAGCCCGCGCCATTGACGGTGAGGCCGGTGCGGAAATCGCCGAACGCGCGGTCGATATCGATGCGGCCGGTGTTGCGCGCGCGGCGCGGCAGCAGATTGTCGTCGTTGGGATCGGCGCTGCGATTGCGCGGATCGGTGTGGCTCAACTGCGCAGCCAGATCCCAGCCGGCCAGCGTCACTTCACCGGTCAGTTCCGCACCCCGGATGCGCGCTTCATCGACCTGCACCATCGAGAACGTGCCGCCGGAGTAGGTGATCAGATCCTCGATGCGCGTTTCGTACAGATCCAGCGCCCAGCGCCAGCCGCTTCCGCTTTGAGCGATGCCCAGGTTCAGGCTCCTGGACTGCTCCGGTTCCAGTTCGCGATTGCCGCTCCAGGGATCGTAGAGATCACTGAAGGTCGGCGCCTTGAAGCCGGTGCCGTAGGTGGCGCTCAGCTTGAAGCCTTCGCCGAAATGCAGACCGTAGCCGAGGCTGCCGGTGGTGTGGTTGCCGAACTGCTCGTTGTCATCGTTGCGCAGGCTGGCCTGCCACTGGTGCGCGCCGAACCGGCCCTGGTATTCGATGAAACCGGCCAGATTGCGGCGGCTGTCCACATCGTAGGACGTGGTGCTGTCGAGATGATCGATGTACCACTCGGCGCCGATGCTCAGCAATTGATCCGGCGCCAGAGCGAAATCGGCCTGCGCCGATGCCAGATCGCGATGCGTGTCGTGGGTGCTGCCGTAGACGCCGGCGCTGTAGTTGTCGGTCTCGTTGTCACTGCGGGCGAGGTTGACGTTCAGTGCGAAGCGCTCGCCCGGCGCATAGCGCAGCTTGCCGCTGATGATCTGCTGCACGCTGTCGGTGTAGTTGTAGAAGCCATCGTATTCATTGGCGCCTTCGGCACGCAGTGCACTGGCTTCCATCGTAAGCGCATCGGTCAGCCTGTAGCCGCCGCGCAGGCTGGCCGAGACGTTGCGGTAGCCATCGCGATCCGGTTCATCGGCGTAGCAACCGCGGAACAGCGTGGCCGAACCGCGGCACGCATTGATGCCGTCGGTGCGCTGGTAGGACGCATCGGCGCCGAACCATCCACGCTGCCCGCTGCCGCCGAAGCCGGCGCTGGCCTGGCGCAGGCCGTGGCTGCCACCGCCGATGCGGAAATGCGGCGCGTATTCGCCCTGGTTGCGGCGGGTGAAGATCTGGATCACGCCGCCAATGGCTTCGGAGCCATACAGGCTGGAGTTCGGGCCGCGCACGATCTCGATGCGATCGATCTGCGCCAGCGGCAGATCCGGAATCGCCGCCGCGGCGAAATCGGCCGAGTTCACGCGCACGCCGTCGATCAGCACCAGCGTGTGGCTGGAGTTGGTGCCGCGCAGGAACAACGAGGTCTGCTTGCCGACGCCGCCGCTGTTGGCGAGGTTGATGCCCGCGCGTCCGCGCAGCAGATCCTGCAGCGAGTCGGCCTGGCTGCGCTCGATGTCCGCGCGATCGATGACCTGCGCCGGCACCAGGCTGTCTTCCAGCGCGATGGCGGTGCGGGTGCTGGTGACGAGGATGTCGTCCAGTTCGGTGGTGCGATCCTGCGCGGCGGCGATCGCCGGCAACGACAATGCGATGGCCAGGGCCAGATGTTTCGGGTGTGGCATGAAGGACTCCATGTGCCGCGCGCTCCCGCACGGCTGACTCGTGGGATGGCGGCGACATGGGGACGGACAGCAGGCACGGCCGCAGCGCGGCATTGCCGCCGCAACGCCCACCGCGTCGCAACCAGACAGCTTCCAGGCCGGTCTCCGGGCTTGCGGGTGCGAGCGTGGATGCTCGCGGCCAGGGCGCCTTCCCGTGCTGCTGCACAGTGGCGGTGTGCCCTGGTTTCGACTCGCTTACCGTTGCGGGGGCAGCGCCGGACTGGAACAGCGCTGTGCGCTGCATCGTCACCGGCTTCCCGTTTCAACGCCCGGACGAAAGCCCGCGCGTCACCTGAAAGTGCGCGCAGTCTAGCAGAACCGGCCGTGCCCGATGAGCGTGTGCGGTGCAACGGCGAACGCGCCGGATAGAATGCCCGGCCCCCTTCGATGAGCGCACGCCATGTCGTTCGACTGGATCCAGCAGCCCTGCCGCGTCCCTTCCAGCGAACATCGCGTGCGCGCGTTCGAGCGACAGGAGCAGTTGACCAAGCCGCAGGGCGCACTCGGCCGGCTCGAAGCGCTGGCGGTTGAACTGGCGGCCTTGCAGACGGCCGATCGCCCGCGTGCCGATCACGTGCCGGTGCTGGTCTTCGCGGGCGATCACGGTGTCGTCGCGCAGGGCGTGTCGGCCTATCCCTCCGAAGTCACGGTGCAGATGCTGCACAACTTCACTGCCGGTGGCGCGGCGATCGCCGTCCTCGCGCGCGAACTGGATCTGCCGTTGCGCGTGATCGACGCCGGCACGCTGGCCGACTCGCCGATCGCGGGTGTGGTGATCGACAAACCGTGCCGCGGCACCGGCGATTTCAGCGCCACTGAAGCAATGAGCCCATCGCAGCTCGCCCATGCGCTGGCGGCCGGGCAACGTGCGGTGGCCGCGTTCGACTCGGCCAATCTCTTCATCCTCGGCGAGATGGGCATTGGCAACACTACCGCCGCCAGCGCACTGGCCTGTGCCATCGCGCACCTGCCCGCATCCGAACTGGTGGGCGCGGGAACCGGGCTGGATGCCGCACGCATCGAACACAAGCAACACGTATTGGAACGCGCACTGGCCCTGCATGGCGCAGCGATCGAACGCAGTGCGTCGCCTGCGCTGGAAAGTCTGCGGCGTGTCGGTGGTCTGGAAATCGCGGCGATGGTCGGCGCAATGATCGCCGCCGCGCAGCGTGGCGTGCCGGTGCTGGTCGATGGATTCATCGTTTCGTGCGCGGCCCTGGCGGCGGTCCGGCTCAATCCCTGCGTGCGTCCGTGGCTGCTGTTTTCGCACCAGTCCGCCGAACGCGGACACGCGCGCGTGCTCGAAGCCCTGAGTGCGCGGCCACTGCTGCAACTGGATCTGCGCCTGGGCGAGGGCAGCGGCGCCGCACTCGCCTTGCCGCTCGTGCGCCTGGCGTGCGCGCTGCACAATCGCATGGCGACGTTCGCCGAAGCCGCGGTCTCCGGACGCCAGGCATGATCCTCGATCTCGTGCGCCATGCCGATACCGGACGACGCGGTTACTTCGATGGCCGTTGCGATTCACCGCTGCTGCCGGGTTCGGCACATCCCGTCCGCGATGCGCACGCGGCGATCGCGTGGTCGCGCGTCATCGCCTCGCCCCTGCAGCGCGCGCATGACACGGCGCGCGCGATGGCCGCGCCGCAGGCGCTCGATGTGGAGGTGTCGGAGGATTGGGCCGAATGGCATTTCGGCGATTGGGATGGCCTGCATCGCGATGACATCGACGCACAAGCCGATGGCCGGCGCGCGCTGGAGGCGTTCTACCGCGATCCCTTCAACGCGCTGCCGCCGAATGCGGAGAGCGGGGCGGAGTTCAGCCAGCGGATCCGTCGTGGTCTGGATGCCGCAGTCGCCGGACACGATGACACGCGGCCCGCGCTCGTGGTGACGCACGCCGGCGCGCTGCGCATGGCCGTTTCGCTCGCGTGCGCGATTCCGCTGAGCGCGCTGTGGTCCGTGCGGATTGGTTACGGCACGCGCGTGCGCCTGCACGTCGAACCGGGCGAGGCGGGCGTACTGTGGGGCGAACTGATCGAAGTGAGGCAGGTATGCGACGGTTGATACTGGCGGTGCAGTTCCTGACCCGCCTTCCCACGCCGCAGTTGAAGGATTTCCGCGAGGATGAACTGAGCCGCTGCGCGATCCATTTTCCGCTGGTGGGCGCAATCATCGGTGCGTTGCTGGTGATGCCGTTGCTCGCATTCGATCACCGGCCGTGGCTGGCGGCGTTGCTGGCGTCGATCGTGTGGGTGTGGGTCACCGGTGCGCTGCATCTGGACGGGCTGGGCGACGTGGCCGATGCATTCGGCGCCGCGCACCGCAGACCGGAACGTTTTCTCGAAGTGCTGAAGGATCCCCACATGGGCACCTTCGGCATGGTCACCGTGGCGATGCAGTTGATCGCCAAACTCGTGCTGCTCGCGGAAGTGACGGGCAGCGCGTGGATGTGGGGCGTGGTGCTGGTGCCGGCGTGGGCGCGCTGGGCCACCACGTTGCTGTGGAGCCGCTGGCTGCAACCGCTGCACGCAGGCATGGCCGAGCGCTTCGCCTGGCATCGCGACGAAGGCGCGATCTGGGATTGGGGATGGGGCGCGGTGCTTGCGCTGATCAGCCTCTGGCTCGCGCCGGCGCTGCTGATCTGCCTGCTGCTCGCACCATTGACCGCGTGGTACTGGAAGCGCCGCCTCGGCGGAATCTCAGGCGACTGCCTGGGCGCGAGCACCGAAGTGCTGGAGACGTTGCTGCTGTTCGCGCTGGTGCTGTGGCCGGCGCGTTGGGCGCTGGGCTGAACCGCGCGCCGTATCAGTCTTCGTGATCGCCGCCGCGTGAATCGAACATTCATCGACGGCACGTTCGCCTCGTCATCGGCGGTGTGCGTGGTGGTGACCGGCGCGGCCGCCGGGCGACCGCGCGGTGCCGGCAACAACGCCGCAGCGGCGTCGTAGGCCACGACCAGTTCGCCGCGACGCGTTTCCGGGAGCTGCTGCCAGTGACAATCGAGCAAGGCGCCTTCCAGCGCATAGAGCAGATTGAGGCTGGGACGGAAGCCGGCACGCTTGACGCGCAGGAAGGCTTCCACCGATCCGACCGCCGCCAGATCCTCCTGCGTGCGCAGGCCGACCTGGCGCAACCACGCAGCGGATTTGGGGCCGATGTTGCGCAGCTTGGCGGTGCTCATGCGAGCGACTCCACGAAGATCGCGGCGATGGCTTCGAGCCCGCGCTGATCCTCCTCATCGAAGCGCGCCAGTTCCGGGCTGTCCAGATCCAACACGCCGATCAGCCGATCGTCCTTCACCAGTGGCACCACCAGTTCCGAACGCGAGGCGCTGTCACAGGCGATATGGCCGGGGAATGCATCGACGTCCTCGACGCGCTGCGTCTGCCGGGTGCTCGCGGCCGCGCCGCACACGCCCTTGTCCATGGCGATGCGCACGCAGGCCGGCAATCCCTGGAAGGGTCCGACGACCAGTTCCTTGCCGTCATGGAAATAAAAGCCCGTCCAGTTCAGATCGGGAAGCGCGTGATACACGAGCGCGCAGAGATTGGCGGCGTTGGCGATGCGATCGGTTTCGCCGTGGAGCAGGGCACGCGCCTGCGCGGCCAACTGCGCGTATTGTTCCGGCTTGGGGCCGGTGAGGGTCTGGCTGGTGAATGACATGGTGGGATTCTAATCCGTCGCCGGCGGCGGCGGCCTGCGTTTCATTGGGGATTCGGGGAGACAACGGCATGAGCGAGCAAAACAGGACGCCGGCCTGGCGTGGCGGCGATTCCACGCGGCTGGAGGCCTTCGTCGATGCGGCGTTCGCGTTTGCCGTGACGCTGCTGGTCATCTCCGGCGATCACCTGCCCGAAAGCCTGGCCGATCTGCTGCAGGCATTGAAGAACCTGCCCGCGTTCGCCGCCAGTTTCGTGATGGTGGCGCTGTTCTGGTACGCGCACGTGCGCTGGGCGCGCCGCTATCGCATGGACCATGCGGCGGCGACCCTGCTGAGCCTGCTGCTGGTGTTTCTCGTGCTGGTGTATGTGTATCCGCTGCGATTGCTGTTCGGCACGTTCTTCAGCTGGATCACCGGCGGCTGGGCGCCGATGCCGTTGCAGGACGTGCGCGGACCGGGCGACGTGCTGCTGATGTTCGTGGCGTACGGCGTTGCGTTTGCGTCGATGTCCGCGTGCATCGCCGGTCTTTACCAGCTTGCGTGGCGCAACCGCGATCGACTCGGGCTCGATGTGGAAGCCGCGGCGGCGGCGGCAGGCGAAGTGGCCAGCCTCATGTACTTCGTGGTGGTGAGCATGCTTTCGGTGGCGCTGGTCTGGCTGTTGCCGGGCGACGCCAGCCCATGGCAGGTCGCGCTGCCGGGCTGCGTGTACTTTCTGCTGTCTTTCACTGGCGTGATCGATACGATCGGTCGCCGCCGCGCACGGCGGCGATTGTCCAGGGAATCGCATGCATAGTTTCTTCGTCACCGGTACCGACACCGGCGTCGGCAAGACCTTCGGCAGCACGGTGCTGCTGCATGCGCTGCGTGCGCAGGGCTTGCGCGCCGTCGGGATGAAGCCGATCGCCAGCGGTTGCGAGCGCACGCCGGAGGGCTGGCGCAATGAAGACGCGCTGGCGTTGCAGGCCGCGAGCGATCCGCGTCCGGCCTATGCGGACGTCAATCCATTCGCACTGCCCGAACCGCTCGCCCCCGAGATCGCCGCGCGCGAGGCCGGCGTCCACGTCAGCCTGCCGCCGGTGGAACAGGCGTACGCGCGCCTGCGAAGCCAGTCGGATGTCGTCGTGGTCGAAGGTGTCGGTGGTTGGGCCGCGCCGCTTTCAAGCGAACTGGATCAGCTTGATCTGGTGCGTGCGTTCCAATTGCCGGTGGTGATGGTGGTGGGCCTGCGGCTGGGTTGCCTCAACCACGCACGCCTGACCGCCCGCGCGATCGAGGCGGATGGCGCACGCTTGGTCGGATGGATCGCCAATGGCATCGATCCGGATATGGCGCGGCAGGATGAAAACTTCGAACTGTTGCAGCACCGGCTGGATGCGCCGTGCTGGGGTCGCCTGCCGCATGCGCCGGAGGCCGGAGCCAGCGGATGTGCCGGAGCCATCCGCATCCCGCGGATCTGAGGGAAGGGGTGGCGGGCTCGCAGCGTTGGAGTCCGGATGCGCGGGGATCAGGCCGCCTGGGACAGGCCGAGGATCGGCAGATTCAATTCCTGCGAGCGGTGGTGGGCATCGAGGATGCCGCCGGCCATGTCCAGGCAACTGCCACAGGTGGCGCCGCAGCCCGTGCGCATCGTCAGTTCGGCCACAGTCCGCACGCCGTTGGCGGCGGCTTCTTGAATCTGGCGATCGGTGACTCCGTTGCAGATGCAGACGTACACGGCGGTAGGCGATCAGTCGGGCCGGAGCGGCTCGAGACCATTCAACCGTGAATGAGAATGATTGTCAATTCTGAACGGGCTGCCCGCCGGGGTCGCGTTTACGTGCGGGTCGATTCCGCGGGCGGGGCCGGCCATGCTTGGCCTCCCCCAGCCGATCCAGGCGCTGCGGCGGCAGGGCCAGCGTACTGACCACGCTTCGCGCATACGATGCCAGATGCCCGAGGGCGCGCGCGTACACGCCGCGCTTGAACATGACCACGTGTTCCACCGGGTACCAGAAATCCACCCAGCGCCAGTGATCGAACTCGGGGGTGTCGGTCGCGTCCAGCCGCAGGTGGGTTTCATCGCCGACCAGCCGCAGCAGGAACCACACCTGCTTCTGGCCGATGCAGACCTGGCGCTCATGGTGGCGGATGGCGCGCGCCGGCAGGCGATAGCGGAGCCAGCCGGGCGTGGCCCCCAACACTTCCACATGTTCGGGCAACAGGCCGGTTTCTTCCTGCAACTCGCGGTACATGGCCTCGACCGGCGTCTCGTCGCTGTTCATCCCGCCCTGCGGGAATTGCCAGCCGTCCCGGCGCACACGACGCGCCCAGAACACCCGGCCGTCCGGGCGCATCAACACGATGCCGACATTGGGTCGGTAACCGTCCGGATCGATCACGATGCGGACTCCTAAAAATCTACTGGCTCCGACTCTGCCACGGCTCCGGCGCGCCGACAAGTTGACCCGACCGGATTGACAGCCGCCCTTCACCCGGGAAAAATGTGCGGTTCCTGTACGGCTATGTAGCTCAGCCGGTTAGAGCACAGCACTCATAATGCTGGGGTCGGTGGTTCGAGTCCACCCATAGCCACCATCGTGTCCGTACAGGGAATCCAGTGATGAAGGCCACCCATGAGGCGGCTTTTTTTTGTGCGTCACGTTGTCATTTCGTGCGCACGCGCGGATCAACCAACGCGGGCGTGCCGCTCTGCGCGTGGCTCAGGGCATGCGTGGCGTTCCTTGCCGCGGGTGTCGTGCGAATGGCACTCGATGCTGCATTGATGCCAGCAACGCGAGCCGACGTCCCTGCTGCGATTCCTCTCGAGGTGTCGTTGCCATCAGCGGAATGGTCGCCGCGTTGCGACCCACCTTCTCCTGCGCCTTTCGCCAATCGATCCACCCAGCGCCAAACCGCCGGCGCTGCGCCGCGTTGCCGGCGATCCGTTCCAGGCACATGTCTTGCAACGACAGTCTCGTGCAACGCCTGCCGGTGCATAGGCGCGACGCCTTCACGACGGCGGTCACGAAACGCGCCGGCAGGCGACTTCCAGGAATGCATCTGCACCCGGGGATCGGGAAGAAGTCGGACTGTGACTTTCGACGGAAGCCCGAGGGGGGAATGATTGGTTTGGCGCGTCCATTGGTCGGGGGTGACATTCCGTCGCACCCCAACGTCATGACCAAATGACAAAATCCCCCGGCCGCGGTCTCTGCCGCGAACCGCCCTTTGTTCACCGTTGATTGAAATCAATGCGTGAAGGGGCGTCGGGGACAATGATTTCACTGTATTGGCGAGGAGGCCGCATGCAAAGCGTCCAAGGTACTTACAACGACAAAGTGGTGCGCCAGTTCGCGGTCATGACCGTGGTCTGGGGAATCGTGGGCATGGCGGTCGGCGTTCTCATCGCCGCCCAGCTTTACTGGCCCGCATTGAATTTCGACATTCCGTGGCTCAGCTACGGCCGGCTGCGTCCGCTGCACACCAACGCGGTGATCTTCGCGTTCGGCGGCAGCGCGCTGTTCGCGACCAGTCTCTACGTGGTGCAGCGAACCTGCCACACGCGGCTGCTATCGGACAAGCTGGCGGCCTTCGTGTTCTGGGGCTGGCAACTGGTCATCCTGTCGGCCGCGATCACGCTGCCGCTGGGCCTGACCCAAGGCAAGGAATACGCCGAACTGGAATGGCCGATCGATCTGCTGATCACGGTGGTCTGGGTGGCGTACGCGGTGCTGTTCTTCGGCACGATCGTCAAGCGCAACGTCAAGCACATCTACGTGGCGAACTGGTTCTACGGCGCGTTCATCATCGCCGTGGCGCTGCTGCACATCGTCAACAACATCGCCATCCCGGTCGGGCCGTTCAAGTCGTATCCGGTCTACAGCGGCGCGGTCGATGCGATGGTGCAGTGGTGGTACGGCCACAACGCGGTGGGCTTCTTCCTGACCGCGGGCTTCCTCGGCATGATGTACTACTTCGTGCCGAAGCAGGCGGGCCGTCCGGTCTATTCGTATCGCCTGTCCATCGTGCACTTCTGGGCGCTGATCGCGGTCTACATGTGGGCCGGCCCGCACCATCTGCACTACACGGCGCTGCCTGACTGGGCGCAGTCGCTGGGCATGGTGTTCTCGCTGATCCTGCTGGCTCCGTCCTGGGGCGGCGCGATCAACGGCATCCTGACCCTCTCCGGCGTCTGGTACAAGCTGCGCACCGGTCCCATCCTCAAGTTCCTCATCGTCGCCATCTCGTTCTACATGATCGCGACCTTCGAGGGCCCGATGATGTCGATCAAGACGGTCAACTCGCTGAGCCACTACACCGACTGGACCGTCGGCCACGTGCACGCCGGCGCGCTGGGCTGGGTGGCGATGATCTCGGTGGGTTCGATCTACGCGCTGCTGCCGCGCCTGACCGGCAACGAGAAGATGTACTCGGTGAAGGCCATCGACCTGCACTTCTGGCTGCATACGCTGGGCGTGGTGTTCTACATCGCCTCGATGTGGATCGCCGGCGTGGCGCAGGGCCTGATGGCACGCGCCACCAACGCCGACGGCACGCTGACCTACAGCTTCGTCGAGTCGCTCATCGTGACCTATCCCTTCTATCTGATCCGGTTGGGCGGCGGTCTGCTGGTGCTGTCCGGCATGGCCGTGATGGCCTGGAACACCTGGAAGACCTTCGCCGCTTCCCGCGCGGTGGGCGTGCAGCCCATCCTGCCGGTGGACGCTTCCGAAGTGCGCGCCTGAGGACGAGACCGACATGAGCAACAGCAATTCCCACGAAAAAGTTGAAAAGAATGTCGGCCTGATGGCGATCCTGATCGCCGTCGCGGTGTCCTTCGGCGGTCTGGCGGAAATCGTGCCGCTGATGTTCCAGGCCGAAGCCATCAAGCCGCTGGAAGGCGTGAAGCCGTACCCGGCGCTGGAACTGGCCGGCCGCGACGTCTACGTCCGCGAAGGCTGCTACAACTGTCACTCGCAGATGGTCCGCACGCTGCGCTTCGAAACCGAGCGCTATGGCCATTACTCGCTGGCGGGCGAATCGGTCTACGACCGCCCGTTCCAGTGGGGCAGCAAGCGCACCGGTCCGGATCTGGCGCGCGTCGGCGGCCGTTACTCCGACGATTGGCACCGCGTCCATCTGAACAATCCGCGTGACGTGGTGCCGGAATCCAACATGCCGGCCTTCCCGTGGCTCGCGCAGAACAAGATCGACGGCGCGACCGTCACCGCGCACATGGCGGGACTGAAGAAGCTGGGTGATCCCTACACCGACGCCGAGATCAAGCAGGCGGCCGAGGATGTGAAGGACAAGACCGAACTGGACGCCGTGGTCGCCTACCTGCAGGCGCTCGGCAAGCACGCCCCACGGGGAGGCTGATATGACCTCTGGAATTGTCACCGCCGTATTGATGGTGCTCTTCGTCGCCGGCTGGATCGGCGTGTGGAGCCCCAAGCGGAAGAAAGAATTTGATGCGGCCGCACAACTGCCGCTTGAAGAAGACGAGATGGAGAACCGAGCATGAGCCCCGGCTGGTCGTGGTACATCGTCGCGCTGGTGGCGCTCAACATCATCGGTTGCGTGTGGCTGCTGTGGTGGACGGCCCGTCGCCGTCCGGGCGACCCGGCGCCGGAAGAAACCAGTCACGTCTGGGACGGCGATCTCACCGAGTACAACAAGCCGCTCCCGCGCTGGTGGATCAACCTGTTCTGGCTGACCATCATCTTCGGCATCGGCTACTTCGCCTGGTACGGCGGCCTCGGTGGCTTCAAGTCGGCCGGCGGCTGGTCCTCCAGGCAGGAACACGCGCAGAAGAAGGAACAGGAAGACGCCAAGCTGGAACAGACCTTCCGTCCGTTCGCCAACCAGCCGATCGATCAGCTCGCCGGCAATCCGAAGGCGGTCGCGCTGGGTCGTTCGATCTTCAACAACACCTGCGCTGGCTGCCACGGCTCCTCGGCCAAGGGCGCGATTGGTTATCCCAACCTGACCGATGACATCTGGCATTGGGGCGGCACGCCCGATCGCATCCTGGAAACGGTGATGGACGGCCGCAACGGCGTGATGCCCGAGTGGGGCACGGCGCTGACGGGCATGGGCGGCGAGAATGCGGTGGACTACACCGTCGCCTACGTGCGTACGCTAGGTCATCCGGATCAGCTGCAGAACAACTTCATGGCCGCGCAGGGCAAGAAGCTGTACGAGGGCGTCTGCGTCGCCTGCCATGGCGCCGAGGGCAAGGGCAACCAGGAACTGGGTGCGCCGGATCTCACGGACAACTACTGGCTGTACGGCGACAGCACCGAAGCCATCGCCAAGACGATCCGTGACGGTCGCCATGGCCAGATGCCGGCGCATCGCGAACTGCTCGGCGAAACCCGCTCGCGCTTGGTCGCGGCCTATGTCTGGTCGTTGTCGCACAAGCCCGGAGATGGTAAGAATTAGGAAATGCACAGATTCGGACCGCCATGACCGACTTCACGCAACCGCGGTTCGAACATCCGCCCCGCCCGCTTGCCCAGCGGGTCGGGGCGATTCTCTGGCCGAGCTTTTTTGCGGCCGGCGTCGCCACGATGGTGTTCTTCGCCTTCGTCGACCCGCTGCAACTGCGCGATGCCACGTTTCCTTCCTGGCCCATGACCCGCGAGCTCGGCTACACGCTGGGCTTTTTCATGTTCTGGCTGGCCACTGCATCGTCCAGTCTTTTCACCTGGATACTACTGCGGCCCTCCAGCCGCTTCAATCGCGCGCTGCCTCCGGACTGAAGCAGGTGCGGGAGTGCG
The DNA here is from genome assembly GCA_023390905.1 of Pseudomonadota bacterium. Classification (GTDB taxonomy): domain Bacteria; phylum Pseudomonadota; class Gammaproteobacteria; order Xanthomonadales; family Xanthomonadaceae; genus Pseudoxanthomonas_A. The sequence continues at coordinate 75,756 of JAEWBY010000094.1, read as the reverse complement.
ACAAAACGTCCCTCCCATTCCACGGTCGCAACGTCGAAACTGAACGCCTGTCAGATGGGCGCAACGTGCCTCATGCGTGCGGCGCGCTCGAGTCTTCCGCCACGCCGGTGGATGCCGGCGAAGCCATTGCCATGACCATCATCCTGAATCCGATTCGCGATTTCCCACGCCCCTGCACGGGGGCCACGCCATGAACCGCCAGATCCCCATCGACGTCGTCGACGACCAGGGCAATTCGCTCTACGTCAGCGAACGCAAGATCTATCCGCGCGACGTGTCCGGTCGTTTCGATCGCCTGCGCACGGCCGCGGTGTTCTGGCTGCTGGGCATGTTCTATCTGTTTCCGTGGCTGCGCTGGGACGGCCGCCAGGCCGTGCTGTTCGATCTGCCGGCGCGCAAGTTCTACGTGTTCGGCCTGTCGTTCTGGCCGCAGGATTTCCTGTTCCTTGCACTGCTGCTGATCATCGCGGCGATGGCGCTGTTCTTCTTCACCGCGCTGGCGGGCCGGCTGTTCTGCGGATACGCCTGCCCGCAGACGGTGTGGACCGAGGTGTTCCTGTGGATGGAACGCTGGACCGAGGGCGATCGCAGCCAGCGCATGAAGCTGGACGCCGGTCCGTGGAATCGCCAGAAAATCCTGCGCAAGGGCAGCAAGCATGTGCTGTGGCTGGCGTTCGCGCTGTGGACGGGCTTCACCTTCGTCGGATTCTTCACGCCCATCCGCGAACTGGCCATGCGCGCGCCGCTGGGCTGGGGCGGCTGGGAGACGTTCTGGGTGCTGTTTTACGCCTTGGCGACCTGGGGCAATGCAGGCTTCCTGCGTGAGCAGGTCTGCAAGTACATGTGCCCCTATGCCCGGTTCCAGAGCGCGATGTTCGATCGCAACACGCTGATCATCGCCTATGACCCGATGCGCGGTGAGCCGCGCGGCCCGCGCAAGCGCGGCCTGGCCAGCGTGCTCGAACGCGCACGCGGCCTGCTCGATGCCGCGACCGCCTACGATTACGTGTTCCGCGCTTACCAGCACCCCACCGCGGCGGACAACCGCCTGCAGGCGCGCGGCACGATCACCTTCGGCGGCGCGGGCGTGACCTCCGAACCGCTGCCCAAGTTCGCGCCTGATCAACTGGGCGACTGCATCGACTGCACGATCTGCGTCCAGGTCTGCCCGACCGGCATCGACATCCGCAACGGCCTGCAGTACGAATGCATCGCGTGCGGCGCGTGCATCGACGCCTGCGACGACGTGATGGGCAAAATGGGTTATCCGCAGGGCCTGATCCGCTATTCGACGCAGAACGCGATCGACGGCAAGAGCACCCGCGTGCTGCGCCCGCGCGTGTTCGTGTACGGCACGATCCTGACGCTGCTGCTGGCCGGCTGGGCCTGGGGCGTCGGCCACCGCAGCGATCTCATCGCCGAAGTACTGCGCGATCGCAATGCGCTCTATCGCGAATCCGGCGATGGCACCGTCGCCAACGACTACACGCTGAAGCTCATCAACAAGGATCAGCAGGCCCACGGCTATCGCATCCGCCTGGAGTCGGGCGAACCGGCCTTGATTCTCTCCAGTGCCGCGCAGGCCGTGAAGGTCGATGCGGAAGAAGTCGTTTCGGTGCCGTTGACCGTCAGCGCGCCCAACCATGTGAAGGGACGCCATGCGCTGCGCTTCATCGTCGAACGTGATGATGGCGCGTCCAGCAAGGTCGTCGAAAGCAGTTACTTTGGACCCACGCCATGAATGAATCCCCCCGTTCCGCCTGGCGCGAGCCGATGGTCTGGCTGGTGATCGCGCTGCCACTGGCCTCGGTCATCGCCGGTGTAAGCCTGGTCGTGATCGCCGCGCGCAGCGGCGGCACCGATGCGGTGATCGACAAGGTCGATCGCGTTTCGCAAATCCAGACCACCGATCTCGGCCCGGACCAGCGCGCCCGCCAGATGGACATCAGCGTGGTGCTGCGCGTGGATCGCGATGCGCTGGAAGTCATTCCGGTGACCGGTGAACTCGATCGCAAGGCGCCCCTGGAACTGCAACTGCTGCATCCCACCCTCAAGGAGCAGGACCGGCAGCTTAGCTTGCTGCCCGGCGGACTGGGCTGGCGGGTGACCGTGCCGGATCTCGATCTGGGACATGACTGGCGTCTGCAGATCACGCCGAAGAACGGCGAATGGCGCATCAAGGGCCGCCTGCCGAAGGATCAGCACGCGGCGCGACTGGCGCCCGTGATAGCGGAGAGCGACGGCACGTGAATGCCCCGGCGTCCCCGCCGCGTTGCTATCACTGTGGCGAGGGACTGCCTGCTGAAGCCATCACGCGGCACATCGATGAGGAACTGCTGGCGTTCTGCTGCCACGGATGCGCGGCGGCGGCCGAATGGATCCGCCACTCGGATCTCGGCAGCTACTACCGTCTGCGCAGCACGGCGGCCGGCCGCGTCGACGAGGACGGCGTCGACCTGACCGTCTGGGATCGCGATGGAGTCCTGGTCGAACACAGCCATCCGGTCGATGGCGGGCGCGAGATCATCCTGCTGACCGACGGCATGCGCTGCGCCGCATGCGCGTGGCTGATCGATCGCGCGCTGGCGCGGGAGCCGGGCGTGATCGACAGCACCGCCAACGCGGTGACCGGTCGCGTGCGCATTGCATGGAAGCCGGAGCAGGCGCCGCTTTCGCGCTTGCTGCAACGCATGACCATGCTCGGTTATCGGCCCTATCTGGCCGGAGGCGAGGCCAGCGAGCGCGCGCGCGTGCGCGAACGCAATCGCTGGCTGCTGCGTCTGGGCATTGCCGGCCTTGGCGCATTGCAGGCGATGATGCTGGCCGAAGCGCTATATCTGGACGTCGATTCGACGATGCCGATCCCGACGCGCGATTTCTTCCGCTGGCTGACGTTCCTGGTCTCGGCGCCGGTGGTGTTCTATTCCGGCTGGCCGTTCCTGGCCGGTGCGTGGCGCGAACTGCGCGAGCGTCACCTCGGCATGGATACGCTGATCGCCGGCTCGACCCTGCTGGCGTATCTGGCGAGCCTGATCGAAACGATCCGTGGCGGCGCGCATGTGTGGTACGACGCGGCGGTGATGTTCGTGTTCCTGCTGCTGGCCGCGCGCATGCTCGAACAACGCGCACGCAACATCGCGACCGCGCAGGTCGATGCGCTGGCGCGCGCGCGGCCGGCGTTCGCCGTGCGCGAAGGCGCGGGCGGACAGCGCGAATCGGTGCCGGTGGGCACGCTGGCGCAGAACGACGTGGTGCGCGTGGCCGCGGGCGAGAACGTGCCGGCCGATGGCGTGCTGCTCGATGAGGAGGCCAGCTTCGAGGAGGCGCTGCTGACCGGCGAATCGCGTCCGGTGCACAAGCGGCTGGGCGCCGCGGTGTATGCGGGAACGCTGTGCCGCGAGCGTCCCGCGCGCATCCGTGTCACCGATGTGGGCAGCGCGACGCGGTTGTCGCAACTGGCACGCCTTGTCGAACAGGCACAGGCGCATCGCCCGCCAATCGCCCGCGTGGCCGATCGCATCGGCGGCCGCTTCGTGGCCGGCCTGCTGCTGGCGGCGGTGGTCGTTTACACGGTGTGGCATTTCCATGCGCCGCAACGCGCGTTCGAAGTGACGCTGGCGCTGCTGGTGATCAGTTGCCCCTGCGCGCTGTCGCTGTCCGTGCCGACCGCGCTGGCCGCCGCACACGGTGCGCTCGCACGGCTGGGCGTGCTGGCCACGCGCGCCGATGCGCTGGACACCTTCGCGCGTGCCGACGACATCGTGTTCGACAAGACCGGCACGCTGAGTGATCCGCAATCCCTGTCGATCGAGACCGAAGTCTTCAATGGCATGTCGCGCGATCAGGCGCTGATGATCGCCGCCGCACTCGAACGCGACAGTGGCCATCCGCTCGCGCACGCGTTCCGGCAGGACGGCATCGAAACCGGGCACGCCCACGACGTGCAGACGGTGACAGGGCAGGGCGTGGCCGGCACGGTCGTCGGCTGCAGTTGGCGGCTGGGCCAGGCGCCGTTCGCATTCGGCGGCGAAGATGACGGCGCGATCTGGCTCGGTGATGGCGAACATCGCTTCGCCCGCTTCCGGTTGCGCGAAGCCGAACGCGATGACGCGCGGGTCGCGATCGCCGCGTTGCGCGCCCAGGGCTTGCAGGTCCATCTGGCCAGCGGCGATGGCGAACGCGCGGTGCACGACTTCGCCGGACGCTTGGGCATCGATGCGCCGCGCGCGCGGCAGACGCCCGAGGACAAGCTCGCCTACGTGCACGCCTTGCAGGCGCGCGGCCGCATCGTGGCGATGGTCGGCGACGGCATCAACGACGCGCCGGTGCTCGCCGGTGCCGACGTCTCGGTCGCCATGGGGCAGGGCGCGCCGCTCGCGCAGCGTGCCGCCGATCTGGTGATGACCGGCAGCACGCTCTCGCGCCTGCCCGCGACGGTGGAGCTCGCCCGGCGCACACAACGGGTCATCCGCCAGAACCTGGGATGGGCGCTGGCCTACAATCTGCTCGCGCTGCCGCTGGCGGCGATGGGCTGGGTCACGCCGTGGCTGGCGGCGCTGGGCATGGCGCTGTCCTCGCTGCTGGTCACGCTCAACGCCCTGCGCCTGACGCGCGTGTCCGCTCCCGTGACGGAATCCCGATGACGATCCTGTTGATGTTGATACCCATCAGCCTGTTGCTGCTCGGCGCGGCGATCGCGGCGTTCGTGTGGGCGGTGCGCGGCGGCCAGTTCGACGATCTCGACACGCCGCCGCTGGACATCCTCGACGACGAGAATGCACCGCCGGCCCGGAAGCATGGCGAGTCGGCATCGCGGCGGGATGATGATGCCGGTTGATGGCCTGACCCTGCTCGCGGCGTGGTTGAGCGGCCTGCTCGGCGGCGTGCACTGCGCGGCGATGTGCGGCGGCATCGCGACCGGCTTCTCCGCGGTGAGCCAGCGCAACGGCTGGTGGCCGGCATTGCAGGTGAACCTCGGACGCATGGGCGGTTATGTGCTGGCCGGCGCGATCGTGGGCGGACTCGGCGGTGGCCTGCTGCGCGTGTTCCGGATGGACTGGCTCGCGCTCGGCCTGCGCATGGCCGTCGGTCTGGTGCTGGTCTTCGTCGCGCTGCGGCTGCTCGATCGTCGCGGCCGCTTCAACTTTCTCGCTCGTCCGGCCGCGCGCTTCTGGAACCTGCTGCGTCCGCTGCAATCCCGGCTGATGCCGGCCGACACGGGCCTGCGGCGCTTCGGCATGGGCATGCTGTGGGGCTGGCTGCCGTGCGGCGTCAGCATGACGATGCTGACCGCGGCGTGGTTGCAGGCCAATGCGCGCGATGCGGCGCTGACGATGCTGGCCTTCGGGCTCGGCACGCTGCCGATGATGGTGCCGCTCACCTGGTCCGGCGCGCGCATGGGGCGCTGGCTGCAGCGACCGGCGCTGCGCACGCTCGCGGCCTGCGTGGTGCTCACGGCCGGCGTGCTGACATTGAGTGCGCCGTGGTTGATGCACGTGCCGGCGATGCATGCCGTACTGAGCGCGCTCGGGTGCCGCACGCTGCCGGCATGACGGTCGCGCCGGCGTGACCGCGCGCGATCGGCCCTCTGCGGCGGATGCAGCGACATCGCGTCGATTGCAGGCATGGGCCGCGCCGGCCCGGCGGCGGTTGAACACCGCACGCATCGCCACCGTGATCGCCGGTGTGTTGTTGATTCCGCAGGCGGCCCTCATCGCCCATTGCATGCAACGCGTATTCGTCGACGGTGCAACCGCCGCATCGATCGCGTGGGCTTTGTGGTTGTTCGCATGCGTCGCCGCGGTACGTGCCTGCGTGGCGGCGTTCGCGCGCGCGCAGGCGGATGGAGCCGTCGAGCAGATCCGCACCGCGTTGCGCGCACAACTTCTGCCGCGCCTGCATGAGCGTGGGCCGCGATGGTTGCGGCGCCAGCGCAGTGGCGAACTGGTCGAAGCGATCAGCGGCCACGTGGATGCGCTCGAGGGCTATTTCGGCGGCTTCCTGATTGCGCGCACCGAGGTGGTGTGGGTGCCGTTTCTGATCCTGCTGCCGGTGTTCTGGATGGACTGGATCGTCGGCGCAGTCCTGTTTTTCACGCTGCCGCTCGCGCCGATCTTCATGATGCTCGTCGGCTGGGGCGCGGAGGCCGCCAGCCGTCAACAGTTGCAGGCACTGGCGCGGCTTGGCGGGCACTTCGCGGATCGATTGCGCGGCCTGGGGCTCATTCGCGTGTACGGGCGCGGTGAAGCCGAGCTGCACGGCATCGCGCAGGCTGCCGAAGGGGTGCGCGAACGCAGCCTCAAGGTCCTGCGCATCGCGTTCCTTTCCTCGGCCGTGCTGGAATTCTTTGCCTCGGTCAGCGTGGCGATGATTGCGCTGTACCTGGGACTGAGCTATCTCGGGATGCTGCACTGGCGCGGCGAACCGCTGGATCTGTTCACCGGCGTGTTCTGCCTGTTGCTCGCCCCGGAGTTCCATGCGCCGCTGCGAAGGCTCGCCACGCATTACCACGATCGTGCGGCTGCGCGTGCCGCTGCGGGCGAGATCGAACACTTGCTCGATTCGACGGACGAAGCTGCTTCGACCACATCGAGCCCGGCGGCCCTCGCACAGGCCGATGAGCACGCTCCACGGTTGCGCGTGCGTGCACTGCACCTGCGCGCAGTTCCCGAGGGCGGGGCATTGTGTACGCCGATCAGCTTCGATCTGCACGAAGGCGAACATCTGGCCATCATCGGCGCGAGCGGCGCAGGCAAGACGACGCTGCTGGAAGCACTCGCTGGCTGGCTGCCCATCGAACCGGGCGCGGTCGTTCATCGCGCCCGGCCCTGCATCGGCTATGCGCCGCAGCGGCCTTTTCTCTTTCATGGCAGTCTCGCCGACAACCTGCGCATCGCTGCGCCGGAAGCCACCGACGAGGCGGTGCGCGCCGCTGCGCAGGCCGCGCAGGTGATGCGCTTCGCCGCGCGCCTGACGCACGGGCTGGACACCGTCATCGGTGAGCGCGGTTTCGGCCTTTCCGGCGGCGAAGCGCGGCGCATCGCGCTGGCGCGCTTGTTCCTGCGCGCGCCGGACGTGCTGTTGCTGGATGAACCCACCGCCTTCCTGGACCCGCAGACCGAACGCGACGTGCTCGATGCGCTGTTCGAGTTCGCGCGTGGCCGCATTCTGATCATGGCCACGCACAGTGATGCGGCCATGCGTCGATGCGGGCGCGTGCTGCGCTTGCATGCGGCCGACGCAGGAGATCCGCATGAAGCGCGATGAGGCCGATCGCATGCGCAGCGTTTTCCTGCGGCAAACCGGTGGCATCCTGCTGGCCGTCGCCCTGTTGCTGGTCACGCTGCTGGCCGGGACCGGACTGCTCGGATTGTCCGGGCATTTCCTGATCGCGACCGCACTGGCCGGCGCATCGGCTGCGGCCTTCAATCTGTTTGCTCCTTCGGCGGGCATCCGTGCGCTGACCTTCGCGCGCATTCTCTCGCGCTACGGCGAACGCGTGTTCGGGCATCAGGTCACGCTGGCGCTGGCGCGCGATCTGCGGGTGTGGTTCTTCCGCCGTGCGCTGCCACGGGCGCCGCTCGGGCTTGGCCGGCTCCGCGTCGGCGATCTGCTGGCGCGGCTGGTGGCGGATGTCGAAGCGGTGGACGGAATGATCGTGCGCGCGATCGGCCCGCTGCTCGCCTTGCTGCTGTTGTGGTTGATCGGGATTGCCGCCACCTTCGCGGTGCATGGGCCGGCGGCCTGGCTGATGGCCGGTGCCGGCGCACTCATCGCTGCGGTCACCGCGATTTCCGCAAGCGCGGTGCGAAGCATCGAACGTGAGCGCGCCGCGGTGCGTGCCGAACTGCGCTACGCGTTGATGGAAGGCGTCGAAGGCGCGACGGACTTGATCGCGTTCGACGGCATCGGGATCTGGCGCGCGGACATCCTGGCGATCCAGCAACGCGTGTCGCGCTGCGAGCTTCAACGCAAGCGCTGGCTCAATCTCGGCGTGTTGCTGCAGGGCGTGGTGGCAGCGGTGCTGCTGGCCGCGCTCGCCGCGATTGCATTCGCGGCGTTCGGATCCGGCGCGTTGTCCGCACCGGCCGCGGGTGGCTTGTTCTTCATGGCGATGGGGTTGCTGGAAGCCGCCGCGGGCATCGGTGCCGCGTGGCAGGCATGGATGGCGGCGCGCGCTTCGGCCTCACGGCTGCAGGCGGTCGTCTCCGCCCCGGTCGCGTTGCCTATGGCGGGGGCTGCCGCGCTTCCCGATCACGGTTCGCTGGCACTGGAACAGGTGACACTGCGCTGGCCCGGGCAACCGCGCGACGTGCTCCAGTGCATCGGTCTGACGCTGCCACCGGGCGGGCGCATCGCGATCCAGGGCGACAGTGGTGCGGGGAAATCATCGCTGTTCGCGCTACTGCTGCGCCTGCGCGATCCGGACGGCGGATGCGTGCGCTTCGGCGGTGCGGATCTGCGCGAATCCGGTGTCGAGGCATGGCAGCGGAAACTTGCGTGGCTGCCGCAGGATGCGCCGGTCTTCGCGGGCAGCGTGCGCGAGAACCTGCGCATGGGCGATCCCGATGCGGACGATGCGCGCATGTGGGCGGTGCTCGAACGCGTCAGGCTGGATGGCCTGGTGCGGAGCTGGGCGTCGGGGCTGGATGGCTGGGTCGGCGAGAACGGCGCCACGCTTTCGGCCGGGCAGGCGCGCCGGCTCGCGCTGGCGCGTGCACTGCTGCGCGATGCGCCCATCCTGCTGCTCGATGAGCCGACCGAAGGACTGGATCAGGATACGGCCGAAGCATTGATGATCGATCTGGTCCGCGCGGCCGAAGGTCGCAGCGTGTTGATCATCACCCATGCCGAACTGCCATCCGGCACCGTGCACGAACGATATCGGTTGATCGAAGGCAGGTTGCTGCGTCAGCGCGACTGACGCGTGGATCAGGCGCGCAGTTCGGCCAGCGTCGCCAGCCGCTTGCGATCCTTGAGCACCACATGATGCGGATCATCGGCCGAGATCAGGCCGTCCTGGCGCAGGCGGGTGAAGCTGCGGCTCACCGTTTCCACCGTCAGGCCCAGGTAGTCGGCGATATCGGTGCGCGGCATCGGCAGCACGACTTCGTCGCCCTGCTGTCCATTGCGGCGGCGGCGTGCGTCCATGTCGAGCAGGAACGAGGACAGCCGCTCCAGCGGGGTCATGCGGGCCAGCGACATCAGGTTCGCGCGCGTGGCGTCGAGTTCGACGCAGGCGCGTTCCAGCAGTTCGCGCTCCAGCTCGGGATGACGAGCGCACAGGGTGCGCATGTCCTGCATCGAGAATGCGCACAGCGTGCTGTCGGTGATCGCTTCAATCGAATGGCGATAGTGCGAGGCGCCACTGAAACCGATGAAGTCGCCGGGCATCAGGAAGCCGGCCACCAGCCGGCGTCCGTCCGCCAGCAGGCGGATGCGGCGCAGCGCGCCCGAGGTCACGGTGAAGACTTCGCGGCGCGGATCACCCTCGCGCGCGAGCACTTCGCCGGCGCGCAGCGGAATGTCGCCGGCCAGGGTTTCCAGCGAGCGCGCTTGATCCAGCGGCAACGCGGCGCACACCGCCAGATGGCGCACCAGGCAACCGGTACAGCCGGCCGTCTGCGCATCGGCGTCACGGGCGCCACCGCACCCGTGCGGTGTCGGTACGACTGGCTGACCGTTCTGGCGGAGTACGCGCAGGCTCATGGGCGGCGACACAGGGAGGGACGCCCCATCATACCGTCGCGGGCAAATTTACGCTGGCTTCACTTTCATTAATGTGGACTGGTTCGCTTGGCCCGGCGGCCGGGATCGGTTAAAGTGCGCGCCGTTTGCCAGCGGCCGTTCGTTTCCCGACAGGCCCGCCGATGCCGCCGTTCCGGCTGCGTCCGCTCCACTCCGACTTCTTCGTTGAGCAAACCCGGTCGCGCCATGTTGGCGTCGCCGCCATCCCCCTCGCAGCGCGGTTTCAGGGAACGCTTCGGGTTTGACGCCATGTCCTGCGGCAGCTCCCTGTCCGGTGAAGGCGTCCATGTCAGGAGCTTCATCCGATGTCGTTTGCCAGTCTGGGCCTTGCGCCCGCGTTGTTGCGTGCCCTCGAAGAGCAGGGCTACACCGAACCCACCCCCATCCAGTCGCAGGCCATTCCCTGCGTCCTGGCAGGGCATGACCTGCTGGCCGGCGCCCAGACCGGCACCGGCAAGACGGCCGCCTTCGGCCTGCCATTGATCCAGTACCTGGCGACCACGCCGCAGGAGGTCGCGCCGCGCGGCGCACGCAAGCCGCGTGCGCTGGTGCTCACGCCCACCCGGGAACTCGCCACGCAGGTGCATGACAGCCTGCGCACCTACGGCAAGTACCTGCGCATTCCGAGCACGACCATCTACGGCGGCGTCGGCATGGGCAACCAGCTCGATGCGCTGCGTCGCGGCGTGGATCTGCTGATCGCCTGCCCGGGTCGGTTGATCGATCACATCGAACGCCGCAGCGTGGATCTGTCGGGCATCGAGGTGCTCGTGCTCGATGAAGCCGACCGCATGCTCGACATGGGCTTCCTGCCCTCGATCAAGCGCATCCTGGCCAAGCTGCCGAAGCAGCACCGGCAGACGCTGCTGTTCTCGGCCACGTTCGCCGAGCCGATCCGCGAGCTCGCGCTGGAGTTCATGCGCAACCCGCAACAGGTGCAGGTCACGCCCAGCAACACGGTCGCCGACACCATCGATCACCGCGTGCATCCGGTCGATGGCGAGCGCAAGCGCGAACTGCTGCTGCACCTGCTGGCCGCCGACTCGCGCGTGCAGACGCTGGTGTTCGGCCGTACCAAGCATGGCTGCGACAAGCTGGCCACGTTCCTGGAAAAGAGCGGCGTGCGTGCTGCCGCCATCCACGGCAACAAGTCGCAGGGCGCTCGTCTTCGCGCGCTGAGCGACTTCAAGGCCGGCCGCGTCAACGTGCTGGTCGCCACCGACATCGCCGCGCGCGGCATCGACATCGATCAGCTGCCGCGTGTCATCAACTTCGATCTGCCGATGGTGGCCGAGGACTACGTGCACCGCATCGGCCGCACCGGTCGCGCCGGTGCGCGCGGCGAAGCGATCTCGATCGTGGCCCAGGACGAAGCCAAGTGGCTGCGCCAGATCAATCGCCTGCTGCAGCGCGATCTGGAAATCCGCGAGGTGCCCGGATTCGAGCCGCGCGTGCCGATCCGCTGGGGCAATTCGCAGGCCGGGCGCGATGAGCGGCCGGGTGGACAGAAGGCTCCGCGCAAGCATGGGCGTCGTCCGCATCCCAATGCGCCGCGCCAGAACCATGCCGGCCCCAAGAAGCATGGCGGTCAGGCGCGCGACGGTGGCCGTCGTGGCGGCCAGCGCCAGCGTCCGTCGGCCTGATCGATCCGCATTCCTGCCCATAGAATCCGGTCATGGACATCTTCAAGGTATTCACGCTCGAAGCGGCGCACCGCCTGCCCAACGTGCCGGAGGGGCACAAGTGCGCCCGCCTGCACGGACATTCGTTCCGGGTAGAACTGCATGTCTCCGGCGACATCGACCCGCACACCGGCTGGGTGATGGACTTCGCCGACGTGAAGGCCGCTTTCAAGCCGATTTACGAGCACCTGGACCATCACTACCTCAACGACATCCCCGGTCTGGAAAATCCCACCAGCGAACGCCTGGCGGTGTGGATTTGGGACCAGCTCAAGCCCGCGTTGCCGGGCCTGAGCGAGGTCGTGGTCCATGAAACCTGCACTGCGGGCAGCCGTTACCGGGGCTGATTCAAGGCTGAGGCCAGCGCAACCGAATGATTCCCAACGGTTCCTGACCGTTCGTCGGCAAACTCGGCTAATTTATTGCACTGCAACATGGATGGCGGTATGCTGCGACGCAACAAATCGGCATTCCGATGGAGCCCGCCATGTCCGCCCAGTTCAACGAGCAGTTCAGCACCTACACCCACCAGTTCGCCGCTGTCGCTGCGCGCGCGAACCGTCTGGCGCTGGAGAGCGCCGAGACCCTCTTCGGCGTGCAGCTGAAGACCTTCGAGAAGAACATCGACGCCACCACGGCCTTCTTCGGCGAACTGGCCGAGGTCAGCGATCTCGAGAGCTACCGCAACCTGTGGCCGAAGGGCCTGCAGGTCGCCAAGGACAACGCCGAGCGCCTCGTCGCCGCCGGCCAGGAAGTCTTCGGCGTCAGCCTCAAGACCGGTGAAGCGTTCGGCCAGCTCGTGAAGAGCCAGTTCGAAACCGCCACCGACAACGTGCAGGCCTCCGTGGCCACGGCGAGCAAGGCCACCAAGGCCAAGTAAGCCCGCACGCAACGAACTGCGCGGTCTCCCTCCCACCGCGCACCCGGCCCGGCAGCTCCCTCCCGCTGCCGGGCTTTTTTATTGCGCGCTGCCCGTCGTGACGACGGGCTCGCGCTTCAGATGCATGTGATTCACGTTACGTCATCGCATGACCGGTGGGGGTAGCATGCGGCGTCCAGCACGCACACGGGAGCCGCGCATGAAAGGCGACGCCAAGGTCATCGAATTCCTCAACAAGGCGCTCTACAACGAGTTGACCGCCATCAACCAGTATTTCCTGCACGCCAAGATGCTGAAGAACTGGGGTTTGAAGGAACTGGCCGAACACGAATACAAGGAATCCATCGACGAGATGAAGCACGCCGACAAGCTGGCCGAGCGCATCTTGTTCCTCGACGGATTGCCGAATTTCCAGGCGCTGGGAAAACTGCGCATCGGCGAGAACCCGCGCGAACTGCTGGGCTGTGATCTGGCGCTGGAATACGACGGGCTGCCGGTGCTGCGCGAAGGCATCCAGTACTGCGAGAGCGTCGGCGATTACGTCACGCGGCAGTTGTTCGCCGACATCCTGGATTCGGAAGAAGAACACATCGACTGGCTGGAGACGCAGTTGGCGCTGATCGATCGCATCGGCGAGCCGAACTACCTGCTGACCAAGCTGGAAGACTGACACCGGGTCCGCCGAAGCAGAACGCCGCCGTGAGGCGGCGTTTTCGTTTGGGGCCGGATCGCCACTCGCGCGAGCCGCAATGCTGCGCCGGACTTCGCCGTGCGTCAGCGTGCCTGCGTGGATCCGGTGGTCGCCGACAACGGCCTGCCGAGTTCCTGGGACGCATAGCCCAGCAACGCCATGCGCGCGCGCGCGTATTCGGCGATCACCAGCGCCACCGCCACCGCGGGCCGATCCAGCTTGGCCGCACGCGCGCCGAGTTCCACCCGCTTGGCGGCGGCGGACAGGGCCATCGCGCCGACATTGGCGCTCGAGGACTTCAGCGTATGCGCGGCATCGCGCATGGCGTCCAGATCGGGAATGGCCGCGGCCTTCTCCAGCGATGCAATTAGCCGAGGCGCATCTTCGAGAAAGACATGGATGATGCGCGCGGTTTCATCCCCGGCGATCTCGCGCAGTTCTTCCAGCATGCTCTGATCCAGCACGGGAAAACTCGGGATGACCGGGCGCGGCGGCGCGCTTTCGGATTCGATGTCGCTGCTGGCCGTGGTCGTGGAGGCGACCGTGCGCAACTGCAGGGCCGTGCCCGCGGGCAGCCAGCGTTGCAGGCAGTTTTCCAACTGGTCGCGCGCCACCGGCTTGGCGAGGTAATCGTCCATGCCGGCGTCGAGGCAACGCTGGCGATCGCCGGCCATCGCGTTGGCGGTCATCGCGATGATGGGCAGGCGCTGCGCGCTGCCGAGCTGCGCTTCGTGTTCCCGCCAGCGGCGCGTGGCGCTGTAGCCATCGAGCACCGGCATCTGGCAATCCATGAAGACCAGATCGAAGTGCTCGGTCATCATCCGTCGCAGCGCCAGTTCGCCATTGGCTTCGGATTCGCTGCGCAGGCCGAGCGAGGACAGCAGCTTCTGCGCGACCAGCAGGTTGACCGGGTTGTCTTCCACCAGCAGCAACCGCGTTTCCGCCGGCAATGCGGTGCCCGTGCTGGCGAACGATGCGGATGCCGCCGGCGGAGCGGGCGCATCGTTGCGTTCGGCGTCCGCCGCATCGAAGATGTCGTCGATGACGACCGGCGCATCGGCCACGTCGGCGGTTGCGGGAACGTCGCCGAACAATGCGGCGCGCAGATCGGTATCCGGTCCCTGGCGCGAGAGGAGTGAACTGCCGGCGCGGATTTCCTCCGGCACGGCTTCATCGCCGTACAACCAGATCAGGCGGACGTCCTCGCCGGTGCCGCGGCGCGCGAGCGTGCGGTGCAGCGCGCGCGCGGTGCTGCGGATGCCCGGCAGATCCGCCAGTACCGCGACAAAGTCGTCATTGCGCGCTTCGCTCGCCGTGCGCATGCGTTCGAGCGCCTCCTGCGTGGTCTCCACGGCGCTGACCAGTGCGCCCCAGTTGGTGAGCAGCATCGTCAGGCGCTGGCGCAGGCGTGCATCGGGCGACACGATCAGCACGCGCCCCTGATTGAACGCATGCGCGTCACGCAGCTTGAGGTCGCCGACCACTTTCGTCAGTGGCACCTCGAACCAGAACGTCGAGCCGCGCCCCGGTTCGGACACGACGTCGATGCGTCCGCCCATCAGATCGACGATGCGCTTGCAGATCGCCAGGCCCAGGCCGGTGCCGCCGTAGAGGCGCGTGGTCGATGCGTCGGCCTGGGTGAAGGAACGGAACAGGCGCGCCTGCGCATCGGCCGAAATGCCGATGCCGGTATCGCGCACTTCGAAGCGCAGCAGGTGCTGGCCGGACGTTTCGCCCAGCCGGCGCACCACCAGCGTGATCGTTCCGCGTTCGGTGAACTTGATGGCATTGCCGATCAGATTGCTCAGCACCTGCCGCACGCGCACCGGATCGCCGCGTACCGGCAGGCGCACGGACGGATCGAGTTGCAGCGACAACCGCAATCCCTTGTTCTCGGCCGGACGCTGCATAAGCTGCAGTACGCCATCGAGCAGTTCGCGCAGGTTGAAGGCGGTGATCTCCAGTTCGAGCTTGTTGGCTTCGAGCTTGGAGTAATCGAGGATGTCGTCGACGATCCGCAACAGTTGATGCGAGGAAGCGCTCGCCGTGTTGAGCATTTCGCGGTGATCCGGGGCCAGCGGGGCACGCGCGAGCATGTCCAGCATCGGCACGATTCCGTTGAGCGGCGTACGGATTTCATGGCTCATCGTCGCGAGGAATTCGCCCTTGGCCAGTACCGCCGATTCGGCCGCCTGCTTGGCCTGCAGCAGTTCCTGTTCGAGCCGATCATGGCGCTGCAGATCGCGCTGCAGCGCGTTGCGTTCGGACTCGGCGATCGCCGCGCGCGCCTCGGCGCCTTGCCAGTTGCGATGCGTGGCGCGTGCGTTGATGGCAGCGAAGACGCCGCAGATCACCGCGACGGCGGCCGAGGCGATCGCGATCGACCACCACGGCCCCGGTATCCCGGTGAACGGCATCGACAAGCCCGCCAGCGCGAGCACGCTGGCGGCCAGCGCCAACCAGGGGGCGACCGGGGCAGGCCCGTGGGCGGGCATGCTTACAGCACCGCGTTGTGGAAATCGAAGCCGAGTTCGCTGCCGACGGCCTGCACCAGATTGCCCTGGATGAAGTCGACGCCGCCCATCCACATCGCGGCCGCGGCCTGCGGATCCTCGATCTGCTGGCCGATGACCTGCAGGCCGGCGCGATGCGCCTGATCGATGATGTTGCGCAACTCGTCGCGCAGCTTGGGATCCTGGTGCGCACTGGCGTAGCGGCTGGCCACGCGCAGGTAGCCCAGCGGCAGCTGTGTCAGCAGGGCGTCGGCCTCGCGCCCGGGCTCGAACTGGCTCAGGCAGAACTGCACGCCGGCCGGCATCAGCTGATGGCAGAAATCGCGCAGCGTCACCGTGTGGATCAAGGCATCGGCCATGCGCAAATCGATCACCAGCGAGGTGCCTTCGATACCGCGCTCGGCCAGCGCGCCGAGCAGCCATTGCGCGTGCGATTCGCGTGCGAGCGTGCGCGGCGACTGCGAGACGAACAGGCGCAGCGACGGACCTTTCGATTGCCGTTCGGCGAGCACGAACAAGGCGTGTTCGAGCACCCAGTGATCGATCTGGGCGATGCCGCCGGCCGATTCGGCCGCCGGGATCACCTGCGAGGCCGGCAGCAGCGAACCGTCCGGCTGGCGCATGCGCAGCAGCACCTGGTACTGCGCCTGGTCGCTGCCGGCGACGGCCACGATCGGCTGATAGGCGAGTTCGAACTGCCCGTCTTCCAGCGAGATGCGGGGCGCTTCTTCACTGCGCTGGGCCGGCACGTAGGCCGCGAGGTTGTTGCCTTTCAGGCGCGCCTGCAACACGGCACGCTCGGTGGCTTCCAGCGCGCTGCCGGCATCGTCGAACCCCAGCGAGAGTTTCGTGTAGCCGATCGAACAGCGCAGATTGAGCACGTCATCGCGAGCCTGGAAGGTGCTGCCGCTGAGCCCCTGGCGCAGGCGTTCGGCCTGCGCGTCGAGCGTGGCCTCGTCGATGCCGGCGCCGAGGCAGAGGAAGCTGTTGTCGTTCAGGCGCGCCACCGGGCACGGGGCCGCCACTTCGGCCAACTTGCGGCCGGCCTGGTTCATCAACTGCTCGAACACCGCATAGCCGTAGCGTTCGCGCAGGCTCAGCGCGCTGCCAATCTCGATGAAGAACAGGCCGCCCTTCGCTTCAGACTGCAATGCGGTACCGAGTTGGTGCAGCAGAAACGTGCGGGTCGGCAGACCGGTTTCGGTGTTGACGGTCGTGCGCGGTGCGGGCGTGCTACGCTGGCGCGCGCGCTGGATCCGGTTGGACACCGCCGCGATCAGATGGCGCGGACGGATCGGCTTGTTGAGGAAATCGTCGGCGCCGCTCTCAAGCACTTCGAACTGGCGCTCCGGATCCGGATCGCCGGTCAGGAACACGATCGGCAGATGCAGGTATTCGGGCTGCTGGCGGATGAGCAGCGTCAGGTTCATGCCGTCCTTGCCGGGCATGTGCAGATCCATCAGCACCAGATCCGGCTGGAAACTGCGGATGGCGTCCAGCACGCCCTCGGATTCCATCTGCACTTCGGCGCGCATGCCGGCGCCGTGCAGCACGCTCTGGGCGAACAGGGCCTGGCCGCGATCGTCCTCGACGATGAGGATGCGGTAGGGACTTTCCTGGACCTGCGGGCCGGAGGCGGCAGGGCCGGCAACGGCCGGGGCCGCGTTGGCCTGCGGGTCCGGGCCTGAAGGGGAAGCGGATGCATTCATCGCGTCGGGATCTCCTTGATTCGATGTCAGCCGCGCCGGTGCATCGGCAGTCCAGCGCCGCCAGTAGTGCGGCGGCGGCGTCTCGGCGCGCGGACGGGAACGCGATGGTTCCTCCTGTCGGCGGAATGTGGCGTCAATGACGGACATCAGGCTTCCCCAAGCGTGTGCCGGATTATGCGATGAATCTCACGTACACGGACACGCCGGCGTGCGGGCGTGGCCCGGCGCCTAGACAGTCGGTGCATGGGGATCAGACGTACCGAACAGTTTTTTCAGGCCACGGCCGATCTTCCGCCACACCCACCAGACGAACAGGGCGAGCAGGACCGAGACCCCGACCACCAGCAGCAGCGCGATCCACGGATGCGCGAACGCCAGCGCCAGGCCACCGACCACGACCGCATCCTCGATCACCGACGCGCCGAGGTTGCTCACCGGTTCGGGCGAGGTGTTCAGCAGCGCGCGCGACCCGCTTTTCAGCACATGGCTGGCCAGCGCGACGCCGGCTCCGGCGGCCAGCGCCCCGCCGCTGAGCTGCCCATCCGGCGACAGCGTGGCCGCGGCCAGGAATGCACCGGCCGGCACGCGCGCCAGCGTGTGCAGCAGATCCCAGACCGAATCCACGCCGGGAATCTTGTCGGCGAAGAACTCGGCCAAGGCGAGCGCGCCTGAAGTGCCGAGCACCCACCAGGATTCGGTCGCCTGCAGCGCGGGCGGCAGGTCCAGCCACCCCAGTGCGCCGGCCAGGCCCACGCCGAATACGGTCAGATAGACACGAATCCCGGCCATCCATGCCAACAGGATCCCAATTACGAACAAATGTGCCTCGGACATCGCCGCGATTCCCATTAAAATCGACCACCCTGTCGTCCTTCGAGTATAGGCCCCCGGTCCGGCTGCTGCCTGAGCGCAGCCGGTAGCGGACTCCGCATGGCTTCTTCCGCGTTTCCCCGTTATCAGATCGTCGAACGCCAGCCTTCGCGCCGCGGCCTGCGGTGGGTGGTGGGCGGATTGTTCTGGGCCGGCACGATGGCCGGGGTGTGGTTCTGGGCCAGCCATACCGCCGCCCCGCGACTGACCGAGACACGCCAGGAGCTGAGCCGCGTCCAGCGCCAGCTGCGCGATCAGGCCGCGCGCCTGCGCACCCTGGATCAACGCGAGAAGACGCTGGGCGTCTCCGATCGCATCAGCCGCACTGCCAACAAGGAACTGCAAGAATCCCTGGCCCAGCGTGACGAGGAAATCGCCTCGCTGCGCGCGGATGTCGCGTTCTTCGAGCGGCTGGTCGGCGAGACCGCGCCGCGCAAGGGCCTGAGCGTGCACGAGGCCGAGTTCACCCGCGCTGGCGGCGGTACCTGGCGTTACCAGATCATGCTGACGCAGACGCTCAACCGTGGCGCGATCAGCCAGGGCCAGATGCGTTTTGCGGTCGAGGGCGTACGCAAGGGCCAACTGGCCACGCTCGGTTGGGACGAACTGCACCAGCACGCCAGCGTGCCGGGGCAGGACTATTCGTTTCGGTATTTCCAGCAACTCGATGGCAGCGTGATGCTGCCCGGCGATTTCACCCCGCAACGCGTGCGGGTGCGGCTCATCGGCGGCGACACGCCGGTGGAACAAGCTTTGGATTGGAAACTTGCGGCGTCCGCAGGAGGAAAGTAGACGTGTTCAAACATAAACCGCTCCGCGATGGACAACCGATTGATACCTTGATCGGCCCGCAGGTCGTGATCCGTGGTGATCTCATCTTCAGCGGCGGCTTGCATGTGGAAGGCCGCATCCAGGGCAAGGTCTTCGCGACCGAGGGCGAGCGCGCCACGCTGACCCTGTCCGAGCAGGGCGTCATCGAAGGCGAAATCCGCGCTCCGGTCGTCGTGCTCAACGGACAGCTCATCGGTGACGTGCACGCCAGCGAGCGCGTCGAACTGGCGTCCAAGGCCCGCGTGCAGGGCAACATCCATTATCAGATCGTGGAAATGAGCGCGGGCGCGCAGTTGACCGGCCGCCTGGTGCACGCGGCGCTGGGCGTGGCGCAGGACGTGGACGAGGTCGCACTGGCCGCCACCTGAATCGGCGCGCGGCCGGGGTCGGGGGCGTGCACCGGCCGCGCTATCCTCGCTTTCATGAGCGAGTTCTCACTTTCCACCCCCCCTGCGCCGGCGGCCGGCCGCGTGTGGTTCTATCTGGCGGTGGCGCTGATGATCGTGCTGCTGGCCTTCGGAGGCTGGGGCGTGTGGCGCGTGTTCACCGCCTCCGGCGATGCGCCCAGCGCCGCGCAGTGGCACGCGCAGAAGATCCGCATCGAGCGCCTGGAACAACAGGTCGCCACGCTGTCGCGCTCGGATCAGATCACCCGCGACGCCAACCGTGATCTCCAGACCACGCTGGCCGAGCGCGACGAAGAAATCGCCGGCCTGCGCGCCGACGTGGCGTTCTACGAGCGGTTCGTCGGCGCGACCGGCCAACGTCGTGGCCTGACGGTCCATGAGCTGAAGCTGCAGCCGCAGACGGCTCAGGCATGGCACTTCACCGCCACGCTGACCCAGAACCTCAATCGCGGCGCGATCAATGCCGGCCGTCTGCGCGTGTCCGTCGAAGGCACGAGGGGCGGCAAGCTCCAGCGGTTGTCCTGGGCCGATCTGCGGCAGGAGCCAAATGCGCCGGGCGTGCCGTATTCATTCAAGTATTTCCAGGAAATCCAGGGCGACCTCGTGCTCCCGCCGGATTTCCAGCCCGTGCGCGTCATCGCCCATCTGATCCCGCAGAACGGGGCGCAGAGCGAGCAGTCGTTCACCTGGGCCGCGGCCACCGCGCGCGAAGGCGCCGGCGCGTCCGGCTTGAAGTGAGACCGCGCTGACCCCATCCTTTGCGCATGACCGACTTCGTTTCCCTGCCCACGGCCGCGCCCGATTACCAGTCGCTGGAGCGTCCCCTCAACTTCAGTCATGCCGCGGCCGCCAAGGTGCGCGAACTGATCGATGAAGAGGGCAACGACACGCTCGCGCTGCGCGTGTACATCCAGGGCGGCGGCTGCTCGGGATTCCAGTACGGATTCGAGTTCGACGAGAACCGCGCCGACGATGATCTGGCGGTGGACACCGATGGCGTCACCCTGCTGGTGGATCCGCTCAGCCTGCAATACCTGATGGGCGCCGAGGTGGATTACACCGAGAGCCTGCAGGGCGCGCAGTTCGTCATCCGCAACCCGAACGCCAAGACCACCTGCGGCTGCGGCAGCAGTTTCAGCATCTGATCGCCGCGTGTCCGGATCCCGTGCCGAAGCCGGACTGACGGATTTCGCGTTCGCCGGTGATCCGCTGGATCGCGCCGATCACCTGCGTGATCAACCCGAACGACTTTTCGAGCGCTGGCCGCAGGCCCGCGTGATCGTGCTCGATCGCGAAGGCCAGGCTTTCGCCGACGAACAGGGCGCGCTGGCCGCGCCGCTGGGCGAAGTGCTGGGAGGCGGGCCGGGCACCGCGATTTTCCTCGGCCTGCGCGGTGATGCCGCATGGTTCGCGCAGGAAGCCGATACCGTTCCCTTCGATGCGCCGCGACGCACGGATCTGCGACGCGCGGCGGCGCAGTGGCCGGCGTTCGAGGCGGGTGTCTTCGCACTGGCGCGCGCGATGTTCTACTGGCGATCGCGCAATCGCCACTGCGGCCTCTGCGGTGGCGAGGTCGAGTTCCGGCGCGCCGGCTATCAGGGCCATTGCGGGCAGTGCGGTGCCGATCACTATCCACGCGTCGATCCGGCAGTCATCGTGGCCGTCAGCGACGGCGAGCGCCTGCTGCTGGGACGGCAGGCCGCGTGGCCGGCGGGTCGCTATTCGCTGATTGCCGGCTTCGTCGAGCCGGGCGAGACTCTGGAGCAGACCGTGGCGCGCGAAGTCTACGAAGAGACCCGCGTGCGCGTGCGCGCGAGCCGCTACCTGGCCGCGCAGCCGTGGCCGTTTCCCGGTTCGCTGATGCTCGGCTTCGCCGCCGATGCCGAACCGGACGCGCCGCAGGTCGATGACGAACTGGAAGATGCGCGCTGGTTCACCGCCGGCGAAATCGGCGCGGCGCTTCAACGGGGCGAAGGCGAAACCGGCGGGCTCCTGCTATCACCACGCATATCCATCGCGCGCGCGCTGATCGAACACTGGTACCAGCACCGGCACGCGCGGCCGAAGTGACTGGGCCAGGCCGTCGCATGGGCGCGAATCTGCTTCGATCGCCCGACTCGCTCTAGAATCCCCACGGAGGAGGAGCCCATGTCCATCACTTTGGTCGCCGTGGTCGTCGCGCTGGTCCTGGGCCATGTGGCGCCCACGCTGGTCGCCGGGCTGCGCCAGTTCCACTGGTATGCGCACTGGCTGCGTTGGCTGGACGAACGCTTTCCCGATGACGGTTTCTGGCGGGGCCGCTACGGCATCGCCCTGGCCGTGCTGCCGCCGGTGCTCCTGGTGGCGCTGTTCCAATGGCTGCTGCACGAACCCTTGTTCGGGCTGATCGGCCTGCTGTTCGGCATCGCCGTGCTGGTGTACGCGTGGGGACCGCGCGATCTCGATGTCGATGTCGAGGCCATCATCGATGCGCACGAACCCGCGGCGCGGCGTGCGGCCATCGCGCGCTTGTGGCCGGACGCCGAAACCGTCGCCGCCGACGGACCTGCCCTGGTGGAAGCGGTTTTCCGCAATGCGCTGCAACGCTGGTTCGGGCCGTTGTTCTGGTTTCTGCTGCTTGGTCCCATGGGGGCGGTGCTGTATCGGCTGGTGGCGCTGGCCAGTGCCGTCGAATTCCACCGCGCATTGCCCGCGGACAATCGCATCGGGGCGCGTCGTCTGCTGACGGTGCTGGAATGGCCGATCGCGCAGCTCATGACCTTCGCGATGGCACTGGTCGGCAATTTCGATACCGTGTTCCAGGCATGGCGCGCGGCGCAGGGCAATCGCCTGCAACTGGATACCGCGTTCCTCGGTCAGGCCGCGCGCGCCAGCGTGCGCACCGAACTGGCCGAAGAAGCCGAGGACTACGCCGAAGAAGGCATGGTGCAGGCCATGCGCGAACTGCCGGAACTGCGCGATGCAATGAGCCTGGTCTGGCGCATCCTGCTGGTCTGGCTCGCCGTGCTGGCGGTGTTCGTGATCGGCGGCTGGGTGGGGTAGGCGCCGGTTCGCTGTGCCGCCCCATGCGTTGAAAGACGGTTGCGTGCGCAGTGCGAGCGATCACGCGCCCCTGGCGCGTCCGTGGATCCGCTTCTGCTTCCACGAATCCAGGCAATCCGGATCCGGTCGTCTCAACCCGGCGCCAGCAGCGTGAAAGGGAGCCACGGCAGATTGCGCGCGATCCAGTAAAGCGGCAGCACCACCAGCCACACGCGCGGCTCGGTCAGTACATTCATCAGGGGCGCCAGCCGCTGAGGGCGCCAGCCGCGGCCATGCGCGACAAGCAGCGGTACCGTGGGCAATACCAGCATCGCCAGTGGATTCATCGCGAACGCGCGCGCGAGGTCGCCGTGCACCAGCGCATGCAGGGCCCGGGTCAGGCCACAGCCGATGCAGTAGTAACCCGTGAACAAGCGGAACATGCACGGCGGAAACGGGTTGCCCGCCGCATTCGGATCGAACTCCAACAGCAGCCAGACACCGACGGAGACCGCCATGGCGGTCCCCGTCAGCCACACCCAATGCAGTGGTTTGAGCGCCACCGGCATCGCTTACTGCATCTGCTGCATCTGCTGGATGGTTTCCAGGTAAGCGGCCATGCCGCCGGTCGACCACCAGTAGGCCGACCAGATCAAGCCGATGATGGCCAGGCCGGTCGCGACCCAGCACCAGATCTTGGCGTTGTTCGAAGCGCGGCGCGCGCCTTCGACGTCACCTTGGTTCAACTTGGTGTTGACCTGCGAGGAGAACACGATGGCCACGATGCCGACCAGGCCGAGCGGGCAGCACAGGCAGGTCGCGAGCACGGTCGAAATGATCGCCCAGGCCAAGTGGTTGGGAATATTGCCCGGTGCTTCCTGGGGCAGCGGAGGAACGGCACTCATCGGAATCTCCTTGCGATGGTGAAACGGTGGATTGGCGCGGCTAGTCTAACCGTCGTCATCACGGTCGGTACACACAATCTTCGGTCCGGATTCCGTCAGGCCGCGTCGCCGCGCAGGCCGCGCACGGCCGCTTCGAGCGACTCGGCCGTCGCGGTGGCGCCATCGACGGGCGCCGCCGCCATCACCTCGACGCCGGCGCGGAGGCGGCGCGGCACGCGCATGCGTCCCAGCCGAGAATCGCGCCGGCTCCACATGCTGGTCCACATGCCTTTCAACGCCATCGGCACGACCGGTACCGGCCGGCGTTCGAGGATCTTTTCCACGCCCGATTTGAAGACCGCGATTTCGCCGTCGCGGGTCAACGCGCCTTCGGGGAAGATGCCCACAAGTTCGCCCTCGGCCAGCGCCGCATCGATCGCATCGAAGGCGCGCTGCATCAGTGCCGAATCCTCCTTCGCGCCGGCAATCGGGATCGCCTTGGCGTTGCGGAAGATCCAGCTCATCACCGGAATGTTGAAAATCCTGTAGTACATGACGAAGCGCACCGGCCGCGGAATGCTGGCCGAGAGGATCAACGCATCCATGTAACTGACGTGATTGCAGACCAGCAGCGCAGGGCCTTCGTCCGGTACGTTCTTTTCGATCCCATGCAGGCGCAGCCGGTACAGCGTGCGCACCAGCACCCAGCTGAGGAAGCGCATCAGGAATTCCGGCACGATGGTGAAGATCCAGATCGCCACCACGGCATTGGCGATCGCCAGCGCCAGGAATACCTGCGGAATCGTCCAGCCGGGCATTGGAATGCGCAGGCCGCCGATCACCAGTTCCTTCATCTGCAACAGAACACCGAGCATCGCGGCCAGCACGATGAAGCCGGCATTCTGGATGTTCATGCCGGCAATCACGCGCGAAAGCTCGTTCTTCGGCGTGCGGCTCTGGATCAGCGCGAACAGCGGCACGACGAAGAATCCGGTGAACAGGCCGATGCCGGTCAAATCGATGACGATGCGCCAGCTTCCGGCCTGTTGCAGGAACTGCGGCACCGACATGCCGCTGACCGGCGCAACGCCGCTGCGCGCGAAATACAGATCGAGCAGGAACGCAGTCATGCCGAATGCACCCAGCGGCACCAGGCCGATTTCCACCGTGCGCGCGGACAGCTTCTCGCACAGCAGTGAACCCACGCCGGTGCCGATCGAGAACAGCGCCAGCGCGAAGACATACCAGTTGCCGATGCCGAGATGGATGTCGGCATAGCCGGGAATGTTGCCGGTCAGCACCGTGCCGACGAACCAGAACCACGACACACCCAGCACGCTGTTGCGCACGGCCGGCTGCTTCTTGGCCAGCCGCAGCACCGCGCGCGATTCGGTCAGCGGATTCCAGTTGATGCGCAGATTGGGCTCGCCGGCGTCCACGCGCGGAATCCATCGCGACACGAGGTTGCCGGCGATGGCCAGCACGATGATGGCGCTGGCCGCGACCATCGGCCCGTGCGCGCCCGCGAGCGCGAAAATCAGGCCGCCGGAGATCATGCCGATCAGAATCGACAGTGATGTCCCCATCTCCACCAAGCCGTTGCCGCCGGTCAGTTCTTCCGGCTTCAGCACCGAAGGCAGGATCGAATACTTCACCGGCCCGAACAGCGTGGATTGCAGGCCGGTGCAGAACAGCGCCGCGAGCAGGATGCCGAGGTTCTGCGTGAGGAAGCCGACCGCCGCCAGCGACATGATCACGATCTCCATCGTGGTGGTCAGGCGGATGAGCCGCGATTTCTCCAGCTTCTCCGCGATCTGGCCGGCGGTGGCGGAGAACAGGAAGTACGGCAGGATGAAGATCGCCGGGGCCAGGTTCGTGTAGAGCGTGCGGTCCTGCGGCGTCACGCTCATGAAGCCGAGCAGGCCGATGATGGCCTGCCGGTACACGTTGTCATTGAACGCACCCAGTGACTGCACCAGGAAAAAAGGCAGGAAACGCCGTTGATTGAGCAGGGCGAACTGACTGTGGCCGGACATGGAGCCTCCTTGGATGCGCGGAGCCTAGCAAATGACTGCAACGGCTGTGTTCCGCCGGTGGCGTTGAAAGCTCTCCCGACGGCGCGGATAGTGGCGCGCTCCGGAACCCGCCCTCCGTGGAGAATCCCTTGAGTCTGCTCTTCTCGCCCCTGCAACTGGGGCCGCTGCCGCTGTCCAACCGTATCGTCATCGCACCCATGTGCCAGTACTCGGCCGATCGGGGCGCGGCCACCGACTGGCACGCCTTCCACTGGCCGAATCTCGCGCTGTCCGGCGCCGGCCTGTTGATCATCGAAGCCACGGCGGTGGAGCCGCGCGGGCGGATCAGCTGGGGCGATCTGGGTTTGTGGGATGACGCGACCGAAGCGGCGTTCGCGCGCGCGCTGTCGGCCGCGCGCCATTATTCGCGCATGCCGATCGGCGTGCAGCTTGCGCACGCCGGGCGCAAGGCCTCCACGCATCTGCCATGGGAGCACAAGGGTGCGGCCATCGCACCGGATGCGCCCAATGGCTGGCAGACGGTGTCGGCTTCGGCCGCGCCGTATGCGGAAGGTGATCCCGCGCCCGTTGCCCTCGACGAGGCCGGCATACGGGAGGTGATCGATGCATTCGCCGCCAGTGCCCGGCGCGCGGAACGGCTTGGGCTGGATCTCATCGAGATCCACGCGGCGCACGGGTATCTGCTGCATCAGTTCCTGTCGCCGCTCTCGAACACGCGGACCGATGCTTACGGTGGTTCGCTCGAGAACCGCATGCGCCTGACCTTGCAGGTGTTCGATGCGGTGCGTTCGGCGGTCTCCGATTCGATGGCGGTCGGCATCCGCATTTCCGCGAGCGACTGGGTCGATGGGGGCTGGGATCTGGCGCAGAGCATCGAACTGGCCCGGGCGCTCGACGCACGCGGCTGCCATTTCATCCACGTCTCCAGCGGCGGCCTGGATCCGCGGCAGCGCATCAGCGCCGGGCCCGGTTATCAGGTGCCGTTCGCCGAAGGCATCAAGCGCGAAGTCGCCATGCCGGTGATCGCCGTCGGCCTCATCACCGATCCGCAGCAGGCCGAAAGCGTGCTGGTGCAGCAGCAGGCCGATGCAGTCGCGCTGGCGCGTGCCATGCTCTACGACCCGCGCTGGCCGTGGCATGCCGCCGCCGCGCTTGGCGCACGCGTGCACACCGCGCCGCAGTATCTGCGTGCGCCGCCGCGCGGGCATGCGGATCTGCTGCAGGCCGACCCGCCACACGCGGTGCGCAGCAAAGCGCCCTGAAACAGCGGGCCGTCGCTCATGCGGCGACGGCCCTTTCGCACTCAGTGCCGTTCGCGTTCGATCGCACGCCAGCCGATGTCGTGGCGATGGAATTCGCCCGGCCACGAAATGCCGGCCACCACGCCATACGCGCGATGCTGTGCATCGGCCACGCTCTCGCCCA
This sequence comes from Pseudomonadota bacterium, assembly GCA_023390905.1. Classification (GTDB taxonomy): domain Bacteria; phylum Pseudomonadota; class Gammaproteobacteria; order Xanthomonadales; family Xanthomonadaceae; genus Pseudoxanthomonas_A. Next base: position 49,060 of record JAEWBY010000094.1, on the reverse strand, counting down.
GCGCGCAGGCGCACAGCACGCGACCGCCGGCGGTGATGATCTGGCCATCGACCAGGCGGGTGCCCGCGTGGAAGACCTTGGTGCCCGGCAGCTCCGGCACGTCCCACTGGTTGATCGCATCACCCACGCGCGGGGTGTCGGGATAATGTTCGGCCGCCATCACCACGCCCAGCGACGGACGCGGATCCCATTCGGCCTGCACCTGATCCAGTTGGCCGTCGATCGCTGCTTCCACCAGTTCCACCAGATCCGATTGCAGGCGCAGCATCACCGGCTGCGTTTCCGGATCGCCGAAGCGCACGTTGAATTCGATCACCTTCGGCGCGCCGCTGTCATCGATCATCAGGCCGGCGTAGAGGAATCCGGTGAACGGCACGCCATCGGCGATCATGCCCTGCACGGTGGGATTGACCACCTCGCGCATCACCCGATCGTGCACCGCCTGGGTGACCACGGGCGCGGGTGAATACGCGCCCATGCCGCCGGTGTTCGGGCCGGTATCGCCATCGCCGACGCGCTTGTGATCCTGCGAGGTGGCCATCGGCAACGCGGTACGGCCATCGACCATGCTGATGAAACTGGCTTCCTCGCCGCTCAGGAACTCCTCGATGACCACCCGCGCACCGGCCGCGCCGAATGCATTGCCCGCCAGCATGTCGCGCACGGCTGCCTCGGCTTCGGCGAGCGTCATCGCCACGATCACGCCCTTGCCCGCCGCCAGCCCGTCGGCCTTGATGACGATGGGCGCACCTTTTTCACGCACATGGTCGATCGCTTCGACCGCATCGGTGAAGACTGCGTAATGCGCGGTGGGAATGCCGTGGCGGGCGAGGAAATCCTTGGCGAACGCCTTGCTGCCTTCGAGCTGCGCGGCCGCGGCGGTCGGGCCGAAGATGCGCAGGCCCTCGGCGCGGAAACGATCCACCACGCCCAGCACCAGCGGCGCTTCCGGCCCGACGATGGTGAGCGCGACGTTCTCGGCGCGCACCAGTTCCAGCAGGCGATCGATCTCGGTCGCGCCGACGGCGACATTGCGGCATTTGGCTTCGGTCGCCGTGCCCGCGTTGCCGGGCGCGACCAGCACTTCATCGACCTTTGGCGACTGCGCGATCTTCCAGGCCAGTGCGTGTTCGCGACCGCCGGAACCAATGACCAAGACTTTCATGCGTGTGCTCCGTGATGCGCGATCGGTGGAGGCAACGGATCAATCAGGCTTCGGCCTTGAATCGATCGCGTGCCAGTTTGATATAGGCCGGATCCAGTTCGCTGCCGACGTACAGCCGCCCGCTGCGCAGCGCGGCCACGCCGGTGGTGCCCGAACCGTTGAAGGGATCGAAAATGCGATCACCGGGATCGGTCGATGCTTCGATGCAGCGCAGCAGCAGTTCCAGCGGCTTCTGCGTCGGATGCCGGCCGTGGCTCTTTTCTTCCTTGCCCGGCGCGGTGAGGCGCCATACCGATTTCATCTGGCGATCGCCGTTCTCGGCCTTCATCCTGCGGTAGTGGAAGACGTGCTTGCTCTTTTCGGTCTTCGCCGCCCAGATGATGGTTTCGGTGGAATGGGTGAAGGTGCGGCAGGCCAGGTTCGGCGGCGGATTGGGTTTTTCCCAGGTGATGTCGTTGAGCAGCTTCATGCCGAGCTGCTGCATGGCGAAGCCGACCGAATGGATGACGTGGTGCGTGCCGGACACCCACAACGTGCCATTGGGCTTGAGCGCGCGCTGGCAGCGGCGCAGCCATTCGACATTGAACTCGTGGTTGAGATCCGGACTGCGGCTCTTGTCCCACTCGCCCTTGTCGACCTTCACCATCTTGCCCGCATGGCAGGTGATGCCGCCATTGGAGAGGAAGTACGGCGGGTCGGCGAAGATCATGTCGAAGCATCCCTGCGGATGCTTCTCGTTGATCCGGTCCAGCAGTTCGAAACAGTTGGCGTGATAGAGCAGGGCGCGCCCCTGTGCATCGGCGTAGGCCAATGCGTTCGGCGACGTGGCCGTGCCGCTCAGCGGGCCCAGGCCCAGCGGATCCGGCGCCGTGCGCTTGATGGACGTGCTCGCGCGCGCCACGCGTCAGTGCCGGAAATGACGGACGCCGGTGAACACCATCGCCAGGCCGTGTTCGTCGGCGGCGGCGATCACTTCGGCGTCGCGCATCGAACCGCCCGGCTGGATCACCGCGGCGATGCCGGCCTGCGCGGCGGCGTCGATGCCGTCGCGGAACGGGAAGAACGCATCGCTCGCCATCACCGAACCGGGCACGCCCAGGCTGGCTTCCTCGGCCTTGAGGCCGGCGATTTTCGCGCTGACCACTCGACTCATCTGTCCTGCGCCGATGCCGACGGTGCGGTTATCCTTGGCATAGACGATCGCATTGGACTTGACGTACTTGGCGACCTTCCACGCAAACAGCAGATCGCGCAGTTCGGCCTCGCTCGGCGCGCGCTGGCTGACGACCTTCAGTTCATCGCGGGTGACCACGCGGTTGTCGGCGGTCTGCATCAGCAGGCCCGAGCCCACGCGCTTGACGTCCATGAGGTTGGCGCCGTCGCCGTGCGGAATCACCAGCACGCGTACGTTGGCTTTCTTCTTCGCGTAGTCCAGCGCACCCTGTTCGTAGGCGGGCGCGATCAGCACTTCGACGAACTGGCGATCGAGGATGACCCTGGCGGTGGCTGCATCCAGCGTGCGGTTGAACGCGATGATGCCGCCGAAGGCCGAAGTCGGGTCGGTCGCGTACGCGAGTTCGTAGGCGTCGCCGCAGGCCGCGCCCACCGCGACGCCGCACGGATTGGCGTGCTTGACGATCACGCAGGCCGGCGCATCGAACTGGCGCACGCATTCCCACGCGGCATCGGCGTCGGCGATGTTGTTGTAGCTCAGTTCCTTGCCCTGCAACTGGCTGAAGGTCGCCAGCGTGCCCGGCACCGGATACAGATCGCGATAGAACGCCGCCTGCTGGTGCGGGTTCTCGCCGTAGCGCAGATCCATCAGCTTGATGAAGATGCCGTTGGCCTGGTGCGGGAACGGGCTGCGCTCCACGCCGCCATCGTCCTTCAATGCGGTGATCGAGGACAGCGTGTCGCTGATGCAGGCATCGTACTGGGCCACGCGGTTGAACGCCGCCACCGACAACCGCATCCGCGTGGCCGCCGACAGCGTGCCGTCATGCTGATCCAGTTCCTCGACCAGCGCCGCGTACTGCGCCGGATCGGTGGCGACGGCGACATGGGCGAAATTCTTCGCCGCCGCGCGCAGCATCGCCGGCCCGCCGATGTCGATGTTCTCGATGATGTCCTCGAAGCTCGCCTGGGGATTGGCCGCGACCTTTTCGAACGGATACAGGTTGAGCACCAGCAGATCGATGGCTTCGATGCCATGCTGCGCCATCACCGCATCATCGATGCCGCGGCGCCCGAGCAGGCCGCCGTGCACCTTCGGGTGCAGCGTCTTGACGCGGCCGTCCATGATCTCCGGAAAGCCGGTCACTTCGGAGACATCGCGCACCGTCATGCCCGCATCGCGCAGGGCCTTGGCCGTACCGCCGGTGGAAAGCAGTTCGACCTGGCGAGAAGCGAGCGCCCGTGCCAGTTCGAGCAGGCCGGTCTTGTCGGAAACGGAAAGCAGCGCCCGACGGACGGGCAAGCGTTGATCGGTCATGGGAAGGTGCAGCGGGAGGATGGCGGAATTATAGCCTCGCCGATCCGCCGCGCGGTCCGGGCCGTCGCGATCGAACGCGATCAAGGGCGCGGACATGGATGCGACCGTTGAGCCCAACGGCGCGCACGCACGGCAGGCGGCCGACGCGGTTGAAGCCGCAACGGCGGTGCAATGCACCCTGTCCTGGAACCCGCACGCGGCGCGCAATCATGCGCGCGGTGGGAGCGGATTACGCCAGCCCGTAATCCTTCAGCTTCTTGCGCAGCGTGGCCCGATGGATGCCGAGCAGCGATGCGGCGCGGCTCTGGTTGCCTTCGCAATGGTTGAGCACTTCCACGAACAGCGGGATTTCCATCTCGCGCAGCACGATCTCGTAGACATCGTCGGCGTCGCAGCCATTCAGATCACGCAGGTAGCGGCGCACGGACAGTGCGACGTGCTCGCGCAGCGGCGGGCGCGGCGCGCGAGGATTGTCTTGACGAGTAGCGGCGGCGTTCACACAGGTCCCCGGTGATGAATCAATCCCGCCTGTGTTCTTGTTTTCGGCGGGGGGAGGAGTCTAGCGCCAGTCAGCCCTGCGTGCATCCCGTTTGTCGCTTGCGACGCGACCGCGACCCGTTCATGCACCCGGATGGGGCATCAGGCGTCCGTTTCACCGGAAATCAAACGAAAATGCAACAACATTGGTGCTCGGTTCGCGCACATGCACCACGACCTGCGCGCTCTGGCCCGGTGCGAGTTCGCTGCTTCCGCCGGCTTCGAGGTAATCGGCTGGAGTCAGTGCGCGCGCGCCCAGCGTGCGGCCATCGGCATCCTTCAGGGTCAGCACCAGGACCGGCCAGCGTTGCGGCCAGCGTGCATCGTTGCGGAAGGTCGCGCGTGCTTCGAGCAGGCCTGGCGAACCGGACAACGGACGCACATCGCGATCGAGCATCGCGAAAGCCTGCGGCTCATGCCAGGCAGGCAAACTGCACCCCAGTACGCCGCACAGCGCGGACACGACCGGCCGCCATTGCGCATCGGCGGCGAAGCGATCGCGATCAGCCAGCAGGATCTGCACGATCAGCAGGGCGATCAACAGCGGCAGCACCAGCCATGGCCAGCGTGCGCGATCGGGGCCGCCGTGGCTGCGGGATCCGGCCGCATGCAGGAAGCCCGGCACGCGTGCATTGCGCGCGGGAGCGGATGCGGCGACCGGAGCCGCATCGGGAATCGTGGGCGCAGGTGGCGCGGCGACAGCCTCGGCATCCGGTGCTGCCATCAGGTTGTCGATGGATGGAGCTTCGGCTTCCCGCGTATGCGGCTCCGCGACGGAATCCGCGCCCGCGTCCGCCTCCGGATGCAGCGCCGCGGCCGTTTCATCGACTGATTCGACAACGATCGGATCGGCCGCCGTTTCTTCGCCATCGCCTGCATCCGGTGCTACTTCGGCCTGCGATTCTCCACGGCGCAGCAGGCTGGCGAAACTGTGTGCCGTTTCCGGCGCACTGGAAGGCGCGGCGCTCTCCGGCGTCATCAGGCCGCCGCAGCGCGGGCAGTGCGCGGGCGCCTGTTGCGTCCGTGGATCCGTGGCGACCAGATAGCGGCAATGCGGGCAGGAAATGAACATGGCGCTATTCAAGCATGGTCAAGCACGCCCAGGCAGTTCCAGGGATGCCGATCCGCAATGATCGCCGCTCCTTGCGCACAGGCTGCATCACGCCCGGCGTACGCCATCGATGCGCATCCAGTCACCGTCACGCGTGGCCTGCAACCGTTCGAACCATGCGGCATAGCGGGTCAGCAACTCGTCTTCCTGACCGTGCAGGATGCCGGACAGCGCGATGCGTCCCCCCGGTGCGACGCGCGCGGCGAGCGTTTCGGCGAGCGTGTCCAGCGCGGAGGCGAGAATGTTCGCCACCACGATCGGATACGTGCGCACGGGTTCGTCCTGCGGAAGATGGACCTGCAGGCGATCGGACAGCCCATTGCGCTCGGCGTTGTCATGCGAGGCGATCAGGGCCTGCGGATCGTTGTCGACGCCGACGGCCTCGGCCGCGCCCAGGCGCAGCGCCGCCAGCGCGAGGATGCCCGAGCCGCAGCCGAAATCGAGCACACGCTGCTGCGCCAGTGCGCCTTCATCGGCGAGTGCATCCAGCCAGCGCAGGCACAGCGCCGTGGTCGGATGCGTGCCGGATCCGAACGCGAGCCCCGGATCCAGTCGGATGACGGCCGCGTCCTCGGTACGCGCCTGCTCGGGCAGTTCGTGGTTCCAGGGCACGATGAAAGTGCGCCGGCCGAACCGCATTGGCTGGAATTGATCGAGCCAGGCGCGTTCCCAGTCTTCGTCCTCGACGCTGCGGAAACCGGCCTCGCTCCAGTCGAGCCCGGGATCGAAGGCTTCCAGCGCCGCGAGCAGCATCAAGGCATCGGTTTCGGCCGGGAACAGCGCGGTCAGCACCAGCGAGCGCCACAGCGGTGTCTCGCCCACGCCCGGTTCCAGGATCGCGCGCTCGTCGGTGGTGTCGGCATCGGCATCCAGCAAGGTGACCGACAGCGCGCCCACATCCTCCAGCGCGTTCTCGTAGCGCGGCAGTTCGGATTCGTGGCAACGCAGGGTCAGTTCGAGATAAGGCATGGTGCGGAGCGGATGAGCAGGATGCGCCATTGTCGCATGCGGTCTGGATTGGACTGCGTTGAATCCCCGGAGATGCGCCTCGATAATCGCCCGATGTCCCGACCTTGGCTGTTGACGCTGACCGGCGCCTGCGCACTTGCCGCGGCCGGATGGTGGTGGGCCACGTCCGGGCACCGGACGCCGGCGGTGAACCAGGCCGTGGCGGTTTCGTCTTCGGGCATCGCCGCGCCGGTCGCCGCAGGCAGCGCGGAACGATCACAGCCCGCAGCGTCCGCGGCGCGGTCCTCGATCCGCCGCGAGTTCGAATCTGCGCCGGATCTGTTCGTCTACGCGCAGCGCGTCTCGACTCTGGCGCGTGCCGGTGACGCGGATGCGCAGTGGATGCTGAGCCGCGTTTACGATTACTGCGCCGCGTATGCGTCCAACCCGGCGGCCTATGCCAGCGATACCCGCGCGATCGCGGCACTGGACGTGGCCACCGCACCGGTGATGGCGGCCGCGCGCGAACGCGTCAGTCAGCGCTGCGTGCGCTTCACGCCGAACGATGGCCTGACATCGGACGTGGTGCAGGAAACGCGGACGCGCGCCGCGCTGGCTGGCAGTCTGGCGGCCGAAGCTTCGTTGTTGGCCGAAGGTGTGCCCATGTCCGAAGCCGCCGGCTATCGACGTGGACTGGTCGATCGCGTGGTGGCCTCGGGCGATCCGCAGGCCTACCTGGCCATCTCCCGCGCGATGGGCCTGGCGGCCAGCGGATCGGAGATGGAACTGGGCGAAGTGTCGGGCACGTGGTTGTCCGAACTGGCCTGGCAGCTCGCCGCCTGCCGCCTGGGTCTGGATTGCCGCGCGCAGGGCGCGCTGATGACCTCGTATTGCGCCAATGGCGGAATCTGCTCGCGCGATCCGGCGCAGGATTTTCCGGCGTTCGTGCGCGATGGCGGCGTGCCGCGCCAGGGCGCCGAACATCTGAACCACATGGTGGACAGCGTGCTGTCCCGCAGGAGTCTGCTGAAATGAAAGCCCGACGCTTCTTGCCCACCCGTCACGCGTGGCTGGCCTTGCTGGTCTTCATCACCTACGCCGCCGCGGCCGCAACCGTGGTGATCAATGCGCTGGATCTGCCCTACCGCGGATTGCAGCAAATTCCCCATGGCGTCGAGGCGTCCCGGGAAGCGCGTGCGATCGGCGCCGCGCAACTGGTGGCGATCTATCGCGCGCGCAGCGGCGCGCCGTTCTCCACGCTGCCGGCAGGCACGACGGTGGAAGTGCAGTGGCCCGATGGTTCGCGCGAAACCCTGCGCGTGGTGGACCCGCTCTCGCCCACTGGCGTGGTTCCGCTGCAGGGCAATCCCGAAACCCGGCGCTGAGCCGCGCGCGGAAAAACGACGGGCCGGATTCCCGCGAATCCGGCCCGTTTCTGTTCATCGGATGCCTTGGATCAGACCAGCGCGATTGACTTGTTCTTGCGTTCGGCCAGGCGCTTTTCCAGATAGTGGATGTTCTGGCCGCCGGCCTGAAAGCCCTGATCGCGCATGATGCGCTGCTGCAACGGAATGTTGGACTTGATGCCGTCGATGACCATCTCGCTCAGCGCCACGCGCATGCGCGCGATCGCGGTCTCGCGATCCGGGCCGTGCACGATCAGCTTGGCGATCATCGAATCGTAGTTCGGCGGCACGCGATAGCCTTCATAGATGTGCGTGTCCACGCGCACGCCCGGGCCGCCCGGCGGATGGAAATGCTGGATCAGGCCCGGGTGCGGCATGAAGGTTTCCGGATCCTCGGCGTTGATGCGGCATTCGATCGCATGGCCGCGCAGCACGATGTCCTCCTGCTTGATGGTCAGCTTCTGGCCGGCGGCGATGCGCAACTGCTCGCACACCAGATCGATGCCGGTGATGCGCTCGGTCACCGGATGCTCGACCTGGATGCGGGTGTTCATCTCGATGAAGTAGAAGCGGCCGTTCTCGTACAGGAACTCGAACGTGCCGGCGCCGCGATAGCCGATGCGCAGGCAGGCCTCCACGCAGACCTGGCCGATTTCGGCGCGCTGCTGTTCGGTGATGCCGGGCGCGGGCGCTTCCTCGACCACTTTCTGATGGCGACGCTGCATCGAGCAGTCGCGTTCGCCCAGGTGGATCGCATTGCCCTGGCCGTCGGCGAGCACCTGGATCTCCACGTGCCGCGGATTTTCCAGGAACTTCTCCATGTAGACCTGATCGTTGCCGAACGCCGCCTTGGCTTCGGACTTGGTGGTGGCGATGGCATTGCTCAACGCCGCTTCGGCGTGCACCACGCGCATGCCGCGTCCGCCACCGCCGCCGGCCGCCTTGATGATCACCGGATAGCCGATCTCGCGCGCGATCTTGGTGTTGGCGACGATGTCATCGCCCAGCGGTCCGCCCGACCCCGGCACGCAGGGCACGCCGGCAGCCTTCATCGCGCGGATTGCTTCGACCTTGTCGCCCATCAGGCGGATGGTGTCGGCCTTGGGCCCGATGAACACGAAGCCGGACTGCTCCACGCGTTCGGCGAAGTCGGCGTTCTCGCTGAGGAAACCGTAGCCCGGATGGATCGCCTGGGCGTCGGTCACTTCGGCCGCGGCGATGATCGCCGGAATGTTGAGGTAGCTGTCGACCGAAGGCGCAGGGCCGATGCAGACCGACTCGTCGGCCATGGCGACGTGCTTGAGATTGCGATCGACCGTGGAGTGCACGGCCACCGTGCGGATGCCCAGGGTGTGGCACGCGCGCAGGATGCGCAGCGCGATTTCACCGCGGTTGGCAATGACGACTTTATCTAGCATGGGATTCGGGATTCAGGGATTGGGGATTCGAGAAGTGCCGGTTCCTGGCGAAGTCGCGGCGATTCGGAATCGAGTGTGCGGATCAGGGCGTCGAGACGGGCGAACGTGCGGTCAAGCGGATCTTTGCAAACAAAACGCAGGTATTCGGTCGAACGACGTGCGGCGCCTTCGGCGATGTTCGATGGCATGCTGCCGGCGGCATGACGCAAATGCATGGTCATACCGCGTTCGGCATCGGAACATCCAGGTGCTGGCGTGGCAAACGGATCGACGAATGCCATCGCATCACGCCACACTTCGAGGCGTCCGTGCGGGCGATGCTTGTCCGGGTCCCGAACCACGTTCCCGATTCACCGCAACTCAGGCGATGACAAACAACGGCTGATCGAATTCGATCGGCGTGCCGTTCTCGACCAGCACGGCCTGCACCGTGCCCGAGACGTCGGCTTCGATCGGGTTGAACATCTTCATTGCTTCGATGATCGCCAGCGTTTCGCCGGCCTTGACCGCCTGGCCGACGCTGACGAACGCCGGTTTGTCAGGCGAGGGCGAGGCGTAGAAGGTACCGACCATCGGGGCGCGCACGACGTGGCCTTCGGGCAGGTTGCTGGCGGCCTTGGCGGTGCCGCCGGTCGAAGCTTCGGTGGGCGAGCTCATCGGCATCGGCGCGGCGGGGCGCGTCTCGACGTGGTGCACCATCGGCGCCGGCGCGGATGCATAGCCACCCTTGGGCACGCGCGCCAGCCGCACCGATTCCTCGCCTTCCTTGATTTCGATTTCGGCGAGATTCGATTCTTCCAGCAGATCGATGAGCTTCTTGATTTTGCGGAGATCCATGGGGGCCTCTGTTGAACGGTGTTCCGGAGCGGAACGAATGGAAAGATCAGGCCGACAGCCGCCGCAGGGCGGCGTCGAGCGCGTAGCGGTAACTGTCGGCGCCGAATCCGCAGACCACCCCGACGGCCAGATCGCTGAAATAGCTCTGCTGGCGGAACGGTTCGCGGCGATGCGGGTTGGACAGGTGGATTTCGATGAAGGGCACCGCCACGGCCGCCAGCGCATCGCGCAGCGCGACCGAGGTATGGGTGAACGCGGCCGGATTGATCAGCACGAAATCGGTGCCGTCCTGGCGGCAGGCCTGGACCCGATCGACCAGCGCGTGTTCGGCGTTGGACTGGAAACTGGTCAGCGCATGCCCGGCTTCGGCCGCCTGGCGCACCAGGCTGGCGTCGATGTCGGCCAGCGTTGCATGGCCATAGACCTCGGGCTCGCGGGTGCCGAGCAGATTGAGGTTCGGGCCGTGCAGGACCAGCAGATTCGCCATCGGGGACTCCAGCGGAAGGGCGGCAGTCTGCGCGAAGCCGGCGATGCTGTCCAGATCGACGAAGATCCGAGCGTTTTAATCAGATGTTTGAATCCGGGTGCGCGAACGGGCTGTCACGGCGCCTGGTTAGCGGCCGCCCATTGGGTGATCTCGCCTTCGACAAATGGCCCGATCTTCTGTTTGACGATGCGACCACGCGCATCGATCAGCACAGTATAGGGAAGCACGCCCTTGGCATTGCCCAGCCACACGCTCGCATCGGCCGGGCCGGGCGTGTCGAGCACGATCGGATAGGCCACCGGCACGCGGGCGAGGAAGTCTTTCACGGCTTGGGGTGTGTCCAGCGCCAGCCCGACGACGCGCGTGCCGTCGGCGCCCTGTTCCCGCGCGAAGCGATCCAGTTCCGGCATTTCCTTGATGCAGGGGCCGCACCAGCTCGCCCACACATTGATCAGCAGCGGACGGCCACGATAGGTCGCCAGATCGACGACGTTGCCCTCCGGATCCGGCAATCGGATGGCCGGCATCGGATCGCCGGGCCGCGCCGGGGTGACGCCGTCGGGGGGCGGTGGCGCACTGAGGTCCGCAGCCGCCTGGAGGGCCTGCTGGCCCCGGTCGGTGCGCAGCAGCGGGCCCCCTTCATACCAGTGGCTGGCCAGCAGACCCAGCGCCGCCGCGGCCACCGCCACCCACAGGACGCGTGCCGGCGTCACCTTCATCGCGCGGCCCGTTGCAGCGCGTCTTCGACCATGCCCTGCGTCAGCACCGTCGGCAGGACTTCGCCTTCGCCACCGCCGCGCGGATAGACGACGTACAGCGGCACGCCGACCGCGCCGTGCTGTTCCAGATAGCCGGTGATGCTTTCATCCACATTGGTCCAGTCGCCCTGCATGAACACGCCGTCGACCTTTGCCAGGGCATCGCGGAAGGCCGGGCGGTTCAGCACGGTCTTTTCGTTGGCCTTGCAGGTGACGCACCAGTCGGCGGTGATGTCGACGAACACCACCTTGCCCTGCGATCGCAGTTCGGCCAGTCGCGGTGCCGAGAACGGGATGACGTCCCCGCGTACCTCAGCCGCCTGCGCCGGCGGCGGCACGCGGTGCGCCATGACCAGCGGAACGATCGCGCCGATCAGCAGCAGCAGCCCCACGGCCCGACGTAGCGGCGCGTGCTGCCAGCGCAGGCGCTGCAGCCACCAGGCCGCGAGCGTCAGCAGCACCAGGCCGACCAGCACCAGCGCGACCGCATCGATGCCGCGCTGGCGGCCCAGCACCCACAGCAGCCAGACGGCGGTCAGGTACATCGGGAAGGCGAGCAGCTTCTTCAGCGTGTCCATCCACGCACCGGACCTGGGCAAACGATTGGCCAGCGCCGGCACGAAACCGATCAACAGGAACGGCAAGGCCAGACCGAGGCCCAGCATCAGGAACACCAGCAGCGCCAGCGGCACCGGGGCGGCGAAGGCGAACGCCAGCGCTGCGCCCATGAACGGTGCGGTGCAGGGGCTGGCGACCACCACGGCGAGCACACCGGTGAAGAAGTCGCCCAGCGGACCCGACTTGCGACCGAGTTGATCACCCGCCCCCGCCAGCCCGTAGCCCACGGCGAACACACCGGAAAGACTCAGTCCCACCGCGAACACCACGTACACCAGCAGGCCGATGATCAGGGGCTGCTGCAACTGGAAGCCCCAGCCTAGCGCCTGCCCGGCCGCACGCAGGCCCAGCGCCGCCGCACCCAGCAGCACGAAGCTCAGCAGCACGCCCGCGGTGTAGGCGAGCGCGCGGTGGCGCGGGCGATCTCCGCCGGCCAGCGACAGCGCCTTCAGCGAAAGCACCGGCAGGACGCAGGGCATCAGGTTGAGGATCAGTCCGCCGGCGAGGGCGAGCAGCAGTGCCAGCCACAGCGCGAGCGGTTGGCGCGAGGTCGCCGAGGCGGGCGGTGGCGTGCGCGGTACGTCGGTCGCCGTGACTGCGGAAGTGGAATCGGTGGCCGGTGCGGCATCGTCCTGCGCCGGCGCGGCCTGCGGCCCGGGTTCGATCGTCGGTGCGGGGTCGACTGCCGCCTGCGCCAGCGTGCCCGCCGGGATGTCGAGGGCCAACCGCCGCGTCATCGGCGGATAGCAGATGCCGCCGGTCTGGCATCCCTGGAAGGTCACCTTCAAGGTGCCGCGTGCGGGCTCGCTGCGCGTGCGCGCCAGCGGCACCGGCACTTCGGCCTGATCGAAGTACACGACGACATCGCCGAAGTGTTCGTCGTGATAGGACTGTCCCTTTGGCCAGCGCGGCGCCTGCAGGGTGATGCCGGCCGCGCCTTCGAGCGCCAGCGTGGTGCGATCGCGATAGACGTAATAGCCCGGCGCGGGCGTGAACCGCAGCAGCAACTGGTTGCCGTCGAACGCGATGGCGTCCACGGCGAATGCCTTGTCCTCCGCCAGCGGCGCGGCATCCGCGCGCGCGCCGAGCAGGGACGATTTGCCCGCGCCGACCTGGCCCAGCGGCACGAAGCCACCGTCGGCCGCGGCGCCGTCTGCCGGCAACGTCACCGTCAACCGGCGCGTCTGCGGCGGGTAGCAGATGCCGGCGTCGGCGCAGCCCTGGTATTTGATCTTGAGGGTGATGCGATCCTCGCTGCCCGCCTGCCCGGGCAGCACCGCCGTCAATCCTCCGCGGTAAGTTTCCACGTCACCGAAGAATTCGTCGCGGTACGCCTTGCCCTTCGGCAGCTGCACCGCACCTGCGGCGAAGCCGCCGGCATCCACCTCCACCGAGGTGCGATGCCGGTAGAGGTAATAGCCCTCGGCGATTTTCCAATGGACTTCGATCCGGTCGCGGGCGGGCGCGCTGGCCGTGGGGACGAATACTTCATCCACCGGCGGCAGATCCTGCGGACGGATCTGCGCCTGCGCGGCGGCACTGAGGAATAGCAGGCCAGCGGCCAGCAAACGACTCAAACGGATCATGAAGCGGGCGTCTCTCGGGTTTCGGTGACCACCCAGTCCAGATACGCGGGCAGTCCGGCGACGGCTTCGACCGCCACCAGTTCGGGGAGTTCATACGGGTGCAGCTCGACCAGCCGCGCACGCAGGGCGGGCAGCCGATCGGCGGTGGTCTTGATCAGCAATAGCACCTCGGCCTCGCGCTGGATCCGTCCCTGCCAGCGGTAGATCGAGGTCAGGCCCGGCAGCAGGTTGACGCAGGCCGCGAGCCGTTCGTCCACCAGCGCGGCCGCCAGGCGATCGGCGGTGGCGGCGTCGGGGCAGGTACAGAAGACGATCTGGACAGTCATGCCGGCATTATCGCCCGCCGTCCGCTGCCGGCGGCCAACATGCATCAAGCGCCCGCGATGCGCCACCGCGCCGGCCATGTTTCGCGATTCGCGCACCGGCCCCTTGAAAGCGCGCCAACGCACCCCATCTCAACGCAATCCCGGCTGTGCCGGGTCTTTGCAGTTGGGGTTGGCACTCGTCGATCGCGAGTGCTAACATCGCCACCCCTTTCCCAGTCCAATCAATCACTTAAAGAGGATTGAAATGAGCAACATCAAGCCGCTGTACGACCGTGTGGTCATCAAGCGTATGGAAGAAGAAAAGATGTCCGCTGGCGGCATCGTGATTCCGGACTCGGCGACCGAGAAGCCCATCAAGGGTGAAGTCGTCGCCGTCGGCGAAGGCAAGATCTTCGACAACGGCAACGTCCGCGCGCCGAAGGTCAAGGTCGGTGACAAGGTCCTGTTCGGCAAGTACAGCGGCACCGAAGTGAAGCTCGACGGCAGCGATTACCTGGTGGTCAAGGAAGACGACATCTTCGCGATCCTCGGCTGAGCCGGGGGCGCGGGATTCGGCATCAGGGATCCGGGATCCGCAAGGCCTAGCGCCGGCGCATCCCACCCGTCCCCGAATCCGGTCTTCCTCTTCCACCCATCCCCAATCACGAATAACGAATACCGGAGTTCCATCCATGGCAGCAAAAGACATCCGTTTCGGTGAAGACGCTCGTACGCGCATGGTGCGCGGCGTGAACGTGCTTGCCAACGCCGTCAAGGCAACCCTCGGCCCGAAGGGCCGCAACGTCGTGCTCGAAAAGAGCTTCGGCGCCCCGACCATCACCAAGGACGGCGTGTCCGTGGCCAAGGAAATCGAACTGGCCGACAAGTTCGAGAACATGGGCGCGCAGATGGTGAAGGAAGTCGCTTCCAAGACCTCGGACAACGCCGGTGACGGCACCACCACCGCCACCGTGCTGGCGCAGGCGCTGATCCGCGAAGGTTCCAAGGCGGTCGCCGCCGGCATGAACCCGATGGATCTGAAGCGCGGCATCGACAAGGCCGTCGTGGCCGCCGTGGCCGAGCTGAAGAAGATCAGCAAGCCCACCGCCGACGACAAGGCGATCGCCCAGGTCGGCACTATCTCGGCCAACTCCGACGAGTCGATCGGCAACATCATCGCCGACGCGATGAAGAAGGTCGGCAAGGAAGGCGTGATCACCGTCGAGGAAGGTTCGGGCCTGGACAACGAACTGGACGTGGTCGAAGGCATGCAGTTCGATCGCGGCTACCTGTCGCCGTACTTCGTCAACAACCAGCAGTCGATGACCGCCGATCTGGACGATCCGTTCGTGCTGCTGCACGACAAGAAGATCTCCAACGTGCGCGACCTGCTGCCCGTGCTGGAAGGCGTCGCCAAGGCCGGCAAGCCGCTGCTGATCGTGGCCGAGGAAGTCGAAGGCGAAGCGCTGGCCACGCTGGTGGTCAACACCATCCGCGGCATCGTCAAGGTCGTGGCCGTCAAGGCGCCGGGCTTCGGTGATCGTCGCAAGGCGATGCTGGAAGACATGGCCGTGCTGACCGGCGGCACCGTGATCTCCGAGGAAGTCGGCCTGTCGCTCGAGAAGGCCACCATCAAGGATCTCGGCCGCGCCAAGAAGGTGCAGGTCTCGAAGGAGAACACCACCATCATCGACGGCGCCGGCGACACCTCGGCCATCGAAGCGCGCATCAAGCAGATCAAGGCGCAGATCGAAGAAACCTCTTCGGACTACGACCGCGAGAAGCTGCAGGAGCGCGTGGCCAAGCTGGCCGGCGGCGTGGCCGTCATCAAGGTCGGCGCGGCCACCGAAGTCGAGATGAAGGAAAAGAAGGCGCGCGTTGAAGACGCCCTGCACGCCACCCGTGCGGCGGTGGAAGAAGGCGTGGTCCCGGGCGGCGGCGTGGCGCTGATCCGCGCCAAGGCCAACATCGAAGGCCTGAAGGGCATCAACGAAGACCAGAACCACGGCATCCAGATCGCCCTGCGCGCGATGGAAGCCCCGCTGCGCGAAATCGTCACCAACGCCGGCGAAGAGCCCTCCGTGATCGTCAACAAGGTCAAGGATGGTTCGGGCAACTTTGGCTACAACGCGGCCAACGGCGAGTTCGGCGACATGGTCGAGTTCGGCATCTTGGATCCGACCAAGGTCACCCGCACCGCGCTGCAGAACGCCGCGTCGATCGCCGGCCTGATGATCACCACCGAAGCGATGGTGGCCGAAGCGCCGAAGAAGGACGAACCGGCGATGCCGCCGGGCGGTGGCATGGGCGGCATGGGTGGCATGGACTTCTGAGTCCGGCCCACTGCGACACGTTCGATGCAACACGAAAAACCCCGCCGCGAGGCGGGGTTTTTTTTCATCCCGCGATCCCGCGCAGCGCGCGCAGGGCGTCATCCACTTCCTCCGGCGAGTTCACCAGGCTCGGCGCCAGGCGTGCGTAGGTCACGGCGTAAGGGCTGGTGCTGGCGATGATGCGGCGTGACAGCAACTGCCTGACCACCTCGGCCGGTGCGAGGCCATCGACTTCGAACGCGACCAGTCCGGCGGAAAGATCCGGCGAGCGTGGCGTGTGCACGCGAATCTTCGGCATCGCCGCGAGCCCGTCCTTCAGTTGCGAATTCAGAGCCGCGATGCGTGCGCCGACGCGGGCCCGGCCCATCCGCTGATGCATGGCGAAGGCCGCGGCCATCGCCCACTGGTGCTCGACTGCGTGGAAGCCGCCCGGTTCCATGCGCGTGGCGTTGTTGGCGCCCTGCGGTTCGCGGTTTTCGGTCCGGGCGATGTAGCTTTCGGCCTCGGTGAAGTTGGGCACCAGCGGTCGCAGCCGCGCCCAGTTGTCCGGCCGCGCCCACACCAGACCCGTGCCGCGCGGCGCGAAATCCACTTGTGCGTGCCGGCGCAGAAATAGTCCGCCCCCAGCGTGGAGATGGTCTCATCGACCGAACCCAGGCCGTGCACACCATCGACCACCAGCAGTGGCGGCTGCGGCAACGATTGGAGCATCGCGCTGATCGCGCGGATCGGCAGGCGGATGCCGGTGCTGGAATGCACCCACGTCACGCCCACGACTTTGGTTTCGGGGCGGGTGGCGGCCCTGAGGTTGCCGACGATTTCATCGACCGATGCCTGCGCCGGGTCGCGGAACAGCGCAATCCTGCGCGCGCTCACGCCGGTGCGCTGCGTGGCGAAGCGGATCGCCTCATGGTGCGAATAGTGATCATGCAGGGTGGTCAGCACCTCGTCGCCGGCCTTAAGCGGCAATCCGAGATAGACCAGTGACAATCCCTCGGTGGTGCTGCCCGTCAGGCACACCTCCTCGGGCTTGCCGCCGAGATAGGACGCTGCCTCGGCGCGCACCTGCATCGGCAGATTGTGGGCATCGTCCTCGAACATCGAGCGTTCGACGAACACGAACGGATTGGCGTCCAGCGCGCGCCGGTAGCCCTCCAGTGCATCGCGCACGGGAGCGGGATGGCTGGCAATGAAGAACGATGCGAAGTGGCGATACGCGGGGTCCAGAGCAAACTGCGCGCGCACGCTGTCCCAGTGGGAGAGATCCGGCGTATCGGGTGTCTGCGCGGCCAATGCGGCCCGCAGTGAACCGGGCATCAGCGAGGAAGAAGCCAGCGCGGCGGGCAGGGTGAGGAACGTGCGGCGTTTCAGGGTCATGTTCGGCCAGGGGTCGGGGGATAACCGCAGCAACGCGGCAGCGCGCGATGGAAGGACACCACTCGTCGGCACCGTTGCAGCTGAAACAGTTGGTGCCCCACGAAAGCTGTGTTATCAATGGCTCCCATGAACGCACCCCGCCGCCGTTTTTACTTTTGGTACTACGGTTTCCCGATGCCACAGGCGGAGGAAGGGTCGCGAGCGCGCTGAAAGCCACACACAGCCGCATCCCTGAAAGCCGCCAGCGAAACTGGCGGCTTTTTTGTTGCCAGCGTGGCGAATCGAAACAGACTCCGGAGATACACATGGCCCCGCATACCGATGACCTGCGCATCCGCACGCTGCAACCGCTGACCCCACCCGCCGAGGTCATCGCCGAGCTGCCGTGCGATGAAGCGATATCCGAAACCGTCACCGCCAGCCGGCAGGCGCTGCATGCCATCCTGCGCGGCGAGGACGATCGCCTCGCGGTGGTGATCGGCCCGTGTTCGATCCACGACCCGATTGCGGCGATGGAATACGCCCAACGCCTGCAGCCGCTGCGCGAAGCGCTGTCCGGCGAACTGGAAATCGTGATGCGCGTGTATTTCGAGAAGCCGCGCACGACGGTGGGCTGGAAAGGACTGATCAACGATCCCGGTCTGGACGGAAGCTTCCGCATCAACGAAGGGCTGCGCCTGGCGCGCGGACTGCTGCGCAACATCAATCGCCTCGGCCTGCCGGCCGGCTGCGAATTCCTCGATACGATCTCGCCGCAGTACGTGGCCGATCTGGTGGCGTGGGGCGCGATCGGCGCGCGCACCACCGAAAGCCAGGTGCACCGTGAACTGGCTTCGGGATTGTCGTGTCCGGTCGGCTTCAAGAACGGTACCGACGGCAACATCAGGATCGCTGCCGATGCAGTGGGCGCGGCCTCGCATCCGCATCATTTCCTGGCCGTGACCAAGGAAGGGCGATCGGCCATCGCCGCCACGGCCGGTAATCCGGATTGCCACGTCATCCTGCGCGGCGGGAAGACGCCGAATTACGACGCCGGGCATGTGGAGGCCGCGAGCCAGGAACTGGCGAAGGCGGGCCTGCCCGCGCGCCTCATGATCGATGCGAGCCACGCCAACAGCCGCAAGGATCCGGAGAACCAGCCCTGGGTGATCGAAGACGTCGCGCGCCAGATCGAGGGCGGCGAGTCGCGCATCATCGGCACGATGATCGAAAGCCATCTCGTCGCCGGGCGCCAGGATCTGGTGGCCGGACGCGCGCTGGCCTACGGACAGAGCATCACCGACGGCTGCATCGGCTGGGAGGCGTCGGTGGCGGTGCTGGAACGCCTGGCGCTGGCGGTCCGCCGGCGCCGCGAGCGCGGTGTCCCGCAGGCCGCCTGAGCGCGGGATGCAGGCAGACGAAGCTGATCGCCGCGTTCGCAGCGGCGATCGGCGCGTCGCGCTAAGCGCGCATGCTGCCGGTATCGAGCCAGCGCTGATGCCAGGACAGGGCTTCGGCCAGCAGGTGCGGGGTGTGCTTGCCGTAGCTCGCGTGCAGTGCGCGGTCGAAATAATCCTGCAGCGCATCGCGATAATCCGGATGCGCGCAGCGTGCGATCAGCACGCGCGCACGCTGCTTGGGTGAAAGCCCGCGCAGATCCGCCACGCCCTGTTCGGTGACGATGATCGAGACATCGTGCTCGGTGTGATCGACATGGCTGACCATCGGCACGATCGAGGAAATGCTGCCGCCCTTGGCCGTGCTCGGGCTGAGGAAGATGGACAGATAGCCGTTGCGCGCGAAATCGCCGGAACCGCCGATGCCGTTCTGGATGCGCGAACCCATGATGTGGGTCGAGTTGACGTTGCCGTAGATGTCGGCTTCGACCATGCCGTTCATGCAGACGCAGCCGAGCCGGCGGACGATTTCCGGATGGTTGGAGATCTCCTGCGTGCGCATGATGATGCGTTCGCGATAGAAGGCGATGTTGCGCTTGAATTCCTCGCTGGCTTCCGGGCTCAGCGCGAAGCCGGTGCACGATGCGCTGCGCAGCACGCCTTCGCGCAGCAGATCGAGCATGCCGTCCTGGATCACTTCGGTGTAGGCGGTGAGATCGCGGAAGCCGCTCGCGGCCAGGCCGGCCAGCACCGCATTCGGAATATTGCCCACGCCTGATTGCAGTGGCAGCAGGTTCTTCGGCAAGCGCCCCTTGGCCACTTCCACGTGCAGGAAATCCATCAGGTGCGCGGCGATCTGCTCGCTCACCGCGTCGGGCGGATTGAACGGACTGTTGCGATCCGGGCCATGGGTGCGCACGATCGCGACGATTTTTTCCGGATCACAGCGCAGCGCGGTTTCGCCGATCCGATCGTCCGGGTGCACCAGCGGAACCGGTTTGCGATGCGGCGGCAGCGCGGTGCCGTAATAGATGTCGTGCATGCCGTCCACTTCGAGCGGCTGCCAATCGTTGACCTCGACGATGACCTTCTTCGCCAGATCCAGCCAAGTCTTGTTGTTGCCGACCGAGGTCGACGGCACCAGCGAGCCGTCCTCGCGGATCGCCGACACCTCGACCACGGCCGTATCGAGATCGCCATAGAAGCCGAACCAGGTGTGCTGGGCCACGTGGCTTAGATGCGCGTCGATGTATTCCAGCGTGCCGGCATTGATGCGCTGGCGTGCTTCCGGATCGGCCTGGAACGGCAGGCGCAGGGCGATGCCGTCGACCTTGGCGAGCGCGCCGTCCAGTTCGGGGGCGGTCGAAGCGCCGGTCAGCAGGCGGATCTGGAAGGCTTCCCCCGCCGCGTGGCAGCGTTCCATCCGGGCCGCCAGCGCCAGCGGGATCTGCTTGGGGTACCCCGAACCGGTGAAGCCGCTCATGGCGACGGTCTCGCCGGGCCGGATGTGCTGGGCGGCCTGCTCGGCCGAGACGACCAGCCCGCGAAGACGGGCATTGCGGATGCGTTCGATGGACATGGGGGAGCCTGTGGAGACAGCCTCCATTATCACTTACCGGCCGGATCGGCCCGCATGCGGGGCACTCGATGGCACGCGGTGCCGGGCCGTCCGTGCCAAGCTCGGTGCGCTGCTGCGGGAGGTGGGCGCACGGGAGCGCGCTCATCTGCCGCGCCGGCCGGACATGTCGCGCTGCTTTGGTTTCGGGCTCGTAGGGGTCGGGATTATCGTGACGATGCCCGTTTTGCGCAGTCTTTCCAGTCCCGCCCTGTTCAGTTTTTGTGGGCCGAAATCGCTGAAATCGGTTACACATCTAACCCGGAGATTGGTCTGCTATCGGTAACATCGCGGTGGGACAAGGCTTCCGGCAGATCCGGCGGTTTCTGGCCGACTGTACCGTCCAGTTCTGTTTTGCAGTGCAGCGTGCAAGCCCGATAACGGCTCCTTCACGATGCTCGCGCATCCCGACGTGGGGGAGGGAGCAAAGCCCGCATTGGCCCAGCCATTGCGGGCTTTTTTGTTGCGCCACGCGGGGCGGCGAAGGGCGTCGTCGCGACGCCAGATGGTGCTGCTCGCGCCTCCTGAAACTCATCATGGAATGCTCGATTCCGGCGCACCGCGCAATCACGTTCCGACAGCGTGGAGCCGGAGGCGTAGAATTCACGCCATGAACGAAGTGTCCCCTCGCCAGATCCCGCTGCAAGTCCTCCCCGATGCCACCGCTGCGCCCGCCACCGCGCTGGAAACCGGCGTCAAGCAACTCGGCGGCGACAAGATCGGCCGCTCGCCGGTGCGGTTCGCCGAGGCTCCCGTACTGCGCAAGCCCTCGTGGATCCGCGTGCGCATCCCCAGTGATGGATCGGTCGCGCGTCTGAAGGCCAAGCTGCGCGAGAACCGCCTGGTCACCGTCTGCGAAGAAGCCAGTTGCCCGAACATCCATGAATGCTTCGGCCATGGCACCGCGACCTTCATGATTCTCGGCGAGGTCTGCACCCGGCGCTGTTCGTTCTGCGATGTGGCCCACGGCCGTCCCAAGCCGCCGGATGCCTCCGAGCCGTTGAGCCTGGCGCAGACCGTGGCCGACATGGGGCTGAAGTACGTCGTGGTCACCAGCGTGGATCGCGACGATCTGCGTGATGGCGGCGCGCAGCATTTCGTCGACTGCATCGCCGCCATCCGCGCGCATTCGCCGGGCACGCGCATCGAAATCCTGACCCCGGATTTCCGCGGCAAGGGTCGCATGGATCGCGCGCTGGACATCATGGCGGCCAATCCGCCTGACGTGTTCAACCACAACATCGAGACCGTGCCCGAGCTGTATCCGAACGTGCGCCCCGGCGCCGACTACCAGTGGTCGCTGACCCTGTTGCAGCGGTTCAAGCAACAGCATCCGGCGCTGCCGACCAAGTCCGGCATCATGCTGGGCCTGGGCGAAACCATGGAGCAGGTCAAGGGCACGCTGCGCGACCTGCGCGCCCACGATGTGGAGATGGTCACCATCGGCCAGTACCTGCAGCCCACCGCCCACCACCATCCGGTGATGCGCTACTGGACGCCGGAGGAATTCAGGGAACTGGAGCTTTACGGCCAAGAACTCGGGTTCAGCCACGTCGCTTCCGGTCCGCTGGTGCGCTCCTCGTACCACGCCGACCGCCAGGCCGCCGAAGCGGCGCAGGCGATGCGCGGTTCGACCCACGGCTGAACGCATTGCGCGCTGGGCCGCGCAAGCCAAGAAACATTCACTTTTCCCTACGTCGGCGCGGGTAGGGTCACGTTTCCGGCCGGCCGTGCCTGCCGAAAGACAGGGATGACAAGTGCCGCAACTTTCGGCACTGTCTGGCTGTCACATACCCATCGCGAACCCGGCCCATCGGCCACCGAGCTGCCCGAATGAAAGTGAAGAAAGCCCCCGCCGTTCTCCTGCTGGCCCTGGTCCTGGCCTCGCCACTTGCACTGCTCGCACGCGGCGAAGCCGACAGCGCCATCGCGCTGCCGACGGCGCCGACGGCCGATCAGTCGACCACTTCCAAGATCGTCTACGGCCTGCTGTCGGACAGCCGTTACGCGTACCGCCCGCGTGCGCTCGACGATGCGCTCTCGCAGGACATCTTCAAGCGTTACCTGGAAGCCCTCGACGGCGGTAAACAGTATTTCACCGCGGCCGATGTCGCCAGATTCGCGCCGTACAAGACACAACTCGACGATGCGATCCGCAGTGGCGATCTCGCGCCGGCGTACGACATCTTCGCCGTGTACCGCCAGCGCGTGCAGCAGCGCGTGGCCTATGCGCGTTCCCTGCTGAAGCAGGATTTCGATTTCACCGGCGATCAGCGCTGGAACTACGATCGCGAGGACGCGCCGTGGGCGGCCAGCACGCAGGAACTGGACGAGCTCTGGAAGAAGTCGGTCATGAACGACTGGCTGCGCCTGAAGCTGGCCGGCAAGAAGCCGGACGAAATCCGCAAGACGCTGGACAAGCGCTACGCCAATCTCCAGCGCAGCATCGGCGAACTGAAGAGCGAGGACATTTTCCAGACCTTCCTCAACAGTTACGCCGGCGCCATCGATCCGCACACCGACTACTTCACGCCGCGCACCGCCGAGAACTTCAACCAGCAGATGTCGCTGTCGCTGGAAGGCATCGGCGCGGTGCTGCAGCGGCAGGATGATCTGGTGGTGATCCGCGAGATCGTGCCGGGCGGTCCGGCCGATCTGAGCGGCAAGCTCAAGGTCGGTGATCGCATCGTCGCGGTCGGCCAGGGCAAGTCGGGCACGATGACCGAT
Organism: Pseudomonadota bacterium; assembly: GCA_023390905.1. GTDB lineage: Bacteria > Pseudomonadota > Gammaproteobacteria > Xanthomonadales > Xanthomonadaceae > Pseudoxanthomonas_A. The sequence continues at coordinate 25,965 of JAEWBY010000094.1, read as the reverse complement.
GTGATCGGCTGGCGCATCGACGATGTGGTCTCGCAGATACGCGGCAAGAAGGACACGCAGGTGCGGCTGGAATACATCCCCGCCGAATCCGGCGTGGACGGCAAGCACGTGCAGATCACGCTGACCCGGCAGAAGGTCAAGCTCGAAGAGCAGGCAGCCAAGTCCGAAACGATCACGCTGCCGGCCGCCAATGGCGAACCGCAGCGCCGCATCGGCGTGATCAAGCTGCCGGCGTTCTACCAGGATTTCGAAGGCCGCCGCCGCAATCCCAACGATTTCACCTCCGCCACCCGCGACGTGGCCCGCCTGCTGACCCAGTTCAAGTCGCAGAACGTGGACGGCGTGGTGATGGATCTGCGCAACAACGGCGGCGGCTCGCTGGATGAAGCGGTCGAGCTGACCGGTCTGTTCATCGACAAGGGCCCGGTCGTGCAGGTGCGCGAGTCCGGCGGCCGTGTCACCGTCAACAGCGATCGCAAGCCCGGCGTGGCGTGGGACGGCCCGCTCGCCGTGCTCATCAATCGCGGTTCGGCCTCGGCTTCGGAAATCTTCGCCGGCGCGATCCAGGATTACGGTCGCGGTCTGGTGATCGGTGAAACCTCGTTCGGCAAGGGCACCGTGCAGAACATGGTCGATCTGGATCGCTGGCCGGCCAACGAAACCGCGCGCTTCGGGCAGGTCAAGCTGACCATCGCGCAGTTCTTCCGCGTGGCCGGTGGCAGCACGCAGCACAAGGGCGTGGTGCCGGACATCGCATTCCCGGTGAGCGTGGACGCCAGCGAGTACGGCGAGAGCACCTACGACAACGCGCTGCCGTGGACCCGCATCGCCGCCGTGCCGCACACGCAGTACGGCAACTTCGCCCCGCTGCTGCCCCGCCTGGAAGCCATGCACGCCGCACGCGTGGCCAAGGACAAGGAATTCCAGTGGTGGTCGGAAGACGTCGCGCAGTTCCGCGCCGAAGCCGCGAAGAAATACGTGTCGCTCAACGAGAACGAGCGCCGTGCCGAACGTGCCAAGGATGACGAGAAGCGCAAGACCCGTCAGGCCGAACGCAAGGCGATGGGCCTGGCATTGGATCCGCTGGCCGAGGATCTGGCCGACGACGGGCTCGGCGCGAGCGAGCGCGACATCGTCAAGGACGCCGCGCGCGAGAAGCTCGCCGACAAGCGTCCGGACCCGCTGCTGCGCGAGTCGGCCGCGATCCTCGGCGACGCCGTCGGCGTGCTGAACCAGGATCGGAAGCTGTCCGCGCAGGTATTGCCCGAATCCACCGCGCCGGGCCGCTGGGCCGATTGAGGTTGTTGCTCCGACGCGCGAAGAAACGCGGCTCCGGCCGCGTTTTTTTTTTCGCGTGTGACCCAGGCCCAGGTGGCGCGCCGAAGCCCCTATTGCAGTGCGACGTCACGCGGCTTCAGATCCGCCAGCCTGTCCCTTCGCTCTCCTCCCGCTTTCCTCCGACTTGAATCTCCCGCAAGTCGGACACGCAAAGCTTTCAAGCACCCGCCCACGCCGTGGGCGCAGGCGCTGCCCTAGAATGATCGCCAGTACGCTCGGCGATCCCCCATGAACTCTTCTGCTTCCAGCGCTGCCGCGCCATCGCGCGGCGGTCTTGCTGTCGTCATTGCACTTGCCCTGGTCTACATCGTCTGGGGTTCGACCTATCTGGGCATCCGCCTCGCGCTGGAAGGCGGTTATCCGCCGCTGCTGATGGCTGGCGGCCGCTTCATTGTCGCCGGCAGCCTGATGTATGCCGTGCTCCGCTGGCGTGGCTACGCGGCACCCACGCGGACGCAATGGAAATCGCTGGCGTTGCTGGGCGTGCTGCTGCTGTTGCTGGGCAACGGCCTGGTCTGCGTGGCCGAACAGACCGTCTCGTCCGGGCTCACCGCAGTGGCGATCGCATCGATGCCGTTGTGGATGGGCCTGTTCTCGGCGATGCGTGGACAACATCCCAGCCGCGCCGAATGGATAGGCATCGCGGTCGGTTTCCTCGGCGTGGTCTGGCTCAACTCGGGCAGTTCGCTCACCGCCAGTCCGAAGGGATTGATCATGCTGTTGATCGCGCCCATCGGCTGGGCCTACGGGTCGGTGTGGAGCCGTGGCCGCGATCTGCCGGCCCCTTTCATGTCGGCCGCCGGACAGATGCTGTGCGGCGGCGTGGTGATGCTGATTGCCGGCGCGCTGCTCGGCGAACGCTTCCATTCGGTGCCGACGCTGCAGGGCACGCTGGCGGTGGGTTATCTGGCGATGTTCGGATCGATCGTCGCCTTCAGCGCCTACATCTGGTTGCTGCACAACGTGCGCCCGGCCGTCGCCGGCAGCTACGCCTACGTCAATCCGGTGATCGCGGTCGCGCTGGGCGCCTGGCTGGCCAATGAAAGTTTCGGCCTGCACGATCTCGGCGCGATGGCGATGATCCTGCTCGGCGTGGTGGTGATCACGCTGGCGAAGGCGCGCCGCGCATGAATCCGATCCTCGATCGCAAGGGTCTGCTGATCACGACCGGCACCTTCGTCATCTGGGGCGTGGTGCCGCTGTACTGGCATCTGCTCAAGGCGGTGCCGTCGTTCCAGATCATCGCGCACCGCATCGTCTGGAGCAGTCTGCTGCTGGTGGGCTGGCTGTTGCTGCGCAGCGGCTGGGGCTGGCTGCGCATCATCCGTGCCCAACCGCGCGCGCTGTCCGCGCTCGGGCTCACCAGCCTGCTGATCGCCTTCAACTGGGGCCTGTACATCTGGGCGGTGAATGCCGGCCACGTGGTCGAAACCAGCCTGGGCTACTTCATCAATCCGCTGATCAACGTGGTGCTCGGCGTGACGCTGTTGCGCGAACGGCTCAATCGTCCGCAATGGATCGCGGTGGGGTTCGCGTTGCTCGGTGTCGCCTGGTTGACCTGGCAGGCCGGTTCGCCGCCGTGGATCGCATTGGGCCTGGCACTGTCGTTCGGCTTCTACGGCTTGCTGCGCAAGCTGGTGGCCGTCGATCCGGTGGCCGGGCTGGGCGTGGAAAGCCTCTATCTGTTCCTGCCCGCGCTGGCATTCGTGGCATGGGGCGAGAGCGGGCACGGCGGCGGCTTCATCGGCGAATGGGGCTGGCGCAACGATCTGCTGCTGGTGCTGGGCGGCGTGGTCAGCGCGATTCCGCTGATCGGCTTCTCCTATGGCGTGCGCCGCATTCCGCTGACCGTGGTCGGCCTGTTGCAGTACATCGCGCCGAGCATCCAGTTCGTGATCGGCGTGTTCGTGTTCAAGGAAGCCTTCGGCATGACGCAGGCGATCGGCTTCGCCGCGATCTGGGCAGGGCTGCTGATCTTCGCGACCGATGGCTTCCTGCGATCGCGCCGTCAGGGACTGATGGCGGCCGTGCCCGCAAAGTAACGCGCGCCGGCGGGCAGGGCGCCGGTGTCGGCACAGGAGAGCGACGCCGCCTGGTCTGCCTCGCGCCTGCTCGAAGGCGTGGACGCGTGCTTACGGGGACACCGGCGGTGGCTGAAACGCAACGCCCCTCGCGCGGAGGGGCCTTGCTTCGGGAGTTGCCGGCAATCAGACCGCGCGTAGCGCGGTGGTGATCGGCAACCGGGCGGCGCGCAGCGCGGGAAACAGGCCACCGACCAGGCCGATGCCCAACGCCCATTTCAACCCGTTCCACAACAGTTCCGGCGACACCTTGAACTGGAACACCACCTGGCTGAAGTTGTTGCCCAGCGTGGATACGCTGTAACCGTTGAAGATCGCCCAGGCAATCAGGCCGCCCAGCACGCCTCCGATCAACGCCAGCAACATCGTTTCCAGCATCACTGCCGTCACCACCGGCAGCCCGCGGAACCCGATCGCCCGCATCGTGGCGATTTCTCGCGCACGGCCGGCCACCGCCGCATACATCGTGTTGAGCGCACCGAACACTGCGCCGATGGCCATGATGGTGCCGACGAACAGGCCCAGGTACTTGATGATCGTGGCCAGTCCGCCGGACTGCTTGGCGTAGTACGCACGCGTGGATTCCACGTCCAGCTTCAGGCGCGGATCGCCATCGACCGCCGCCTTGAACTGCGCCAGCCCGGCCTTGCCTTCGGTGCGTACCGTGATCGATTGATACGCGCGGCGGTTGTAGGTCGAAGCCAGGGTTTCGACATCGCCCCACAGTTCCGAATCGTGCGCATCGCCGGAAGCGAACCGGCCGACCACCGTCCATTCCTGGTTGCCGAGGTTGAGCTTGCTGCCGACCTTGAGCCCGCGGAACTGCGTGGCCGCGCCCTGGCCGACGACGATTTCGCGCAGGCCCGGTTGGAACTTGCGTCCTTCGACCAGCTTGATCTTGTCGCGCACCAGCCAGGCTTCTTCGCCGACGCCGCGGAACTGCGCGTTGGCATCGGTGCCGTCGGCCATGCTCGGCAGGTTCACCACCTGCGACAGTTCCGAGGAAATCAGCGGCTTTCCATTCGGTCCTTTCGCGATGCCGGGCAAGCTCGACAGCAGCGGCGCCTGATCACGCGTGATCACCGAGTTGGTTTCGGCCTGCGAACCACCGCGCAGGACGATCGCGGTGGCGTCGTCGCCGGTGCTGCTGAGCGTGGCCTTGAAGCCTTCGCCCATCGCCAGCATCGCCACCAGCACGCCGACCACGCCGGCGATGCCGACCACGATCACCGACGAGGCGCCCCAGCGCTGCGGCAGGCTGCTGATGCCGATGCGCGCGGCCGCCAGCGCGAGCCGCCCGCTGCGCGTGAGCACCAGCCACAGCGCGATCAGCACCACCAGCGCCAGCACGAGGAACCAGGGCAAGGCGATCCAGACAGCCAGCGCGAGGGCCAGCAGGAGCACGGAAATGATGTTTGCAATCCAGTTGGGCATCTCGCTCTCCTCAGCGTCCGGCCAGTGCGTCGACGATCTTCAGCCGCTTGGCGCGCAGCGCCGGCAGCAGTCCCACCACGATGCCGATGGCGATCATCAGCACCACGCCCACCATCCACGTGTTCGCCGGAACGGCCGCGGGCACCATGCCGCCGGTCAGGTTGCCGAGGATCGGCATGATGATCGCCGCCATGCCCAGGCCGATGGCGCCGCCGAGCACGATCAGCAGCACCGATTCGATCATCACCAGCGTCAGCACGGTGCCGTCCTTGAAGCCCAGCGTCTTGAGCACCGCCAGTTCGGGGATGCGCTCGCGCACGGCCTGCGCCATCGTGTTGCCGGTCAGCAGCAACAGGGTGAAGAACACCGCGCCCATGATCGAGGTGACGATCAGGCCGATGTCGGCGAACTGCTTGGCAAAGGCCTGCTGGAACGCCGATTCGGTCTGGCTCTTGGTCTCGTGATCCGAATTGGCCGAGAGCGCATCGATCGCGCGCGCCACCTGCGTGGCCTGGTTGGGGTTGGCCAGCTGCACGGTGTACCAGCTCACCTGGCTCTTGATGTAGTCGTTGGACTCGTCGAAGTATTTCCAGTTCATCATCAACTGGTTCTCGGCGTTGACGTTCTTGCGATCCTTGACGCGGAAGATCGCCTTCAGCTCCAGCGGCCAGTCGTTGCTGCCGCTGCGCGGGAAGATCGTGGCCTTCAGCGGGATGACATCGCCAATCTTCCAGCCGTGCTTCTTCGCCAGGGCTTCACCGACGATGGCGCCATTGCGCGTGTCCTGGAACGCCTTGAGCTGCGCCGGCGGCACCTCGTATTCGGTGTAGACGTCGAAGAAGTTCGGCGAGATCGAGAAGTTCGGGAAGAAGTCCTTCGGATCGCGATAGATGCCGCCGAACCACATCGCGTAGGTCGCCTTGCGCACGCCGGGCACGCGTTCGATCTGCGGCAGCAGGTTGATCGGCAGCGACTGCGTGATCGACAGGCGCGAAGCCACCACCAGCCGGTTGGCGCCATCGACGCTGCCGCCGGAATTGAACGCCACGCGGACCGAATCGAGCATCCCGAACAGCAGGAACGCGGCCACCACCGACAGCAGGGTCAGCAGCGTCCGCGTCTTGCTGCGGAACAACTGCGCCCAGATGAGCGAGAGATATTTCATCGCGGTCTCCGATCAGTGCGCCATCGCGGGGGCGTCGACCAGCTCGCCCTTGTCGAGGTGGATGGTGTGGGTGGCGTATTCGGCCGCCTTCGGATCGTGGGTGACCATGATGATGGTCTTGCCGTGATCGCGGTTGAGCATCTGCAGCAGGTTGAGGATTTCCTCGGCCGAATGACGATCGAGATCGCCGGTGGGCTCATCGCAGATCAGGAAGGTAGGATCGGAGACGATCGCGCGGGCGATCGCCACGCGCTGCTGCTGGCCGCCGGACAGTTCGTTGGGACGGTGCGAGCCACGCTCGGCCAGGCCGACCAGTTGCAGCGCGATCTCGGCGTTGCGCTTGCGCTGCGACGCGCCCAGGTTGGTCAGCAGCAGCGGCAGCTCGACGTTCTTCTGCGCGGTCAGCATCGGCATCAGGTTGTAGAACTGGAACACGAAGCCGACGTGGTGGCTGCGCCAGGTCGAGAGCTGCGCGGCGCTCATGCGATCGATGCGCTCGCCCTCGATCTCGATCTCACCGGAGGTCGGCGTATCCAGCCCGCCGATGAGGTTGAGCAGGGTGGTCTTGCCGGAGCCGGACGGTCCCATCAGTGCGACGAAATCGCCCTTGGGGATATCCAGGTTCAATCCGTTCAGCACCTGCACCTTCTCGGGGCCGCGCTGGTAGGTCTTGACGAGGTTGCGGATGGTGACCAGGGAAGACATCGGGGTTTCCTTATCAATGGAGGCGATGGAGAACGAAGACGGCATGCGGTGGAACGGATGCAGCGGACAGCGCACGACCACAGGGACGCACGCGCGCCGCCTGGCTTGCTCCGCTTCCGGTGATTCGCGGAAGCGGCCGGATCATCACGGCCGGCGACGGGCCGGGCCGTGTCCTTGCTTATTCTTCCGGTGTTTCTTCGGCCAGCCGGACGCGGCTGCCTTCCTTCAGTTCCGGTGCCGGATCCAGCACCACGGTGTCGCCGGCGCTCAGGCCGCTCAGGACCTGGCGATCATCATTCATCGCGCGACCGAGCTTCAGCGTGCGCTGCTCGACCGTGTTGTCCGGCGTCAGCGCGAAGGCCACGGACTGGCCGTCGCGCTCGGTGATCGCGGCATTGGGGGCGCGCACGCCCTGCGGCACGTTCTCCCGGGCCGGCTGGGCCTTCTCGAGGAAGCTCACGCGCACGCCCATGTCCGGAACGATGCGCGGATCCTTCTGCTTGAGGGCGATGCGCACCTTGACCGTGGCCTTGCCGCGATCGGCGGTGGGGATGATCGCGATGACCTCGGCCGGGATCTTCCAGTCCGGATACGCATTGAGCGTGGCTTCCACCGGCATCTTCGGCTGCACGCGGCCGATGAAGGCTTCGCCCACGTCCACTTCCACTTCCAGCGAATCCATGTCGACGATGGTGCCGATGCCGGTACGGGTGAAACCGCCGCCGGCCGACAGCGGCGAAACGATTTCGCCCGGCTGCGCGGCCTTGGCGATCACCACGCCGGAGAACGGCGCCCGCACCACCGTATTGTCGCGGCCGATGTCGGCGATGCGCAGGCGATCGGCGGCGGCGCGTTCGTTGCGTTGCGCGGTGATGGCCTGGGCGCGCAGGGCGTCGCGCTCGGCGATGGCCTGGTCGTACTGCGCACGCGCGACCAGTTGCTGGCCGGTCAGTTGCGAAAGGCGGCGCACGTTGGCCTCGGCTTCCTTGAGCTGGGCCTGCACGCCCACGCTCTGGCTGCGCGCGGCCTGCAACTGGCTGTTGGCGAGCGAGCGCTCGGCTTCGGCATCGATCGGCTCCAGCCGCGCCAGGATCTGGCCGGCTTCCACGCGCATGCCTTCTTCGATCAGCACTTCCTGCACCTTGCCGGTGACCTTGGCCGAGACCGTCGCCATGCGTCGCGCGACCACGTAACCGGTCGCGTCGAGCACCGAAGCCGACGCGCCGCCGGTGCCGATGGCCACCACCGGCGCGGTGCGCACCGGGATGCCGCGATCACGCCCGAACAGCATCCAGCCCGCCGCGGCCAGGATCGCCAGCACCACCATGACCCCCACGGCAATCCACAGGCCGCGCCGCGAGGGCGGCTCGCTGGCGGGGGCCTTGCGATCGATGCGGAGTTCCTTCAGCAAATCGGCGGAGTTGTTCATACCGGGTCCAGACGGAGATTGACGAAAAGTGTGACCGGCCAAGGGTACCCAGCCCAGTTGCCGGAAGTCACTTCATGCAGGCGACGGCCATGCGGCGTGCGCAGCGACAGCATGCCGATCACGTGTGCGCCGTCCAAGTGACAGCTGTCATCCGCAATGCATGAGGGCGCGCACTGCCGCAGCCGCGAGGGGCCGCCTAGTCTGCCTGCATTCTCCGAGGAACGCTTCCATGCAGACCACGATCAACCCGGTGGCCACGCTCCGGGCCGTGCACAAGCGCTACGGCGCGCGCCCGGCGCTGGAGGGCATCGATCTCGACGTCCCGCCCGGCCAGGTGCTCGCACTGCTCGGCCCCAATGGCGCCGGCAAGACCACGGCGATCCACTTGCTGCTAGGGCTCGTGTCGCCGGATCGCGGCACGGTCGAACTGTTCGGCCAGCCGCCGCGCAGCCTGCCGGCGCGGCGCGCGGTCGGCGTGATGCTGCAGAGCGCCGGCATCGCCGAAACACTGCGCGTGGACGAACTGCTCGATCTGACCCGCAGTTGCTATCCGCAGCCGCGCAGCGTGGCCGATTGCGTGGCGATGGCCGGTTTGCAGGATCTGCTGGGCCGGCGCTACGGCCAGCTCTCCGGCGGACAGCAGCGGCGCGTGCAGTTCGCACTCGCGATCTGCGGACGACCGCGGCTGCTGTTCCTGGATGAACCGACCACCGGGCTGGACATCGAAGCCCGCCGGATCCTGTGGGCGGCCGTGCGCGAACTGGTGCGCGAGGGCTGCGCGGTGCTGCTGACCACGCATTATCTGGAAGAGGCCGAGGTGCTGGCCGATCGCGTCTGCGTGATGCAGCACGGGCGCGTGATCGCCGATGGCAGCGTGCAGGCGATCCGCGCGCATGTGTCGCAGCGCCGCATCCGCTGCCTGTCCGCGCTCGACGCTGCGCGCATCGCGCAATGGCCGCATGTCCGGCAGGCCAGCCGCGAAGGCGCGCGCGTGGAGATCCTCGCCGACGTCGCCGAGGAGGTGGTGCGCCGGCTGCTGTCGGAAGACGCGGCGCTGACCGAACTGGAAATCGAGCGTGCCGGACTCGCCGAAGCCTTCCTCGCCCTGACCCGTGATCCTGCGGAGGAAACCGCCTGATGGACACCTCGCTGCCGTTTTCGCCCGTGCGCAGCTATCTGCTCGAAGCGCGCTACGAATTCCTGCGCCTGCTGCGGACGCCGTCATTCGCGGTCCCGACCCTGTTGTTCCCGGTGCTGTTCTATCTGCTGTTCGGCGTGCTGCTCGGATCGCGCGGCGGTCGCGGCGCCTCCGAATACCTGCTGGCGACCTATGGCGTGTTCGGCGTGATGGGTGTGGCGCTGTTCGGCTTCGGCGTGAGCGTGGCGCTGGACCGCGAGCGTGGCTGGCTGACTTGGAAGCGCGCGATGCCGATGCCGCCAGGCGCTTACCTGATCGCGAAGATGGCAATGGCGATGATGTTCGCCGCGATCATCAGCGTGATGCTGGCCCTGATTGCCGGCAGCATGGCCGGTGTCTCGCTGCGCCCCGCGCAGTGGGCCATGCTGGCGATGATCAACATCCTCGGTGTGCTGCCGTTCGCCGCCCTGGGCCTGTGGCTGGGCAGCCTGATGGGCGGGCAGGGCGCGCCGGCGGTCATCAACCTCATCCATCTGCCGATGTCGTTCCTGTCCGGGCTGTGGCTGCCGTTGAATCTGCTGCCGGACGCGATCGCGCGCGCCGCGCCCATCTGGCCGTCGTATCATCTGGCGCAGATCGCGCTGCATGTCGTCGGCAAGGACGCGGGGAAGCCCGTCGGCGTGCACCTGATGGTGCTGGCGTTGACCACGCTGGCATTCACCGCACTGGCCTGGCGACGCCTGGCCCGGCGTCATTGATTGCCGCGAGGGAGACCGACGTGTTCATGTACTTGCCGCCTTCGGCCGAGAACTCGCTCTCGCGCATGCATGATCGCCGCAGTGTGGCGCGGCGCGGGTGGATTGCACGCGCCTTCCCGCTGCTGATGCTGGTGTGGTCGGTGTGGATTTTCATCACGCCGTTGTACGAGCCGCAGTATTTCCCGAACTGGCTGTGGCCCACGCTGGCCAGCTATGCGGTGTTCCTGGCGCTGTTCTACGGCGCGTACTACTGCGATCGGCGCTGGCTGCTGCACAACGCCCTCGGCATCGGCGCGCTGGGCTTCCTGCTGATTCCGTTCAATCCGGGCGGGCAGAGCTATTTCATCTATGCCTGCGCGTTCCTCGGCTTCTGCGGACGGCCGCGCCGGGTGATCGCGTGGATGGTGCTGCTGCTGGCCGGCTTCGCGATCGAATGGCGGATCTTCGGCTGGCCCGTCATCTACTTGGTCAGCACGGTGATGGTGGCCCTGGCGGTCGGCTTGATGAACATCAGCTTCGCGCGCAAGGCGCAGGCCGACGCGGCACTGCTGCTCAGCCATGAAGAAGTCCGCCGGCTCGCCGCGCTGGCCGAACGCGAACGCATCGGCCGCGATCTGCATGATCTGCTCGGGCATACGCTGTCGCTGGTCGCGCTCAAGACCGATCTCGCGGGCAAGCTGATCGATCGCGATCCCGCCGCCGCGCGCCGCGAGATCGACGAGGTACGCACGGTGGCGCGTGACGCACTGGCGCAGGTGCGCAGTGCGGTCACCGGCATCCGCGCGGCGGGCCTTGCAGCGGAGCTGGCGTCGGCGCGCCTGCTGCTCGAGTCGGACGGCGTGGCGATCACCTGCCCGCATGCAATTCCCGCACTGTCGCCGGAACAGGAAACCGTGCTGGCGATGACGCTGCGCGAGGCCATCACCAACCTGCAGCGCCACGCGCAGGCCACCACAGCGCGCGTGCTGATCGAACCGCGCGGCGCGCACTGGTGCCTGATCGTCGAGGACAACGGACGGGGTGGCGCGATCGTCCCGGGCAACGGGCTCGCCGGCATGCGCGAACGCCTGCATGCGATCGGCGGCACGCTGCGCATCGATTCGCAGATCCGGCGCGGCACGCGGGTGGAGGCCGTGATCCCGCGCGCGATGCCGATCATGGGCGCGCCCGATGCGCCGCTCGCGATCGAGCGCGGGCAGGTCGCCGGATGAAACCGATGCCGGCCGCCGGCGGGGCCAGCGCATGATCCGCGTGCTGCTGGCCGAGGATCAGGCGATGCTGCGCGGCGCGCTGGCCGCGCTGCTCAACCTGGAAGCCGACATCGAAGTCGCCGCCGCCGTCGCGGATGGCGAATCGGCGTGGCGCGAGTTGCAGCGGATCAAGCCCGATCTGCTGGTGACCGACATCGAGATGCCGGGCCTCACCGGCATCGAACTGGCGCAGCGCATCCAGCGGCACCAGTTGCCGATCCGCGTGGTGATCGTGACCACGTTTGCCCGCGCCGGCTATCTGCGCCGCGCGCTCGATGCCGGCGTCTGCGCCTACCTGCTGAAGGATGCGCCGGCCGAACAGCTCACCGAAGCATTGCGCAAGGTGCATGCCGGTGGCCGCGTCATCGAGCCGCAACTGGCGATCGAAGCGTGGAATGAAAGCGATCCGCTCAACGATCGCGAACGCCATGTGCTGCGGCTGGCCGGCGAAGGACTTTCGGCCGGCGACATCGCGCGCCAGCTCGGGCTCTCGCAGGGCACCGTGCGCAACTATCTGTCCGAGGCGATCGGCAAGCTGGGCGTGAGCAACCGGATCGAGGCCTATCGGCTGGCGCGCCAGCGCGGACTGCTCTGAGGATCACGCGCAGGCGGCGACCCTGCGCGTGACGTGCGGGTGAAGAAGGAGGCCGCGCGAACGTGGCCGCAATCGCACAACGGCGACACCATCATTGCCCTTGCACCGGACTCGACATAGGCTGCGGTCCGATGACTGCTCCGCCCCCCGCACACGCGCGCCATCGCCACGCCAACCAGTACGGCCTGCTGGCCGCCGCGCTGATCTTCGTCGCCATCGGCATCGGCGTGCTGTACGGCGCACAGCGGCTGATCTCCGACGCCAACCGCGTCTCGCACACCAACGAGGTCATCGCCACGATCGGTGCGATCGAAGCGCAACTGCGTGATGCCGAATCGGCCCAGCGTGGTTATCTGCTGACCGGGGACGCGCGCTATCTGGCGGCCTACACGCGCGGCGCGGAACAACTGCCGGATTCGATGACGCATCTGCAACAACTGGTGCGCGACAACGAAACGCAGAGCCGGCGCGCGCGCGCCTGGCGGCTGGAAATCGAGCGGCGCATCTCGCAGATGGAGGCCACGCTCGGCAACTACCGCACCGGGGGGCTCGCATCCGCGCAACGCGCGATCGGCCAGGACAACCGCCGCGCTTCGGACAACATCCGGCGGCTGGCCATGCAACTGGTGGCCGTCGAGCGCGAACTGCTCGGCCTGCGCGCGCAATCCAGCGGCAACAGCGCGATCCTGCTGCGTGCCCTGGCGCTGCTCGGCATTCCGCTGGGGATTCTCGTGATCGCGCTGGTGTACTGGCTGCTGGTGAAGGAGATCCGCCGTCGCGCCGCCGCTGAAGCCCTCAGCGCCGAATCGCGCAGGCAGTTGATGGTCAACATCGACAAGCTGCAACGGCACAGCACGGACCTGGGCGATCTCAGCCGCTATGCCGGCATGCTGCAGAGCTGCATGCGTTCGGGCGAGGCGATCCAGTTGGCCGCGCAGCACTTTGCCCGCCTGTTGCCCGGCGTGGCCGGCACGATCTATCGCATCCGCGCCTCGCAGGATTACGCCGAGGAAGCGGTGCACTGGGGCGAGCACGCCCTGCACAGCGCGGCGATGTTTCCGCTCGATGCCTGCTGGGCGCTGCGTCGCGGCCAGCCGCATCTGCACCGGGTGCAGCGCGAAGCACTGTCCTGCGCGCACCTGGATGCGCCGGCGCTGGACGCAACTCCGGCCACGGCGTGCGTACCGTTGATCGCGCAGGGCACGCAGTTGGGGCTGCTGTACCTGTCCAGCCATGACGATGGCTTTCTCGATCGCATGGAACTGGCCGAGACCGCCGCCGAACAATTGTCGATGGCGCTGGCGACGCTGGATCTGCAGGAACGCCTGCGGCTGCAATCCATCCGCGAACCGTTGACCGGCCTGTTCAACCGCCGCTATCTGGAGGAGTCGCTGGCGCGCGAACTGGCGCGCTGCGAGCGCCGTGGCCTGCCGTTGAGCCTGATGATGCTGGATCTGGATCACTTCAAGGCGTTCAACGATCTGCACGGCCATGCCGGCGGTGATGCGCTGCTGTCCGGCTTCGGCCAGTTGCTGGAGCGGCTCTCGCGCGCCGAGGACATCGCCTGCCGGTATGGCGGCGAGGAGTTCACGCTGATCCTGCCGGAAGCGGATCTGACGGTGGCTGCCGCGCGCGCCGAGGCGATCCGCAGCGCGGTGGAGGTGATGCGCATCCGCCATCTGGGCCAGGAGATGCCGGCGGTCACCGCTTCCATCGGCGTGGCCGCGTTGCCCGAGCACGGCCGCGATCCGGTGGTGCTGCTGCGACGCGCGGACGAAGCGCTCTATCGCGCCAAGCGCGAGGGTCGCAACCGCGTGGTCATCGCCGAGGGCGGGGCTCAGGCGTAGCGCGTTTTCAGCATCGCGTACGCGCTGCGCAACGCCATGGCTTCACCACCGGCCGGACGTCCGGGGCGATCGCTGTCATTCCACGCGTACACGTCCAGGTGCGCCCACTTCTGCGTGGCTGGCAGGAAGCGTTCCAGATACAGCGCGGCGGTGACCGCACCGGCCATGCGCGAACCGGCATTGGCCAGATCGGCGACGTGGCTGGTGAGATAGCGCAGGTAGGGACGCCACAGCGGCATGCGCCAGACCGGATCGCGCCACTGTTCGCCCGCGCTGATCCAGGCCTGCGCCAGGGCATCGTCATTGGCGAACAGCGCCGGCAGTTCCGGCCCCAGCGCGATGCGCGCCGCGCCGGTCAGGGTGGCGAAATCCAGCACGATGTCCGGCTTGAGTTCACCGGCATGGGTCAATGCGTCGCAGAGGATCACGCGGCCTTCGGCATCGGTGTTGTCGATCTCCACGCTGATGCCCTGGCGCGTGGCGATCACTTCGCCGGGACGGAATGCATTGGGCCCGATCGCGTTTTCCACCGCGGGGATCAGCAGCGTCAGCCGCACCGGCAGGCGGCGCGCCATGATCAGGCCGGCCAGTGCAAGCGCATGCGCCGCGCCGCCCATGTCCTTCTTCATGTTGCGCATGCCGTCGGCCGGCTTGATGTCCAGCCCGCCGGTATCGAAGCACACGCCCTTGCCGACGATCGCCACATGCGGATGCGCGGCATCGCCCCAGTGCAGGCGAATCAAGCGCGGCGCGCGGTGCGAGGCACGCCCGACCGCATGGATCGCCGGGAAATTCTGCGCCAGCAGTTCCTCGCCGGTGATCACTTCGATCGCGGCGGCATGGGTCTGCGCGATTTCGCGCGCCGCTGCTTCCAGGTGTTCGGGTCCCATGTCCTCGGTCGGCGTGTTGACCCAGTCGCGCACGCGCAGGCTGGCCACCAGCAGATCCTGTGCTTCGGCATCAAAAGCTTCCAGCCACAGTTGCGCCGGCGCGCGCGTGGCTTGCTTGTAGCGGGTGAAGCGGTACGCGCCCAATCCCCAGCCCAGTTGCAGCGCCGCGCGCTGCGCGTCGGGCAGATCGCCCGCCGGTTTCCATGCACCGATGGGCAGGCCATACGGGGCATGCCCGTAGCTGTGCGGATCCAGTGCATCGGCGATGCCGATCACCGCCCCGGCGATGCCATGCTCGCCCGGCAGCAGCGCCAGGCTGCCCGGCGCGGCGCTGAAAGCCTGCGCGGTGAGCCATTGCTGCAGCGCCTGCGGCTGCGCATCACGCCACGCCTCCCATTGCGTGCGATCGAGCACGTGCAGCGGCAGGGCCGAGGTTCCATCCTGGGTATAGGCGTGGGTGAAATTCATGCGTGCGTGGACTCCGCGACGAAATCGGGGTGGGCATCCAGCCAGTCGGCCAGCGCGGTGAGGGTGTCGAATTCCAGGTCCGGGAAGCGATCGGCATGCGGCCACAGCGGGCGCCGGCCATGCGCGTCGAAACGATTGATCCAGCACGTGCGCAGGCCCGCGCACGCGGCGCCGATCACGTCGAGATCGATGTCATCGCCCACGTGCAGCACCTGCGAGGGTTCGGCCTGCAGACGTTCGCACGCGGCGAGGAAGATGCCCGGCTCCGGCTTGGCCGCGCCGTGTTCGCGCGCGCCGAGCTGGAACGCGAAATGCTGCGAGAGCCCGATGCGCTGCAGGTCGGCGTTGCCGTTGGTCACCGCCGCCACCGGCACGCGCGCGGCGATCCGGGCGAGCGCGTCGATCGCATCCGGATAGCATTCGACCTGGTTGCGCGCGGCGTAGAAGACTTCGTAGGCCGGTTCGAGCAGCGCCGGATCCGCGTCGCTCTCATGCAGTGCGCGCTGCAGCGTGAGCCTGCGCAGCGCGCTCAGATCGTGCAGCAGTTCCGGATGCTCGCCGAACACCTGTTCGCGCAGCGCGCGCATGCGTTCGATCGGGAACAGTTCGGCCGTGCGCGGGCTGTTGGCGTGCATCCACGCGTGCAGCACCTGTTCGATGCGCGCACCGATGGGCGCGAACGGCCAGAGCGTGTCGTCCAGGTCGAGGGTGATGGCGCGGATGGGGAAGCTCACGCCGGCATTTTAGCGCGAGCCGCCGCCGCCGCCGGATGACGGGCCGGGCGGGCACCCGGACGCAACGGACGCCTCATTCCAGCAGCCGCGCCCAGCCTTCCATGCCTTCCACGCGGGCGAACACCAGCTTGATGCAGACCAGCAGCGGCACCGCCAGCAGCAGGCCGATCATTCCCCAGACCCAGCCGAACACCATCAGCGCCAGGATCAGCACCAGCGGCGACAGCGCCATGCGCCGGCCGAGCACGATGGGCGTGACGATCTGGCCCTCGACCGTGTGCAGCAACAGATAGGCCGCGGCCGGCAGCAGCGTGTTGAGCGATTCATCGAAGGTGATGAAGCCGACCAGCAGCATCACGATCACGCCGATCAGCGGACCCACGTACGGCGCGAAGTTGAGCAGCCCGGCCAGCGTCCCCCACAGCAGCGCTTCGGACAGCGGGAAATCCAGCAGGTACAGGATGCCCGCATACACCAGCCCGACCACGGTGTTGATCACGCTGATGGTCAGCACGTAGCGCGATACCTCGCGCTCGATCGAATGCAGGATCTCCACGGTGAACTTCTTCTGCTGCCGGCTCGGCAACAGCGCGATGGCATGGCGCTGAAGGTTTTCGCCATAGACCATGAAGAAGAAGGTCAGCAGCACGACCGCCAGGATCGACGCCAGCAGCTTCGGCGTGGTCACCAGGATGCGGTACGGATCGTCCTGCGCGGTGCGCACGATCTGCGGGCGCTTGCCGATCTCGCCGCCGGCCGCGCGCGCCAGGCTTTCGGCCGCCTGGTTGGCGTCCTGCACCGGCTTGATCAATTCGCGCAGCTTCGGCGCGACCTGGCGAAGCTCGCGCGGTGCTTCGCGGAACCATTCCGAAGCCGGCGACCACAGCTGCGAACCCAGCGCGCCGGCCGCGGTCATGCCGCCGACCAGGACGATGAAGGCACCGAGGAAACGCGGCAGGTACAACCGGCGCAGCATGCGGATGATGGGATTGCCGACCAGGGCGAAGAACGCCGCCAGCAGCACCGGCAGGATCACGTCCTGCGCGGCCCAGAGGGTGAAGGCCACCAGCAGGGTGGCGATCACCACCATCGCCATCGGCGAACGTGGACGCGAAGGTGGCGGTGCGGGTTCGGTCGGGACCGGATCGCCGGGGAGCGCTTCAGCGGTGGCGGGCAACATCGTCAGCGGCGCTCCTTCGTGGCATCCGGCCGATTATGCGGCGGGCCGATGTCGGAGCGGCGTGAGCCGATGAGGTCGCTGTCGCGTCGCAGCGATTTGCGGGAGCGGCTTCAACCGCAACCCCGTACCGGGATCCCCAACGCTTCGATCGCACGCGTGCAAGCCAATGACAGGCACCGCGTCAAGAGGGTGCGGCTGAAGCCGCTCGTGTACGCACCCCAGGGGAAGCCGAGGCCGCAACGGCGTGCTCAGCGCTCGGACAACTCGGTCGCCGCTTCGGCCGGGCGCGGGGCGGTGGCCGAGATTTCCGCGTGCTCGCGTGCAGCCACGCGTGGCGCGGCTGCGGGGTGTGGCGCGGATGCGACACCGGCATCCTGCATCGCTGCGTTTTCCTGCACCGCCTGGGCGGTGTCGGCCGCTTCGCCGGCGGTATCGGCGGCCACGCTCGCTTCGCCGGCCGCGGTCGCGGCCTGCAAGCTGGCGAACAGGCTGGAGACCGACCCCACCATCTGCAACCAGCGCGCACCGGTCATGCTCTTCAACGGTTCCGCGCGTCCGGCGAGGAAACCGCTCACCAGCCCGGCGATGACGATGCGCCCGGGCGTCCACGCATCACCCCAGGCGTGGCGCAACATGATCCAGTGGCCCTGGGTCTGCTGCATCCGCCCTTCGACGAGTTGCTCGGCGCGCTGCACCCGACGCTGGAGTTTCTCGAAATTCATCGGCAGCCCTCTTCGTCGTCATCGTCCTTCTCGTCGAACAGCCCGAGACGATGCAATTGGCGGCGGGTGGCATGCATGCCGGTGTAGTCGAAGTAATGGCTCACGCGCCGCGCGGCGATCAGTGCCATCAGGATGCTGATCGCGGCGGCGAGCGAAAGCGATTCCAGCCACGACCAGCCCATCCGTTGCAGCAAGGCGATGAGTGCGCCGGTGATCAGCAACCAGGCCGATGCACCGAACACGACGGCCACGCCGGCCCAGGCCAGTCCGCGGCCGAACGCACTGCGCGCGAGCGCGATGTCGGCCGAGATCAACCGGCGCAGGGCCCGCACGCTGTCGCGTCCGGAGCCCAGCGCCGCTTTGCCGGTCTGGCCGATTTCGCGCAGGCTTTCTTCCAGCCCCGGCGCCGGATCCCGATCCGGCGGCGCGCCCGATTCGGATCCGGTTTCACCGGCCGGCGTTTCGCTCGTGTGCGGTGCGGTCACGCGTGCTTACTTGTCGCCGCCGCTGCGTGCGAGCTTGGCGATGATCCAGCCGGCGGCGAAGGCCACACCGAACGAAGCCAGCGGACGCTCGCGGATCAGTTCGGCCGCGCTGTCGATCAGATCACGGCCCTTGTCCATCAGCGCGTCCATCTGTTCGCGCGCGGCCGCGCCACCGACTTCGGCCGCGGCGATTCCGGCCAGCGCACTGTCGGCCAGTTCGGACTTGACCTGCGCCTTGCCCAGACGCAACTCGTCACCGGCCGCGGTGGCCGCGCCCTTGATGGCTTCGCCGGCGGCCGAAGCGGCGGTCTTCAGATGCGAACCGGCTTCGCCCAGATTGGACTTGACCGAGCTGGTCGCGGTCGGTGCAACGGTGTCGGAAGGTGTGGTGTTCATGTCGTGCTCCTGCAGTGAGGGATGGCCGAAGCACTGTAGCGCAGGGGGGCATGAGGCGCGGGTGAAGCGGGGCGTTGCAGGATGGGGCGATGCGGGGATTCGCGGATACTCACACTTTCCGCGAATCCCGAATCCCGAATCCGACTGGTTCATCCGGACTCACTGCATCAGCAGATCGCCCGACGTGCGGCCGCGCATCACCCTCAGGATCAACTGTTGCGGCTTGCGTTCGAAACTGGCGCGGAAGCCGGCGAGATCGCTGAATTCGCCGCTGCTGCCGGCGATCACCAGATCGTTGGCGCGCAGGCCGTTGTTCCAGGCGCGGCTGCCGCGGGTGACGTTGCTCACCTGCAGGCCGCCGTTGGCGCCCAGGCTGCGCAGTTGCTGGCGCGTGGCTTCGTCGAGTTCCTTGAACGTGGCCCCGCCCAGGCGCGGATCGATCGTCGCGCCCTCCAGCGAGCGCACGCCTTCCTTCAGCGTGGCCGTCAGTTGCAGCGGCTTGCCGTCGCGGCGCACCTCCAGGGTGACGCGGCTGCCAACATCCTGCAGGCCCTCGAAGTTGTGCAGCGACGCGCCGTTGTCGATGCGCTGCCCGTTGGCCGACAGCACCACGTCGCCCGACTGGAGGCCCGCGGCCGCCGCGGCCGAGCCCGGATACACGCGGGTCACCAGCGCGCCGCGCGCGATCTCCAGCCCCAGGCCCTTGGCGAGGCGCTCGTCCACGTTCTGCGTTTCCACGCCCAGCGTGCCGCGCCGGACTTCGCCGGTGCGCACGAGCTGATCCTTGATGTTGCGCGCCATGTTGATTGGAATGGCAAAGCCCAGCCCGATGTTGCCGGCCATGCTGCCGCGCGGATTGAAGCTGGCGGTGTTGATGCCGACCAGCTGGCCCTGCAGGTTCACCAGCGGACCGCCGGAGTTGCCGGGATTGATCGAGGCATCGGTCTGGATGAAGTTCTGGAAGCCCATCACCGGGATGCCGCTGCGGCCCACCGCCGACACGATGCCCGAGGTGACCGTTTGCCCGAGACCATAGGGGTTGCCCATCGCCACAACGAAATCGCCGACCTGCAGCTGATCGCTGTCGGCCAGCGGAATGGCGGTGAGACGGGTGGCGGGGATGCGGATCACCGCCACGTCGGTATCGGGATCGGAGCCGATGAACTCGGCCTCCATCGTGCGCCCGTCCGACAGCGTGACCGACACGCCATCGGCATTCTCGATCACGTGGTGGTTGGTCAGCACCAGGCCCTGCTGCGCATCGATGATGACGCCCGAGCCGAGCGCGCGCTCGACGCGTTCACGCGGCACGTCCGGAATGCCGAAGAGGCGGCGGAAGAACGGATCATCGGCGAACGGCCCGAGCGGGCTGGCCTCGCGCACGGTCTGTCGGCTGTAGACGCTGACCACCGCCGGCGTCACCCGCTTGAGCATCGGCGCCAGCGAAGGCATGGCCTGGCCGTCCACCGCGGTCGGCAGGGTGGCCGAGGCGGCGGGAATCGCCGTGGCCGGCATCGCCTGTGCGGGCTGCTGGAGGGTTTCGTGGATGGCCGTGGCGGCGAACCCGCCGAAGGCGGCGGCGGCGGTCAGGGCGAGCAGGGTCGGGATCGGTCGCAGTTTTTGCATCGCGGCAGGTCGTTGGAGTGGGGTCGACGGGGGAAGGCCGGGCGCATCGTCTGGTTCGCCAGCGGTGGCCCCGGCGCGGGTCGGGATCGAGTGTGGGCATCGACCACTAAACCCGCAATGAAGTTCCACGCAGGGCCCTTGCGCGTTCCACTGGATCGGGCTGATCCGCGAGGAAAAAAACCTCGCATTGCAGATTGACAGTGTCATGTACGGGGGGTAGTTTTGCGACTTCGCGCTGCCACTAGATATAGCGGTTTGACGCGGGGCGGACCCAAGCACTGGTGTTTTTGCGGGGTCCATCGGCAGGGCCGCAGGGCTGTTGCAGGGGAGGATTGAGCGAGTTCACGCGGCCAGGACGGGCGACGCTCGCCATTGCCGTTCCCACGCAGTGGACAGACTACGCGCCCCATCGCCCGGCACCCCCGCGGCAGCGCCCACGACAAGAACAAAGCATCCGGTCAGGACCAAGGAGAAAGACAGAACATGAGCACGGTGCGCCTTGAGGCGGTGAAGACGGCGGACATCGGGGCCGAGATCCCCATGCAGCCCGCGTCGCAGGATATCTGGGACAAGAAATACCGCCTGAAGACCAAGCAGGGCGAAGCCCTCGATGCCGACATCGACGGCACCTACCAGCGCGTGGCCCGCGCGCTGGCCGACGCCGAAGCGACGCCGGAAAAGCGCACCTACTGGTACGAGCGTTTCGTGTGGGCGCTGCGCCGCGGTGCGATTCCCGCCGGCCGCATCACCTCCAACGCCGGCGCCCAGCAGCACAAGCCGGCCACCAGCACGATCAACTGCACCGTCTCGGGCACCATCGAGGATTCGATGGACGGCATTCTGGACAAGGTCCACGAAGCGGGCCTGACCCTGAAGGCCGGCTGCGGGATCGGCTATGAATTCTCGACGCTGCGTCCGAAGGGCGCGTTCGTCGCCGGCGCCGGCGCGTACACCTCCGGCCCGATGTCCTTCATGGATATCTACGACAAGATGTGCTTCACCGTGTCCTCGGCCGGTGGCCGTCGCGGCGCGCAGATGGGCACCTTCGACGTGTCGCATCCGGACGTAAAGGATTTCATCCGCGCCAAGCGCGAAGACGGCCGCCTGCGCCAGTTCAACCTGTCGCTGCTGATCACCGACGGCTTCATGGAGGCGGTCAACACCGATGCCGACTGGCCGCTGGTGTTCCCGGTCAATGTCAAGGAACAGGGCGATCTCGACGTCAACGACGCCAGCCAGGTGGTGTGGCGCGACTGGCCGACCCACAAGAACTATGTCGTGCGCGATGACGGTCTGGTCGCCTGCAAGATCTACGGCCACATCCGCGCGCGCCACCTGTGGGACATGATCATGGTCTCGACGTACGACTACGCCGAGCCGGGCTTCATCCTGATCGATCGCGTCAACGAGATGAACAACAACTGGTGGTGCGAGACGATCCGCGCGACCAATCCCTGCGGCGAACAGCCGCTGCCGCCCTATGGCGCGTGCCTGCTCGGTTCGGTCAACCTGACCAAGTTCGTGCGTGATCCGTTCACCGATCAGGCGCGTTTCGACTGGGAGGAATACAAGGAAGTCGTGCGCGTGTTCACCCGCATGCTCGACAACGTGGTCGAAGTGAACGGCCTGCCGCTGGAACAGCAGCGCGCCGAGATCCTGCGCAAGCGCCGCCACGGCATGGGCTTCCTGGGCCTGGGCTCCACCCTGACCATGCTCAAGCACAAGTACGGCAGCGCCGAATCCTGCGAGTTCACCGAAGCGATCGCCCGCGAGATGGCGGTGGCCGGTTGGGAAATGGGGCTGGCGCTGGCGAAGGAAAAAGGCCCCGCGCCGATCATGGACGAGCTGTTCACCGTCGATGCCGAGATGCTGCGCAAGCGTCCGGAGATGGTGAAGGACGGCTGGAAGATCGGCCAGCAGATTGCCGGCAAGGTGCTGCACGCCCGCTACAGCCGCTACATGCAGCGCGTGGCGACCGTCGCTCCGGAACTGGTCGAAGCACTGGCCGAAACCGGCAGCCGCTTCACCCACCACAGTTCGATCGCGCCCACCGGCACCATCAGCCTGTCGCTGGCCAACAATGCCTCCAACGGCATCGAACCCTCGTTCGCGCACCACTACAGCCGCAACGTGATCCGCGAAGGCAAGAAAACCAAGGAAAAGGTGGACGTCTATTCGTACGAACTGCTCGCCTACCGCGAACTCGTGAACCCGAAGGCCATGCCGTTCTCCGATGACGCCGAGGCGAAACTGCCGGAGTATTTCATCGCCGCCGACGACATCAGCCCGAAGGAACACGTCGACGTGCAGGCGGCCGCGCAGAAGTGGGTGGACAGCTCGATCTCCAAGACCGCCAACGTGCCGACCGACTATCCGTACGAGCAGTTCAAGGACATCTACCGCTACGCCCACGAACAGGGCCTCAAGGGCTGCACCACGTTCCGCTTCAATCCCGCCGCCTTCCAGGGCGTGCTGGTGAAGGAAGCCGATCTGGAGAACACCACCTACCGCTTTGAACTGGAGGACGGCAGCGTCATCGAGGTCAAGGGCAACGAACAGATCGAATACGACGGCGAGATGCACACCGCCGCCAATCTGTTCGATGCGTTGAAGGAAGGCTATTACGGCAAGTTCTGACGGAGCAGGTGCTGCAGCCCGGGAAAGCCAAAAGGCACCCGGGCCGCCGCGAGCCGCATGGTGCGGTTCACCTGCCACGCAGCGCGGAGCAGCCCATGCAGCACCGTGAACAGCGGCATGGCATCGGCGTCGGCATTCAACGACAGAGCCCACAGGAGGGCACATGAGCAACGGTAATGGTGTCACGGCGACGCTTTCCGACGCCGCCGAGACTGTCAAGGAAAAAGCACTGGAAATCAGCAGTGCGGTCACCACCAGCGCCAGTGGCACCGTCGCCCGCGCGCGCAAGGTGGTGCAGGACGCCGAGCAGGCGGTCACCCGTCGCACGTCCAAGGCCACCAAGGCTGTGAAGAAGACGGTCGCCAAGGCGAAGAAGCGCCTGCAGGCCGCCAGCGCCGCCGCCAAGCAGGAAGTCAGCGCACTGTCACGCAAGACCGGCAAGAAGACCGCGAAGAAGGCCACCAGGAAAACCACGAAGAAGGCCGCGAAGAAAACCACCGCGGGGAAGGCCGGTGCGGGCGCGGCGAAGAAGGCCACGAAAAAGGCCGCCACCAGGAAGACCACGGCGCGCAAGGCCACCGCGCGCAAGGCCGTGAAGAAAGCCACCGGAGCCGCACCCGCCCGCAAGGCGGTGAAGAAGGCGACGAAGGCGGCACGCAAGGCAGCACCGAAGAAAGCGGCAAAGACCGCACGCAGGACCCCGAGTACCGCAGCACGCAAGACCGCCAGGAAGGCGGGTTCCAGAAAGTAATCGCGTCACCCCTCTCCCGTTCGCGGGAGAGGGAAGCGCGGCGGGCCGGCCCGCATCGTCCAAGACATCAACACATCAAGCAAGACACAACAGGATTTCCCATCATGGCCGTCAAGATCGACAAGAAAATCAAGGGTTACAGCGTCCTCACTCCGGAAGACAGGGCGCGTGAAGCCGCGCCGCCGGTGCAGGCCGCGTCGATCAGCCGTGACAAGGCCGAAGCGGAGCTGCCCAAGGCCGACATCATCCACATGCACGAGCGCATCGAACGCCCGGAAGTGCTGGTCGGCAGCACCTACAAGATCAAGTCGCCGCTGGTGGAACATGCCATGTACGTGACGATCAACGACATCGTGCTCAACGCCGGCACCGAACACGAACTGCGCCGTCCGTTCGAGATCTTCATCAACAGCAAGTCGATGGAGCACTTCCAGTGGATCGTCGCGCTGACCCGCATCATGTCGGCGGTGTTCCGCAAGGGCGGCGACGTGACCTTCCTGGTCGATGAAATGAAGGCCGTGTTCGATCCGCGCGGCGGCTACTTCAAGGCCGGCGGCGTCTACATGCCGTCACTGGTTGCCGAACTCGGCGCCATCGTCGAAGAACACATGAAGTCGATCGGCCTCATCCACGACCCGCAGATGAGCGAGCACCAGCGCGCGCTGCTCGCCGAAAAGCGCAAGCAGTACGAAGATCGCGCAAAAAAAAACTCTGACGTAAGCGAAACCGTCACCGCTTCTCCGGCCATCGCCGGAGACAGCGCCAGCGGCGCGATCTCCAGCGTCTCCGCATCCGAAGACATCGCCGTCACCGGCGACGGCACCAGCTTCCCGCCTTCCGCCACCCTGTGCCACAAGTGCAGCACCAAGGCACTGGTGATCATGGATGGGTGTGCGACGTGCCTGAATTGCGGGTATTCGAAGTGCGGGTGAAGCGGTCTTGAGGCAGATGTCGACTGTCGGTGTGCGGATAGGCATAAGTCGCTAGTTCGATAGGCATAAATCGCTACACGCTGTGCTTTAACAAAAAGGGGCTCCATGAGGGCCCCTTTTTTTAGGAGCGTGAGATTGCAGGCGGACGAGACGAGAAGGTGACTTGGCCGGCCACCCTCCGCCGACTTGGTATATCGCCGGGTAATGCACACACTCGATGGATGGAGGCGGATATGGCCGTTCAGCTGCAGGCTTCCTGACGAGCCTTCTCGGCATGGCTTGCCGCGCCTGGGCCCAACGGCCGACGCGTAGACTTCGGCAGGAAGTCGGGGTGGTCGCGGATGCGGGGCCCATAGCCACCGTGGCGGCACAATCCAACTCCTTCTACGGGGCACCTCGGATGCCACGAGGGTCGATTCCTTTCCCCTGTCCGCCCGACAGAAGAGAGCGCATATGGTATTTATTGCATATGGAGTCGGGGGCAGACGGAGCTATTGCAGTGCGTTTTCGCGGGGATTGGGAGGGGCTGGGCGCCTCTTCACCGAAAATCAGTGGGCAGGTCTCTGCCTTCCCTAGGACCGGTGGGGAATCGGCAGGACTTCTTGCGCGCTGCGGAATGGTCGATTCACGTCGGCTTGGCGCAGGTGTTCGCCGCTAACGTGGTCATTCCTAGCGCCAGGCTCAGCTTCTACAGGCGCGCCAAATCGCTGCAGAAGCTCGTAGACAAGTCATACCCGCCTGGACGGCTAATCAAGGTAATGGTCTACCTGTGGCAAGCCAAGCAATTCCCGGATCTTCTGCCTGAGCGCCAGCCCTGGGGGACCAGTCATCTGGAGGCCACGTCGGAGGTCCAGAACTTCGTTACATGGCTCGACCAGCAATCATTCGATGAAGCGGCATACTGGCTTGCAACCTTGCATTCACGGCTAGTAGGTGCGGCGGTGCGAGAAGAGCATGCGATGTTCTTTACGCCGCCCAGGCTGGCGGACCGAGTCATCGAGAACCTGGTGAAGCGAGGCGCGTCGGTTCTTGATCACAAGTGGCACGATCCGGCTTGTGGCGGATCGGCATTCCTCGTGCCACTTGCGCTGCGCATGAAGAGAGAACTCGGAAAGAGAGGGGTTCCTGCCAAGACACAACTGAAGACGATCGCCAGAAATATCAGTGGTAATGACCTCGATCGCGACCTGCTGGATCTGTCCAGTGCCCTTTTGAAAATGGCTCTCTATCCTCTGATCAAGGAGGCGAATTTAATCCCGGATTTCCGGCTAAGCAACGGGTTCTACCCCGCTAACACGGACACTTCAGTTAAGCCCCATGATGGGGCAGGAGGAGTGTCATGCAGCAGAGAAAGCGTTACAGCGAGGAGTTCAAGCGTGAGGCTGTCGGCCTAACCCGCTTGCC
>JAEWBY010000101.1 GCA_023390905.1 Pseudomonadota bacterium | reverse complement strand
GCCAGGTGCTGTGCGTGACCCACCAGCCGCAGGTCGCCGCCGCCGGCCACGCGCAGTACCGTGTCAGCAAGGCCGCGCAGGACGGCATCACCCAGTCCTCGGTGGCCGCGCTGGACGCCGCCGGGCGCGTGGACGAGATCGCCCGCATGGTCGGCGGCGCCGATGTCAGCAAGGAAGCCCGCGCCGCGGCGAAGAAGCTGCTGGACGGTCACTGAGCTCAACCCGCGCGCATTGGCCCTAGAATCGGGCCATGCTCAAGATCGACACCCACGCCCACGTCCTCCCCCGTGACTGGCCCGACCTGGCCAGCAAGTACGGCGATCCCCGTTTCCCGGTGATCCACCACGGCGACGACGGCCGCCACCGCATCTACCGCGACGGCAAGTTCTTCCGGGAAATCTGGCCCAAGACCTGGGATCCGCAGGTGCGGATCGAGGACTACGCCCGCTTCGGGGTCCAGGTCCAGGTGATCAGCACGGTGCCGGTGATGTTCAGTTACTGGGCCAAGCCGCATCAGGCGCTGGAACTGCATCAGTCGCTCAATGATCACACCGCCGCCGCCTGCCGCGATCATCCGCGTCATTACGCCGGGCTCGGCACGGTACCGCTGCAATCGCCGCGACTGGCCGTGCAGGAACTCGAACGCTGCATGGATCAACTCGGCCTGCAGGGCGTGCAGATCGGCAGCCACGTCAACGACTGGAATCTCGACGCGCCCGAGCTGTTCGAGTTCTTCCAGGCCGCCAGCGAACTGGGCGCCGCGCTGCTGGTGCATCCGTGGGACATGATGGGCGCGGCCTCGATGCCGAAATACTGGCTGCCCTGGCTGGTCGGCATGCCGGCCGAACAATCGCGCGCGGCCTGCTGCCTGATCTTCGGCGGCGTGCTGGAACGCCTGCCGGGCCTGAAGGTCTGCTTCGCCCACGGCGGCGGCAGTTTTCCGTACACGCTTGGGCGCATCGAACACGGCTTCAATATGCGTCCGGATCTGGTCGCCACCGACAACCCGCGCAATCCGCGCGATTATCTGGATCGCGTGTACTTCGATTCGTGGGTCGCCGATCCGCGCGCGTTGCGCTATCTGCTCGATACCGTCGGCGTCGATCGCGTGATGCTCGGCACCGATTACCCGTTCCCGCTCGGCGAACAGGAGCCGGGCGCGGGCATTGCCGCCCTGCAACTGGATGAAGCCGGCCAGGCGCGCCTCTACCACGGCACCGCGCTGGAATGGCTCGGCCTGCCCGCCCATCGTTTCAACTGATGGCGATCCTGGATCACGTTCCACGGCCGCTTTCCACGGTGCAGTCCGCATCGATCCGCCTCTGTTCCGCCTCCACACGATTGACGCCGGCCTTTCCATGACCGAACTGTTGTCCCGTACCCATGCCATCGCACTGGATGCTGCCGATCCGCTGCGTGCACTGCGCAATGAATTCCTGATCCCCAGGCACAAGCACAACGAGCAGATCTACTTCGTCGGCAACTCGCTGGGGTTGCAGCCACGCGGCGCGCGGCAGTACGTGCAGGAAGTGCTCGACAAATGGGCCAACCAGGCCGTCGAAGGCCACTTCACCGCGCCGGCGCAATGGCTGGATTACCACGAACTCGTGCGCGAACCCCTGGCCCGCGTGGTCGGCGCGCTGCCGCAGGAAGTGGTCGCGATGAACTCGCTGACCGCCAACCTGCACCTGATGATGGTGAGCTTCTATCGCCCGACCACCGAACGTCCGGCCATCCTGATCGAAGCCGGTGCGTTCCCGTCGGATCGGCATGCGGTCGAATCGCAGATCCGTTTCCACGGCTTCGACCCGGCAACGGATCTGATCGAAGTGCAGCCGGATGAAGCCAACGGCACGATATCGATGGCCGCGATCGAACGGGCGATCGGCGAGCACGGCGCGCGACTGGCGCTGGTGCTGTGGCCGGGCATCCAGTACCGCACCGGACAGGCCTTCGATCTGCCGGCAATCGCGCGGCTGGGCAAAGCCCAGGGCGCGTGCGTGGGGTTCGATCTCGCGCATGCGGTCGGCAACGTACCGGTGCACCTGCACGACAGCGACGCCGATTTCGCCGTATGGTGCCACTACAAGTACATGAACTCCGGTCCGGGTGCGGTGGCGGGCTGTTTCGTGCACGAGCGCCACGCACAGGCCGATCTGCCGCGCTTTGCCGGTTGGTGGGGGCACGAACAGCGCACGCGCTTCCAGATGGGCCCGCAGTTCGTGCCGACCGCGGGCGCCGATGGATGGCAGTTGAGCAATCCGCCCATCCTTGGCCTGGCGCCGCTGCGCGCCTCGCTTGACCTGTTTGAACGCGCCGGTGGCATGTCTGCCATCCGCGCGAAGTCCGAGAAGATCACCGGCCTGCTCGAAGCCCTGATCGACGCGCGGCTTTCCGATGCACTGGAAATCGTAACGCCGCGTGAGCCCGGACGGCGCGGTGCGCAGTTGTCGCTGCGCGTGATCGGCGGCCGCGAGCGCGGTCGCGAGCTGTTTGACTACCTGGCGTCCGTCGGTACGCTCGGCGACTGGCGCGAACCCGATGTGATCCGCATTTCGCCGGCGCCCTTGTACAACCGTTACATGGATGTCCATCGCTTCGTCGAAGAAGTCGAAGCCTGGAAAGGTTTCTAGGAGACCGCATGAGCCACGCTCCCTCCCGTTCGCTCACCCTCATCGGCGCCGGCCTGGCCGGTGCGCTGCTCGCCATCCTGCTTGCGCGCAAGGGCTGGAGGATCGAGGTGTTCGAAAAACGCGGCGATCCCCGCGTGCAGGGTTATGCGGGCGGGCGCTCGATCAATCTGGCCCTCGCCGAACGCGGGCGCCATGCGCTGCGGCAGGCCGACGCCGACGATGCGGTGATGCGGCAGGCGGTGATGATGCGCGGACGCATGGTCCACTCGCGCGAAGGCCACACCCAGTTGCAACGCTACGGTCGCGATGATTCGGAAGTCATCTGGTCGGTGCACCGCGGCGATCTCAACATCACCCTGCTGGATCTGGCCGAGCGCGCAGGCGCGACGCTGCACTTCCATCGGCGGCTGGATGCGGTGGATTTCGACGCGGGCGTGGCCTGCTTCATCGATGAGCGCGATGGCTCGACGCATCGCCACGCATTCGAATCGCTGGTCGGCGCCGACGGTGCCGGTTCGTCATTGCGCGCGGCGATGATGCAGCGCGCCGATCTCGGCGAGCGCACCGAGTTCCTCGATCATTCCTACAAGGAACTGGAAATCCCGCCCGGGCCCGACGGCGGCTTCCAGATCGAACCCAACGCGCTGCACATCTGGCCGCGAGGGCACTACATGTGCATCGCCCTGCCCAATGACGAAAAGACCTTCACGGTCACGCTGTTCCTGCCCAATGAAGGCGATCCCGGCTTCGACACCGTGCGCACGCCGGCGCAGGCGCGAGCGCTGTTCGAGCGCGACTTCGCCGACGCGGTGCCGCTGATTCCGGAACTGCAGGACGACTGGGAGCACAATCCGGTCGGCCTGCTCGCCACGCTGTATCTGGATCGCTGGCACATCGGCGGCAGCGCGGTGCTGCTCGGTGACGCGGCGCACGCGATGGTGCCCTTCCACGGCCAGGGCATGAACTGCGCGTTCGAGGATTGCGTGGCGCTGGCCGCGCATCTGGAACGCGAACCGGATCGCGCGGCCGCATTCGCGGCGTTCGAACGCGAACGCAAGCCCGATGCGAGCGCGATCCAGGCGATGGCGCTGGAGAACTACATCGAGATGCGCGACAAGGTGGACGATGCAGCCTTCCTGTTGCAGCGCGATCTCGAACGGGCCTTGCAGGAGCGGCATCCGGGCCGCTTCGTACCGCATTACACGATGGTCAGCTTCATGCGCATCCCGTATTCGCTGGCGTTCCAGCGCAGCCATGTGCAGCGCGAACTGTTGATCCAGGCCACGCGCGGTCACGCCCATCTCGATGACATCGACTGGGACTGGCTGGACGCCGAAGTCGTCCGAAGGCTGGCGCCGCTGCAGGACACGCCCGCGCAGAGTGGAATGCCGTGACCGCAAGCTTCCTGTTCTACGATCTGGAAACCTTCGGCGCCGATCCGCGCCGTACGCGCATCGCCCAGTTCGCCGCCCAGCGCACCGACGCCGGACTCAATCCGATCGAGGATCCGGTGACGTTCTTCGTGCGTCCGGCCGACGATCTGCTGCCCTCGCCCACCGCGACCCTGATCACCGGCATCACGCCGCAGCGCGCCGCCGAGATCGGCATCGGCGAGGCCGATGCGTTCGCCCGGATCGCCGAGGAAATGGCGCGGCCGGAAACCTGCACGCTGGGCTACAACTCGCTGCGCTTCGACGATGAGTTCGTGCGCCACGGACTGTTCCGCAATTTCCACGATCCCTACGAACGCGAATGGCGCGGCGGCAACTCGCGCTGGGATCTGCTGGACGTGATGCGCCTGATGCATGCCCTGCGTCCGGACGGGGTGAACTGGCCGCGCCGCGAGGATGGCCACGCCTCGTTCAAGCTGGAACAACTGGCCGCGCTCAACGGCGTGCGCGAAGGCGACGCGCACGAGGCGATGTCCGATGTGCACGCGACCATCGGCATGGGCCGGCTGATGCGGCAATCGCAGCCGCGCCTGTGGGACTACGCGCTGCGCCTGCGCGACAAGCGCTTCGCCGCCAGCCTGCTGGACACGGTGGCGATGACGCCGGTGCTGCACGTCTCCCAGCGCTATCCGGCGCAGCGTTTCTGCGCGGCGATGGTGCTGCCGCTGGCGCGCCATCCCCAGTACGACAACCGCATCATCGTCTTCGATCTCGACGGCGACCCGGACGCGCTGCTGTCGCAGGACGCTGAAGCAATCGCCGATCGGCTCTACACGCCCGCCGCGGATCTGCCCGAAGGCGAGCAGCGCGTACCGCTGAAGGAAATCCATCTCAACCGCTGTCCGGTGCTGGTGGCGCAGGCGCACCTGCGCGCGGATGACTACGATCGACTCGGCATCGACGCCGACGCCATCGCCGCCCGCGCATCGCGGTTGCGTGCACACGGGCCATTGCTGGCCGAGAAGGTCCGCCAGGTGTATGGCGCCGAACGCGCGTTCGACATGCCGGACGTGGATGCCTCGCTCTACAGCGGCTTCCTGGGTGACGGGGACCGCCGGCGCTTTCCGGAAGTGCGCGCCACCCCACCTGCGGAGCTGGGCCTGCGGGACTTCGGTTTCCGCGATCCCCGCCTGCCGGAACTGCTGTTCCGCTATCGCGCGCGCAACTGGCCCGATTCATTGACTCCGGGCGAACGCCAGCGCTGGGACGATTACCGCCGGCAACGCCTGGGCGCCGATCGCGGCTGGTCCGAATACAGCTTCGATACCTTCCGCGAGGAAATGGCGCGCCTGCGCGCGCGACCCGACATCGACGCGTCCGCGCGGCAGTTGCTGGATCAACTGCAAGCGTGGGGCGAGGACCTGGAGCATTCGCTTTGACGATCTATTTCACCGACGCCAGTTTCAAGTTCCTCAAGGGGCTGGCGCGCAACAACGACAAGACCTGGTTCAACGCGCACCGCGCCCAGTACGAGGAACACGTCAAGCAGCCGTTCCTGCAACTGCTGGTGGATCTGCAGCCGGATCTGGCCGCGATCTCGACGCACTTCCGATCCGACCCCAGGACCGTCGGCGGCTCGCTGTTCCGCATCTACCGCGACGCGCGCTATTCCACCGACAAATCGCCCTACAAGCCCTGGCAGGGCGCGCGGCTCTATCATGAGCGTCGCAAGCAGGTCGCCGCGCCTTCGTTCTATATCCACCTGCAACCGGGCGAATCATTCGTCGGTGCGGGCCTCTGGCATCCGGAATCGCACACGCAGCGCCGCATCCGCCAGTTCATCTTCGACAACCCATCCGCATGGAAAGCCGCCGCGCATGCGCCTGCGCTGCGTCGCCGCTTCGAGTACGGCGAGGATGAAAAGCTGAGCCGCCCCCCGCGCGGTTTCCCTGCCGATTTCGAGTTCATCGAAGACATCAAGCACCGCAATTTCATTTTCTGGCGTGCGCTCGACGATGACGTGATGACCGGGCCGCGCCTGCGCAAGACGATCGCCACCGATCTGGTCGCGCTCGCGCCGTTCGTCGATTACCTGTGCGCGGCACTGGATCTGGAATTCTGATGAAGAAGTGGATCGCGCTGGTGCTTCTGATCGTGCTGGGGCTGGCCGGCTACGTGGCTGCCGGTCCGTATCTGGCCATCCACGGCATCCGCGATGCGCTGGCCGAGCAGGACACGGCCAAGCTGGAGCGGCACGTGGATTTTCCGGCGCTGCGCGTCAACCTGCGTGCGCAGGCGGAAGATTATCTGGCCCGTCGCGCCGGGCCGGAAGTTCAATCCAACGTGTTCGGCGCGTTCGCATTGTCCGTTGCCAACGGCGCGCTCGGTCGCAGCGTCGATACGCTGGTCACGCCGCTGGGCATCGCTGCGCTGCTGCAGGGCCGCTCGATGTGGAAACAGGCCATCGGCGAAACCGTCGGTGGCGACACCTACGCGCCGGCCGTGCCCGCCGATCCGCTGAAGAACGCCCAACTGCGCTATGAATCGGCCTCGCGCTTCACCGCGACCGTGCATGACGCATCGGGCGACCCGATCGTCTGCGTGTTCACGCGGCAGGGCCTGCGCTGGCGTCTGACGGACATCCGCCTGCCGCTGGATCGCTGAAGCATCGCGGCATCGGCAGCATCATTCGATCTGCTCCACCGCCGCGGCCAGGCGCCGCAGTCCGCTCCGGAGTTGTCGCCTTGCGCCGCGATCCAGTGATGCGAGCACATCGCCGAGCCGATGCGCACGTGCCCGCTCGCGCCAGGCGAACGCCACCCGGTTGGCCTGATCCGGTTCTTCCAGCACCTGCACGCGTCCTTCGAAACTGCGGCGCAGACGCGCGATGTGCCGGCGTCCATCGGTGGCGTACAGATTCACCGCAAGGATGCCGTCATCGGCCAGCGCATCACGGCACGCATCGTAGAACGGTTGTGTCGACAGGGTCGATGGAATGCCGTGCGCATCGTAGGCGTCCAGCAGCAGGAGGTGATACACACCGCGCTGCCTGCGGATGAACTGCGCGGCGTCCGCCTGCACGATGCGGAAGCGTTCGCCATCGGGCGGAACGCGGAATGCATCGCGCAATGCAATCACCGCCGCGTTGCTCTCGCAGGCCTCGATGCGGGCCTGCGGAAGATGGCGATGGCAGAACTTGGCCTGCGATCCGCCGCCGAGCCCGAGAATGCCGATGCGCTGCGGACGCGGCTGCACCAGCAGGGCCGCCAGCATCGTGCGCGTGTAGCCGACCTGCAAGCGATCCGGCCACCACGTATACATCCGGCTCTGCGT
Source organism: Pseudomonadota bacterium (assembly GCA_023390905.1). Taxonomy (GTDB): domain Bacteria; phylum Pseudomonadota; class Gammaproteobacteria; order Xanthomonadales; family Xanthomonadaceae; genus Pseudoxanthomonas_A. The sequence goes on along the minus strand of JAEWBY010000101.1, from coordinate 14,959 downwards.
GACCGAGCGGCTGAATTGCAGCGTCGTGTACCACGCCCCGCGGCGGACGAAGGGTGTGCCGATGGAATCGCGACGATCCATCCGGCCGTGCGTCAGGGCAATGGATCGTTGGCGACGCCGTGCGGCACGTGACCGGCGGCGACATGCGATCGCGCACTGTCGATGTTGTGCTGGGAATCGTCGAAGAAGATGTCCGCGCCGAACGCATCCAGGAACGGACCCTTGTGGCGGCCGCCGAGGAACAGCGCTTCGTCCAGTCGCACGCCCCATTCGCGCAGGGTGCGGATGACCCGCTCGTGCGCCGGCGCCGATCGTGCGGTCACCAGCGCGGTGCGGATCGGCGAGTGTTCGCCTGCCGGAAACGCCTGCTGCAACTGGTGCAGCGCCGACAGGAAATTCTTGAACGGGCCGCCGGACAGCGGCTCGCGCGCATTCTCGCGCTCGTGCCGGCCGAACGCCTCCACGCCCTGTTCGCGGGAAATGCGTTCGCTTTCGTCCCCGAAAATCACCGCATCGCCATCGAAGGCGATGCGCAATTGATCGGCATGACGCTGCTGACGCGCCTGCGTCGGCAGGATGGTCGCCGCGGCGATGCCATGTTCGAGCGAGCGCCGCACCGAATCCGGATTCGCCGACAGGAACAGGTCCGCGCGGAACGGCCGGATATACGGCCAGGTCGGCTCGCCGGACGTGAACACCGCGCGCACGATGCCCAGTTCGTGATGCTGGATCGAATTGAAGATGCGCAGGCCGGTATCGGCCGAGTTGCGCGAGAGCAGGATCACCTCCACGCGCGGCGCATCGGCCGGCGCGCCGACGTTCAGCCCGAGCAGCTTGCGCACGACCGGAAACGCCACGCCCGGCGTCAGCACCTTGTCCTCGTGCAGGCGCTGGAATTCGCTGTACGCCTCCACGCCCTGCACTTCGAAGAGCTTGTGGCTCTCTTCCAGATCGAACAGTGCGCGGGAGGTCACCGCGACGGTCAGCAGGCGGGGGGTGTTGTCAGGCATGCGCACAGTATCGGCCATCGACGCGGGAGCGGCGAGCCGATCGCTCGTTCGATGCACGGGGCGGACCGGCATGCGCCGTCCCGCCCGCGCATACGGCTCAGTCGCCGGTCGAATCGATGATGAAGCGCGTGGGCGGGCCGCGCATGTAATCCTTCGTCACCGCCCGCACTTCCACTTCCATCCGCAGCGGTTTCTGCTGCGCCGGCGCATCGTCGGGCCAGATGAAAAGCAGATTGGCGCGCCGGCTGTCGCTGATGACGGCAACCGGCTCGGCGGGAAACACCGCGTACGGCGCGTCCGTGGCAATCACGCGGAACTCGAAGCCCACCTGATCCAGCGCGTAGTCGCCGCGCGGCCATTCCAGCCGCACGCCCAGCAGGCCCGAGCCATCGCAGGTGCCGGGGCTGCCGCCGAGCCCACGCGTGATCTCGGTGACCCGCAGTTCCGGCGCGCGCATGGCGTCTTCCGGTGCATCACGGGGCGTGGCCCCTTCTTCCAACGCGAATGGTTTCATGTGCGTGCTCAATGCGCACGCCACCGCCGACTGTGCGGGCAACAGCGCGCACAGGGCCCACAGCCAAACGCCTTTCATCCCCTTGCTCCTCTCGATCGATGGCCGCCTGCATTCCTCCCGATGCGCGGCGGCCCGACTGCACGCGACGCTCCCCACGCCGCTCCCCGGTACCTCAGACTACAAACTGCTCGCTGAGGATACGTTCCTCCAGATTGTGCTCCGGATCAAACAACAGGGTCACGGTTCTATCGTGCGATTCGCGGATCGTCACCTCGACCACATCGCGAACCTCATGCGAATCGGCCGTTACGCTTACCGGCCGCTTGTACGGATCAAGCACCCGGAAGCGCACTTCGGTATCGGCCTTGAGGATGGCGCCGCGCCAGCGTCGCGGCCGGAACGGCGCGATCGGGGTGAGCGCGATCGTGTGCGATCCCAGTGGCAGGATCGGCCCGTGCGCGGAGAAGTTGTACGCCGTGCTGCCGGCAGGCGTGGCGGTCAGCACGCCATCGCAGATCAATTCGGGCAGGCGGGTTTCGCCGTTGAGATCGATGCGGATGTGCGCCGCCTGCCGCGTCTGGCGCAGCAACGAGACCTCGTTGTATGCCAGCGAGCCGGTGCTCGCGCCGGATTCGGTCAGCGCCAGCATTTCCAGCGGGCGCAGCTTGGCGGGCTCGGCACTGGCGATGCGCTCGATCAAGCCCTCGCTGCGGTACTGGTTCATCAGGAAGCCGACGGTGCCCAGCTTCATGCCGAAGACCGGCTTGCCCAGACTGCCGTGGCGATGCAGCGTCTGCAGCATGAAGCCGTCGCCGCCCAGCGCGCACAGGACATCGGAGTCTTCCGGCGCGTGGCCGCCATGCAGGGCGGTCAGCACTTCCAGCGCCTGCTGCGCTTCGGCGGCGGGGCTGGCGAGAAAGGCGATGCGTGGGGTCTGGCTCATCCGTGGTTCCCTGGAATCTCGCGTCAGAGGATAACGGGAGTGAGGGCCGGAAGTCGTGCGCGGGCGCGGCGGAACGATCGCTTTGCGCGCATTCCCTGCTCACCGTGGAGGTGCCGAAGGTTCGCCCGGAGCCAGCATTGAGGCTCCTGGATGCGAGCCGTGCACAGGCGGTATCCGTTCCGGACCACCGGCCAACGCCTCGCCTGATGCCGAACGTCCCCCTCCCGCGAGCGGGAGAGGGATTCTGCGAACCGATCGCGCGGGGTTCAGCCCTGCTGCGCGAGCTGTCCCAGACGCTGCACGGCCACCGAAGCGGTCGGGTAGTCGAGCTTCTTCTGCGCGGCCAGTTCGTTGAGCATCGCCAGGGTGAAACGCAGGCCAGCGTCGTCACGACGCAGCCACGCCTGCACCTTCGCATCCGGCGTCGAACCCGGCATCGACAGCACCTGGCCCGTCAGCGTGCGCTGGTGGTTGGTCAGTTCATCACGCAGCACGCCACGTGCGACCGCATGCCAGCGGCCATCGACCTTCAGCCCGTCGACCTGATCCAGCAACCACGGCAGATGCAGCGCTTCGCCCAGCCGGTAATAGACCTTGGACACATCGACCGGCTTGAGCTTGCGGGCGCGCGCCAGTTCGATGATGTCGCAGGACGGTTCCAGGTACGGCAGCGCCGCGATCTGTCCGGCCAGCGCCGGCGGCAGGCCCTTGGCCTTCCACTCGGCCAGGCTGGCGTTGTAGTCCGGGCGCAGCGAATCGGGCAGCACGCCATCGGCCGCGCGGATTTCGTTGAAGCCTTCGTAGTAGCGTTCCACCGCCGTGGCGATAGCCGGAATCGGCCCCTGCCGGGTCAGCAGCCAGCGCGTGAAGCTGCGCTGGATCGACCAGATCACCTGCAACGCATCGATCTGCACCGACTCGGGCACCTTGCCGTCGAGCGCGTCGATCTGGTTCCAGAGCAGGCGCGCATCCAGCGTTTCGCGGGTGATGGTGAACGCCTTGGCCACTTCGGCTGGGCTGCGGCCGGTGTCTTCCTGCATGCGCAGCAGGAAGGTGGCGCCCATGCGGTTGATCGTGGTGTTGGTGACCGCCGTGGCGATGATCTCGCGCTTCAGGCGGTGCTTCTCCATCTCGTCCGCATATTTCCGCTGCAACGGCTTCGGGAAATAGCGCTGCAGTTCCTTGGACAGATACGGATCTTCGGGAATGTCCGAATCCAGCAACTGCTGGAACGCCACGAGCTTCGAATAGGACAGCAGCACGGCCAGTTCCGGCCGCGTCAGGCCCTGGCCACGCGCCTTGCGCTCGGCCAGTTCCGCATCCGAGGGGAGGAACTCGATCTGGCGATCGAGCAGGCCCTGCGATTCCAGCGTCTGGATGAAATGCTGCTTGGAACCCATGCGCGAGACGCTCATGCGTTCCATCAGGCTCAGCGCCTGGTTCTGGCGATAGTTGTCCCACAGCACCAACTGCGCGACCTCGTCGGTCATGTCGGCCAGCAGCTTGTTGCGCGCCTCGGTGCGCAGCTTCTTCTGCTGCACCACGCCATTGAGCAGGATCTTGATGTTGACCTCGTGATCCGAGGTGTCCACGCCGGCGGAGTTGTCGATGAAATCGGTATTGAGCAGCACGCCATGCTGCGCCGCTTCGATGCGGCCGAGCTGGGTCATGCCCAGGTTGCCGCCCTCGCCCACCACCTTGCAGCGCAGATCGCGGCCATCGACGCGCAGCCCGTTGTTGGCGCGATCGCCGACATCGGCGTGGCTTTCGCTGCTGGTCTTGACGTAGGTGCCGATGCCGCCGTTCCACAGCAGATCGACCGGGGCCTTGAGGATCGCGCTCATCAGTTCGTTCGGCGTCATCGACTTGACGCCTTCGGGCAGGCCGAGCGATTCGCGCACCTGCGGGGTGATCTCGATCGACTTGGCGCTGCGCGGATGGATGCCGCCGCCCTTGCTGATCAGCTTGGCGTCGTAATCGGCCCAGCTCGATCGCGGCACCTGGAACATGCGCTGGCGTTCGATGAAGCTGCGCGCCGCATCCGGATCCGGGTCCAGGAAGATGTGGCGGTGATCGAATGCGGCCACCAGACGGATGTGCTCGGACAGCAGCATGCCGTTGCCGAACACGTCGCCGGACATGTCGCCGATACCAACGCAGGTGAAGTCCTCGGTCTGCGAATTGCGGTTCATCGCGCGGAAATGGCGCTTGACCGATTCCCACGCACCGCGCGCGGTGATGCCCATGCCCTTGTGGTCGTAACCGACCGAGCCGCCGGAGGCGAAGGCATCGCCCATCCAGAAGCCCTGCGCGATCGCCAGGCCATTGGCGATGTCGGAGAACGTCGCGGTGCCCTTGTCGGCGGCGACGACCAGATACGGATCATCCTGATCGTGGCGCACCACATCCACCGGCGGCACGATGCGGCCGTTCACGATGTTGTCGGTGATGTCCAGCAATCCCTGGATGAAGAGCTTGTAGCAGGCGATGCCCTCGGCCAGCACCGCGTCGCGATCGCCGGCCGGGGCCGGACGCTTGACGATGAAGCCACCCTTGGCGCCGACCGGCACGATGACGGTGTTCTTCACCATCTGCGCCTTCACCAGGCCCAGCACTTCGGTGCGGAAATCCTCGCGGCGATCCGACCAGCGCAGGCCACCGCGCGCGACCGGACCAAAACGCAGGTGCACGCCTTCCACGCGCGGGCCGCACACGAAGATTTCCCGATACGGACGCGGTTTGGGCAGATCCGGCACGCGCGAGGAATCGAACTTGAAGCTGATCGTGTGCGCAGGCTGCCCATTGGCGCCGACCTGATAGAAGCTGGTGCGCAGGGTGGCGTCCATCGCGCCCATGAAACCGCGCAGGATGCGATCCTGGTCGAGGCTGGACACGCGGTCGAGCAGCTTCAGCAGCGCCTTGTGCGTGGTTTCGATCTGCTGTTCGCGCGGGGCTTCGCGTGCGTCGAGGATCGGGCGCAGCACCACCAGCGTGGATTCATCGCCCTGCGCCAGCACGCGCAGTTGCGCGGCGAAGCGTTCCTGCCCGGCGCGGATCTCGGCCTTGCTCTCGCGCCCGGTGCGCGGATCGAAGCGGGCTTCGAACAGTTCCACCAGCAGGCGCGCGATCAGCGGGTAGCGGTTGAGCGTTTCCTCGACATAGGCCTGCGAGAACGGCACGCCGGTCTGCATGAGGTATTTGCAGTAACCGCGCAGCATCGCGACCTGGCGCCAGTCCAGGCTGGCGCCGAGGATCAGGCGGTTGAAGCCATCGTTCTCCGCATCGCCCTGCCATACGCGGGCGAAGGCTTCCTCGAAGGCGGCATGCTGGCGATCGGTATCGACCGGGCCCACCGCCGATTCGACTTCGAACTCCTGGATGTACACCGGCGTGGCGCCGGCTTCGAGCCGGAACGGATGCTCGGAGATCACGCGCAGGCCCATGTTCTCCATCAGCGGCAGTGCGTCGGACAGCGGAATGTCGGTGCCCTGGCGATAGAGGTTCAGGCGCAGGCTGCCTTCGCCGGCGCGCGCGCGACGCGAACGGTGCAGGCTCAGGCGCAGCGCATCCGGGCCATCGAGCGCGGCCAGATGTTCGACGTCATTGGCGGCGAACTCGGGCGAGACGGTTTCGATATAACCGGCCGGAAGCGCACGGCCGAAGCTGCTCATCAGCTTGAGCCCACCGGCTTCGCCATGGCGGCTGATCAATGTTTCGCGCAGGTCGTCCTGCCAGTTGCGCAGCAGATGGGCAATGTCCGCTTCCAGCGCGGTGGTATCCACCTCCACCTGTTCGCCGGCCTTGGGCCGGATCGTCAGGTGCAGTTGCGCCAGCGGCGACTCGCCGAGGTTGACGGTGGTATCGACATATTCACCGCGCAGTGCCTCCTTGAGCAGCGCTTCGATGCGCAGGCGCACGTCGGTGTTGAAGCGATCGCGCGGGATGTAGACCAGCGCGGAGAAGAAGCGGCCGTAGCGGTCGCGACGCAGGAACAGCTTGCTGCGCACGCGCTCCTGCAGGCCGAGGATGCCCATCGCCGTGCGGTTGAGTTCCTCGTCGGTGGACTGGAACAGTTCCTCGCGCGGCAGCGTTTCCAGGATGTGGCGCAGCGCCTTGCCGCTGTGGCTGCTGGGCGACAGGCCGGACTGGCGCATCACGTATTCGTGGCGCTCGCGCACCAGCGGAATTTCCCACGGGCGACGGTTGTAGGCGGTCGAGGTGTAGAGACCGATGAAGCGCTGTTCGCCGATCGGCTGGCCCTTGGCGTCGAACTCCAGCACGCCGATGTAATCCATGTTGCCCGGGCGATGCACGCTGGAACGGCGGTTGGTCTTGGTCAGGATCAACGCATCGACCGAACCGGACTGCGGCATGTAATGCGCGGCCAGCGTCTTGACCGTGCGCGGCGCGGTGGTGTCCTGTCCATGCAGCAGGCCCAGGCCGCTGCCTTCGACCGCGCGCAGGATGCCGTCGCCGGCGGATTTCTCCACGCGGTATTCGCGATAGCCGAAGAAGGTGAAGTGGTCGTTGGCGGCCCAGCGCAGGAATTCCTGCGCCTCGCGGCGTCCGGCATCGCTCACCGGCAGGCGACGCGTGGCCAGGTCATCGGCCACCGCCAGCATCTTCTCGCGCATCGGGCCCCAGTCGCGGACGATCGAACGCACTTCCTCCAGCACGCCGCGGATGCGCTGCTCGATGCGCGGCATGTCCTCAGCCTGCTGGCGATCGATCTCCAGCACCATCAGCGATTCGGCCTTGCCCTCGCCCACCGCGTTGATGCGGCCGGACTTGTCGCGGCTGAAACGCACCAGCGGATGGCCGAGCACGTGCACGCCCACGCCCATCTCGGCCAGCGCCATGCTCACCGAATCGACCAGGAATGGCATGTCGTCATTGACGATCTGCAATACGGTGTGCGGCGATTCCCAACCATTGGCCTTGGCCGATGCATTGAACACGCGCACGTTCGCGGTGCCGGGCTTGCGCACGCCGGCGAAGTCGAGCATGTCGATCGCGATGGCCGCCCACACCGCCGGGGAGTGATGCGGATATTCATCGGCTTCCATGCGCTTGTAGAACGCTTCGGCGAACGCCTGCGCTTCATCCTGGCGTGCGGAGGGCACGCGCTTGCGGATGGCGGTGAAGATCGGCGTCAGCGAAAACCCTGCGCTCGCCCGGGCGGCCGGCCGGGCCGCCGCAGTCTCCGGTCGGACAGCCACCTTGCGGGCGGGCGTCTTCCTGGGCGTCACCGACGTGCCGGCCTTGGCGGCCTTGGATTCCGGTGCCTGTTTCGGAGTTTTCTTGGGACTGCGCACAGCGTTCATGCAGATGGGAACTCAACGATTGGTAGTCGAATGGTCATTGTATCCCGCGTTGCGACAACAACCGTGTTGCGTGGCGTCATAAGCGGCGGTGCGTTCCAAGCGCATTCAACGCGTGTGCGCGACGGGATGCGCGAAGTGATCAGCATGCCTCGGCGGAGTGACGGCGTGCAGCGCGAAGGGCTGCGGTTCGACGTTGGAGTGGAGGTAGCCGGGAGCCGGTAATCGATAGCCGGGAACCGGGAGCCGATCACTACTAGCCGATAACCGCGAGTGGTCAGCGGCATGAGCATCGCCACCGGTGGCGAGTGTTGACGATACAACGCAACACAGAACAACCCTTCGATCACATCAGTCGGCTACCGGATACCGGCTACCAGTTCCCTCTTCCTGTTCCCGGCTCCCGCTCACAGCGCCCCGCTTTGTCCACAACAACGCGTCCGTTTCAACCCTTCTCATATTCTGAACTGGACGGTATAGTCCAGCCCGCATGTCCTCTTCCCTGTCCTCGACTGCTGCGCATCAGCGGCGCCAGCGCGTCCATGCGGCCGTGCGTGCGCTGATGGCCGAACAGGGATTCCGGATCAGCATGGATGCGGTGGCCCAGCGCGCCGGGTGTTCCAAGCAGACGTTGTACGCCCAGTTCGGCAGCAAGCAGGCCCTGCTGCGCAGCGTGGTCGAGGAACACCTGGATCTGGCGACCGTGCGGCTGGACGAGCCCGGCGACGATCTGCGCGAACCCCTGGTGGCGTTTGCGATGGAGCATCTGGCGCACCTGTGCGATCCTGCGGTGGTCGCCACGAGCCAGTTGTTGAACGCAGAGGCCCACCAGTTTCCCGATGAAGCGCAGGCGCTTTACCGGGACGCCTGCGAACGGCTGGTCGAGCGCCTTGCGCGCTGGCTTGCGGTGGCGATGGATCGCGATCGGCTGCGGCGTGACGAACCGCACTTGGCCGCGGAACTGCTGCTCAGCATGATCGTGGGATTGGATTTCGAACGACAGCGCTTTGCCGTGCCCCATCGGCACAGCGCCATGGCCCGCCGCCGCTGGGCGGGTTTCGCCATCGATGCGTTCCTCCGCGCGTTTGCACCCGTTGCGTTCTCAACCGATGCGAACGATGACGCGGATCCTGACAACAAGACCAAACTCAAATCCTGACACGGAGCTTCACCGATGACCTCCCCCCGTTCCGTCGTACTGTTCTGCGCCGTTGCCATCGCGCTGGCCGCCTGCAAGAAAGAGGAACAGCCGCAGATGCCGCCTCCCGAAGTGGGCGTGGTGAAGGCCACTCCGCAGACCGTGCCGTTGCAGCGCGATCTGGTGGGTCGTCTGGCCCCGTTCCGCAGCGCCGACGTGCGCGCCCGCGTGCCCGGCGTGCTGCAGAAGCGCGTCTACCAGGAAGGCACGGACGTGAAGGAAGGCCAGGTGCTGTTCCTGATCGACCCGGCGCCGTTGCAGGCCTCGCTGAGCGCGGCGCAGGCGAACCTGGCCTCGGCCCAGGCCACCTTCGCCAATGCCAAGGTGGCTGCCGATCGCGCGCGCCAGCTCGCCCCGCAAAACTACGTGTCCAAGGCGGATCTGGACAACGCCGAAGCCGCCGAACGCAGCGCCTCGGCCGCGGTGCAGCAGGCGCGCGCGACCGTCGAAACCGCGCGCATCAATCTCGGCTATGCCCAGGTCACCGCCCCGATTTCCGGTCGCGCCGGCAAGCAGCAGGTCACCGAGGGCGCGCTGGTCGGACAGGGCGACGCCACGCTGCTGACCACGGTCGATCAGCTCGATCCGCTGTACGTCAACTTCTCGATGAGCGTATCGGAGCTGGAAGCGCTGCGTTCGGCGCAGAGCCGCGGCGGCGTGTCGCTGACCGGCGCCGGCGAGGCGCGCGTGGACGTGATGCTCAGCGATGGCAGCGTGCACGATCAGCCGGGCAGCCTGGATTTCTCCGGCGCGGTCGCCGATCCCGCCACCGGTTCGGTGTCGTTGCGCGCAACCATTCCGAACCCGCAGAAATCGCTGCTGCCGGGCATGTTCGTCACCATCAAGGCGATGCTCGGCGAACGGCTCAATGCATTCCTGGTGCCTCAGGAGGCATTGCTGCGTGATGCGCAGGGTGCGTACGTGTACGTGATCGGCGCCGACGGCAAAGTTGCGCGCAAGAACGTCACCGCCGAAAGCCCGCGCGACGGCAAGTGGGTGATCACCAGCGGCCTGGCCGCCAACGATCAGGTGATCGTCTCGGGCGTGCAGAAGGTCCAGCCGGGCGCTCCGGCCAAGGCCACGCCGTGGAAGCCCGCCGCGCCCGCCGGCCAGCCCGGACAGGGCCAGGCCGCCGCGCCGGCCGCGCCCGCCGCCGAATCGAAGTAAGGGATTCCCCCATGCCCAAGTTCTTCATCGACAAACCCATCTTCGCCTGGGTGGTGGCGATCCTGATCTCGCTGGCCGGCGTGATCGCGATCTTCAACCTCGGCGTCGAGTCCTATCCCAACATCGCGCCGCCGCAGGTCGTGGTCAACGCCACCTATCCCGGCGCCAGCGCCGAAACCACCGAGCAGGCGGTCACCCAAGTGATCGAGCAGCAGCTCACCGGTATCGACAACCTGCTGTATTTCAGTTCGTCCTCCAATGCCAATGGCGGATCCAGCATCACGCTGACCTTCCAGACCGGCACCGATCCGGACATCGCCCAGGTGCAGGTGCAGAACAAGGTCGCGCTCGCGCAACCGCGCCTGCCGACCGAGGTCGTGCAGCAGGGCGTGGTGGTGGCCAAGTCCAATGCCGGCTTCCTGATGGTGGCCGCGCTGCGTTCGGAGAATCCGCAGGTCGACCGCAACCAGCTCAACGACATCATCGGTTCGCGCGTGCTCGACCAGATCGCGCGCATTCCCGGCGTCGGCAATACGCAGCAGTTCGGCAGCGAATACGCCATGCGCATCTGGATGGACCCGAACAAGCTGCAGGGTTTCGGGCTTTCCACCAGCGAAGTGCTGGCCGCGATCCGTGGTCAGAACGTGCAGTTCGCGGCCGGTTCGATCGGTACCGATCCGGCGCCGGAAGGCCAGGGCTTCACCGCCACTGTCACCACCGAAGGCCGCTTCACCTCGCCCGAGCAGTTCGAGAACATCATTCTGCGCGCCAACAGCGACGGCACCACGGTGCGTCTGAAGGACGTGGCACGGGTCGGCATCGGCGCCACCAGCTACGGGTTCGACACCAAGTGGAACGGTGCCCCGACCGGCGGCTTCGCGGTGATGCTGTTGCCCGGCGCCAATGCGCTGAACGTGGCTTCGGCCGTGCGCGCCAAGATGGACGAACTGCAGCCGAGCTTTCCGCAGGGCGTGAGCTGGTTCTCCCCGTACGACAGCACCTCGTTCGTGCGCATCTCGATCGAGGAAGTGGTCAAGACGCTGTTCGAGGCAATCGTGCTGGTGTTCCTGGTGATGCTGATCTTCCTCCAGAACATCCGCGCCACGATCATCCCGACGCTGGTCATTCCGGTGGCGCTGCTGGGCACGTTCCTGGGCATGTCCGTCATCGGCTTCACCATCAACCAGTTGACGCTGTTCGGCATGGTGCTGGCGATCGGCATCGTGGTCGATGACGCGATCGTGGTGATCGAGAACGTCGAGCGCATCATGACCGAGGAAGGCCTGCCGCCGAAGGAGGCCACGCGCAAGGCCATGGATCAGATCACCGGCGCGGTGATCGCGATCACCGTGGTGCTGTCGGCGGTGTTCATCCCGAGTGCGCTGCAGGGCGGTTCGGCCGGTGAAATCTACAAGCAGTTCGCGCTGACCATCGCCATCGCGATGGTGTTCTCGGCGTTCCTGGCGCTGGGCTTCACCCCCGCCCTGTGCGCCACCCTGCTCAAGCCGACCGATCACCACAAGTCGAACTTCATCTTCCGCACCTTCAACAAGTACTACGACAAGGTCAGCAATACCTACGTGCGCCATATCGGCAGTGCGGTCAAGCACACCCCGCGCTGGATGATCGTGTTCGCCGGCCTGGCGCTGCTGTGCGGTTTCCTGTTCACGCGCATGCCGGGCAGCTTCCTGCCGGAAGAAGACCAGGGCTATGCGCTGGCGATCGTGCAGTTGCCGCCGGGCGCTTCGATGCAGCGCACCGAGCGCGTGTTCACCGACATCCGCAGCCGCCTGGAAAAGATGGAAGGCTACGAAGGCATGATGCAGGTCACCGGCTTCAGCTTCGTCGGCCAGGGCGAGAACGTCGGCATGGCCTTCATCAAGCTCAAGGACTGGAGCGAGCGCGACGTCGATGCGGCGACCTTCATCCAGCAGGCCAACGGCGCGTTGTTCGGCATCAAGGAAGCCGGCATCTTCGTGGTCAACCTGCCGACGGTGAACGGCCTGGGCCAGTTCGGCGGCTTCGACATGTACCTGCAGGATCGCACCGGCCAGGGCCAGGAAGCACTGACGCAGGCGCGCAACATCCTGCTCGGCAAGGCGGCGCAGCGGCAGGATCTGCTGACCGGCGTGCGTCCCAATGGTCTGGAAGATGCGCCGCAGCTCAAGTTGAGCGTGGATCGCGTGCAGGCGCAGGCGATGGGCCTGCAGGTCTCGGACATCTACAACGCCATCGGCCTGATGCTGGCGCCGGTGTATGTCAACGACTTCTTCTATGAAGGCCGCATCAAGCGCGTCTCCATGCAGGCCGATGCGCCGTACCGCACCGGGCCGGAATCACTGGGCAATTTCTACACGCCCAGCAGCCTGCAGAACGGCGCGATGATTCCGCTGAGCAACGTGGTCAAGGCCGAGTGGATCACCAATTCGCCCTCGCTGACGCGCTACAACGGCTATGCGGCGGTGAACATCGTCGGCTCGCAGGCACCGGGGCGCAGCTCGGGCGAAGCGATGAAGGCGATGGAAGACATCGTCACCCAGGATCTGCCGCCGGGCTTCGGCTTCGACTGGACCGGCATGTCGTACCAGGAAATCCTGGCGGGCAATACGGCCACGCTGCTGCTGGTGCTGTCGATCGTGGTGGTGTTCCTGTGCCTGGCCGCGTTGTACGAGAGCTGGTCGATTCCGGTGGCGGTGCTGCTGGTCGTGCCGCTGGGCGTGCTCGGCGCGATCGTGTTCGCGCTGCTGCGCGGCCTGCCGAACGACATCTTCTTCAAGATTGGCCTCATCACCATCATCGGCCTGGCCGCGAAGAACGCGATCCTGATCGTGGAGTTCGCGGTGGAACAGCGCCGCGAGGGCAAGACGCTGCGCGACTCGGTGATCGAAGCCGCGCGCCTGCGTTTCCGTCCGATCCTGATGACCTCGTTCGCCTTCATCATGGGCGTGCTGCCGATGGCCATTTCCAGCGGCGCCGGCGCCAACGCCCGCCATGCGATCGGTACCGGCGTGATCGGCGGCATGGTGTTCGCCACGCTGCTGGGCCTGTTGCTGATTCCGGTGTTCTTCATCGCGGTACGCCGCATGCTCGGCGACAAGATGGACGAGCCGTCGAAGGAATATCTGGAGCATCACAACGCGCCGACCTCGCGCTGAGGTTTCCGCGGCTCGAACAAAACCCCGGCCATTGGCCGGGGTTTTTGTTTGCCTGCCGCGTGGCACCGTGGCTTCACCAATGTGCGGTCTGCCGGAACCGGAGTCGCTGCGCCTGCGCCCGACTACACGCACCCGACGGATCGGCGGCCGAAGCGGCTCCTGCAAGCGTGGTTCAGGGCACGGCTGCGGCTCTCCCATGGTTTCGTAAAAAAAGCCCGGCATCGCCGGGCTTCTTCAGGCATCGCGCGGGCGATCAGCGCAGGCCGGTTTCGTTCCGCGCGATCACCAGGCGCTGGATTTCGCTGGTGCCTTCGTAGATCTCGGTGATCTTGGCGTCGCGGAAGTAGCGCTCCAGCGGCATTTCCTTGGAATAACCCATGCCGCCGTGGATCTGCACGGCCTGATGGGTGATCCACATCGCCGCTTCGGACGCGGTGAGCTTGGCGATGGCCGCCTCGTTGCTGAAGCGCTGATCCTGCCCCTTCACCCACGCCGCACGCAGCGTCAGCAAGGTGGCCGCATCGAGCTTGCACTTCATGTCCGCGATCTTGGCCTGGGTCATCTGGAAGGTGCCGATCGGCGCGCCGAACGCCTTGCGCTCCTTCACGTAGTCCAGCGTGGCCTGATAGGCCGCGCGGGCGATGCCGATCGCCTGCGAGGCGATGCCGATGCGACCGGCATCCAGCACGCCCATCGCGATCTTGAAGCCCTCGCCTTCGGCCCCGAGCACGTCCTCGGCCGCGACCACGTAGTCGGCGAACTCGATTTCGCAGGTGGCCGAAGCGCGGATGCCGAGCTTGGGTTCGGTCTTGCCGCGGTGGAAACCGGGCAGATCGGTGTCGATCAGGAACGCGGTGATGCCGCGTGCGCCCTTGTCCGGCTCGCTCATCGCGAACAGCACGATGTACTTGGCGACCGGGCCGGAGGTGATCCAGCTCTTCTTGCCATTGATCACGTAGCGGCCATCGGCCTGCTTGACCGCGCGGCAGCGCATGGCCGTGGCGTCCGAACCGGACTGCGGTTCGGTCAGCGCGAAGGCGCCGATTTCCCGGCCCTCGGCAATGGCGCGCACGTACTTCTGCTTCTGCGCCTCGGTGCCGAAGGTCAGGATGCCGTTGCAGAACAGCGAATTGTTCACGGACACAATCGTGCTGTGGGCGGCATCGGCCGCGGCGATCTCGACCATGGCCAGCACGTACGCCACCGGGTCCATGCCGGCGCCGCCGTATTCGGCCGGCACCTCGATGCCCATCAGGCCGTTCTCGCCGAGGAGGCGGATGTTCTCCAGCGGGAACTCGCCCGTGCGGTCGTGGTGTTCGGCGCTGGGGGCGATCTTCTCCTGCGCGATGCGGCGCGCGACGTCCTGGAGCATCAGCTGTTCTTCGGTGAAACGCAGATCCACGGCCGCTCCCGCGCGAATGAAAACGCAATTGTAGCCCCGGCGCCGCGCGTGGTCAGCCTCGCGCGGGCTTGACCCCGGGCGGACCGGGGCGGAAGCTATCCATCTCTGTATCGCGATGGTGAGATTGATGGACCTGGAAGGCTGGTCCGACCGGCTCAAGGTGTTCGCCGACGCCACCCGGGTGCGGCTGCTGTCGCTGCTGGAGAGCGAGGAGCTCACCGTCGCCGAACTCTCCGCCATCACCCGGCT
>JAEWBY010000071.1 GCA_023390905.1 Pseudomonadota bacterium | reverse complement strand
CCGCCCCAGACCACCAGCGTCTCCTCCAAGAGCCCCCGCTGCTTGAGATCTTTGAGCAGCCCCGCGATCGGCAGGTCGGTCGCCCCGGCGTGCTTCGTGTGATTTTCGACCAAGTCGCCATGGGCGTCCCAGTTGTCGTCGTTGTGGGCCCCGCCCGAGTAGACCTGGATGAAGCGGACCCCGCGCTCCACTAATCGGCGAGCGAGGAGACACCGCGTGCCGAAGGGGCGGGTCCGATCTTGGTCGAGGCCGTACAGTTTCTTCGTCTGTTCGCTCTCCTGGCTGAGATCGACCGCCTCGGGAGCGGTCGACTGCATCTTGTAGGCGAGCTCGTAGCTGGCGATCCGCGAGGCGAGGTCGGCCTGATCGAGCCGCGCTTGCCGGTGCCGCTCGTTGAGCTTCGCCAGCGTGTCCAAGAGATCCCGCTGCAAGGGCCGCGTCGTCGCCTCGGGGAGCTTCAGGTCGTTGATCGGAGACCCTTCGGGCCGAAACACGGTCCCGGCGTAGCTGGCGGGCATGTAGCCGCTCGACCAGTTCTTCGCCCCGCTGATCGGGCCGCCGGTGTGGTCGAGCATCACGACGTAGCCCGGCATGTTCTCGTTGACCGAGCCCAGGCCGTAGTTGACCCAGCTCCCCAGCGACGGGCTGCCGCTTTGCAGCTTGCCGGAGTTCATCATCAGCATCGCCGAGCCATGGATCGGCGACTCGGCCGTCATCGAATGCATAAACGCGATGTCGTCGACGCAGGTCGCCAAGTGCGGGAACAGGTCGCTGACCCACTTGCCCGATTGGCCGTACTGCCGGAACTTCCACCGCGGCTTGACCAGCCGCCCTTCGCTCTTATGGCCGCCGCGGCCATGGGTCTTCACGGCGATCGTCTTGCCGTCCATGCCGACCATCGACGGCTTGTAGTCGAAGGTGTCGATGTGGCTGGGACCGCCGTACATGAACAGGAAGATGACGCTCTTGGCCTTGGCGGCGCGAGGAGCCGCCTTGGGGGCCAGCGGATTGGCCGCGAGCGTTCCGTCGGCCGCCAGCAGCGACGCCAAGGCCGCCGCCCCGAACCCGCAGCCGCTCTCCCACAGAAACTCCCGCCGCGTCCGGCCGCAGAAGTTGGGCGTTTTGAATTGATTCGTCATCTTCTTCCGCTCTCTGTTTCCTCCTCGGCGCCTCTGCGCCTCTGCGAGAGAGATCCTTGACGGAGAAGTCTCACGCAGAGGCGCGGAGGCGCAGAGGGAAGATGGAGTTTAGTTAATCAAGGTATAGGAACTCGTTCTGGTTCAGCGCCACGAGGCACCAGTAGCGCAAGGCTTCGTGGGGATCGCGGTCGTGCTCTTCCAGCAGTTGTTTCATCAGGTCGAGGCCGTCGGCGATCTCTTCGTCGGTCGCCGCTCGGCCGAGGGCGAGTTCGATCGTTCGGGCGACTTGCGACTGCGGATCGTCGCCCGCTTCACGCTGTACCCGCTCGGCCAGGCGCCGGGCCTGCTCGTGGGCGAACTCTCCGTTGAAGAGCGCCAGCGCCTGCCCCGGCTGGGTCGTGTTGAACCGCGCCTCGCAGCTGGCGTCGACGTCCGGCAGGTCGAACGCCGTGAGCAGCGGCACGAGCAAGGAGCGCTTCGTAAAGATATAGACGCTCCGCCGTGAACGCTCCTCTTCGCTCGACTGGCCCCACCCTTCGCCCGGCTTCGACTGCGTCGCCAGCACCTCGGCCGAAAGCTCCGGGTAGAAGCTCGGGCCGTACGGCTGGCGGTTCAAGCGGCCGCTCACGGCGAGCATCGCGTCGCGAAGCTCCTCGGCGCTCAAGCGCCGCAGGTCGAACCGCCAGAACAGGTCGTTCAGCGGATCGGCGGCGAGCGCCCGCTCGTCGGCCGCGCTCGACATCTGGTAGGCGCTGCTGGTCATGATCAGCCGGTGGAGCGGCTTTAACTTCCACTGGTGTTCGGTGAGCCAGATCGCGAGCCAGTCGAGCAGTTCCGGATGGGTCGGCACGTCCCCCAGTTCGCCGAAGTTGTTCGACGAGCGGACGATCCCGCGGCCGAAGTGATGCTGCCAGACCCGGTTGGCGATCACCCGCGACGTGAGCAGGTTCTCCTTCGAGGCGATCCAGTCGGCGAGGATCCGTCGCCGTCCCGCTGAGCGGGCCCCTGCGGGGACCGTCGGCATCGGCGGAGCCTCATCGCCAAACAGCTCCGGGAAGCGGGGTTCGACGACGTCGCCCGGCACGTGGGGATTGCCGCGGACGTTGAGATGGGTCTCAGGCGGGGGGACGCTACAGCGGGCGAGCGCCAGCGCCGACTCCGGCTCGCCGAGCCGATCGAGCTCCTGGCGAGCCTGCTGGTACTTCTCGAGGGTCTGCTGGTACTGGTCCCACTCCGAGGCGTTGAGGTACTTCCGCAGCTTCTCGCTGATCAGCGCCTCGCGCTCGTGGGTCTCGCTCTTCCGCTGGTCGGGGGCCTCCATCCGCCTGACCCCCACCTCCTCCATCGAGAACTTCTCGCGGTCGATCAGCTGCAGCTGCTCGCGCAGCTCTCGGCGGCGGGCCGCCTCCTGGGGGGAGCTTAAGTCCCACTGGTTGTTGGTCCGGCCGTCGCCTCGCTCCGCGTAGGAAGTGACGTCGGCGAAGAAGGCCGCCAGGCCGTAGTAGTCCTTCTGCGGGATCGGATCGATCTTGTGATCGTGGCAGCGGGCGCAGGCGACTGTCAGCCCCAGGAAGGCCTGGCTGGTGGTGGCGATCAGGTCGTCCATCTCGTCGCTGCGGGACTGGACCGGGTCGGCCGGCTCGTCGTCCCAGATCCCCAGCCGGTAGTAGCCGGTGGCGATGATCGAGTCGCGGGTCACTTCTTCCAGTTCGTCGCCGGCGAGTTGTTCCTTCACGAACTGGTCGTACGGCTTGTCGGCGTTGAAGCTGCGGATGACGTAGTCGCGGTACTTCCAGGCG
>JAEWBY010000060.1 GCA_023390905.1 Pseudomonadota bacterium | reverse complement strand
CGCCGCCAAAACGCTCCGCGCCGATCTTCGTCAGCGCCGCCGTCAGCGTCGTCTTGCCGTGGTCAACGTGACCGATCGTGCCCACATTCACGTGCGGCTTGGTGCGCTCGAACTTACCCTTGGCCATTGTCTTGTGTCCTGTCTATCTGCTGTTTTTGGTCGATCCGGAAAACCGGCTCAGTTCTTCTTGATCACGGTCTCGGCGATATTGTTCGGCGCTTCCTCGTAGTGGTCGAACTCCATCGAGAAAGTCGCGCGACCCTGGCTCATCGAGCGCAGCGAGGTCGCATAACCGAACATCTCGCCCAGCGGGATCATCGCGTTGATGATCTTGCCCGAGGGGCTGTCGTCCTGGCCCTGCAACACGCCACGCCGACGGCTAACGTCACCCATCACGTCGCCCAGGTAATCCTCGGGGCTGACGATCTCGACCTTCATGATCGGCTCGAGCAGCACCGGCTTGGCCTTGGCGAAGCCCTGCTTGAACGCCATCGAGGCGGCCAGCTTGAACGCCATTTCCGAGGAGTCGACGTCGTGGTACGAGCCGAACACCAGCTTGGCCTTGACGCCGACCACCGGGAAGCCGGCCAGCGGGCCGCTCGTGATGGTCTCGCGCATGCCCTTCTCGACCGACGGGATGAACTCCTTCGGGATCACGCCACCGCTGATCTCGTTGAGGAACAGGAAGTCGTCCTTGATGTTGTCGGCGTGCTTCGCGCGGTCCTCGTCGCTGATCGGCGACAGCTCGATGACGACATGGCCGTACTGGCCCTTGCCGCCCGACTGCTTGGCGTGCTTGTAGTCCGACTTGACGTCGCTCAGGCGGATGGTCTCGCGGTACGCCACCTGCGGCTTGCCGACGTTGGCCTCGACGTTGAACTCGCGCTTCATGCGGTCAACGATGATGTCCAGGTGCAGCTCGCCCATGCCCGAGATGATCGTCTGGCCCGACTCCTCGTCGGTCTTGACGCGGAACGAGGGATCTTCCTGGGCCAGGCGGCTCAGGGCGTTGCCCATCTTTTCCTGGTCGGACTTGGTCTTCGGCTCCACCGCCATCGAGATCACCGGCTCCGGGAACGCCATGCGCTCCAGGATGATCGGCGCGTCCTGCGAGCACAGGGTGTCACCGGTGGTGACGTCCTTCAGGCCCACGGCGGCGGCGATGTCGCCGGCCAGCACTTCCTTGATCTCGTCGCGGTTGTTGGAGTGCATCTGCAGCAGGCGGCCGATGCGCTCCTTCTTGCCCTTGACCGAATTCAGCACCGCGTCGCCGGCGTTCAGCGTGCCGGAATAGACGCGGAAGAAGGTCAGCGAGCCGACGAACGGGTCGGTCATGATCTTGAACGCCAGGGCCGAGAACGGGGCCTTGTCGCTGGACTCGCGGGTCAGCTCCTTGGTCTCGTCATCGACGTCCACGCCCTTCACCGCCGGCACGTCGACCGGCGACGGCAGCAGGTTGATGACGCCGTCGAGCATGGCCTGCACGCCCTTGTTCTTGAACGCCGAGCCGCAGAACATCGGCACGATCTCGGTCTTCAGGGTGCGGTCGCGCAGGCCGCCGATGATCTCCGCCTCGGTGAGGTCGCCCTCTTCGAGGTACTTGTTCATCAGCTCTTCGCTGGCCTCGGCGGCCGATTCGACCATGAACGCACGGTCAGCCTCGGCGCGGGCCTGCAGCTCGGCCGGGATGTCGCGGTATTCGAAGTTCAGGCCCTGCGAGGCGACATCCCAGTGGATGGCCTTCATCTTCAGCAGGTCGACCACGCCCTCGAAGCCGTCCTCGGCGCCGATCGGCACCTGCATCGGCACGGCGACGGCGCCCAGGCGCGCCTTCAGCTGGTCGCGGACCTTGTCGAAGTTGGCACCGGTGCGGTCCATCTTGTTGACGAACGCAATGCGCGGCACGTGGTACTTGTTGGCCTGGCGCCACACGGTCTCCGACTGCGGCTGCACGCCGCCGACCGCGCACAGCACGAACACCGCGCCGTCAAGCACGCGCAGCGAACGCTCGACCTCGATGGTGAAGTCGACGTGCCCGGGGGTATCGATGATGTTGAAGCGGTGCTCCGGGAGGGACTTGTCCATGCCCTTCCAGAACGCGGTCGTGGCGGCGGACTGGATCGTGATGCCACGCTCCTGCTCCTGCTCCATCCAGTCCATGGTCGCGGCGCCATCATGCACTTCACCGATCTTGTGGCTCTTGCCGGTGTAGAACAGGATGCGCTCGGACGTGGTGGTCTTGCCGGCATCGATGTGGGCCATGATGCCGAAGTTGCGGTAGCGGTCGATCGGAGTGGTGCGGGCCACGGCTGTCTCTCTAGTCATTTGTCCACCGGAGCGGACGTGCGGAATGGGTTCCGGATGGCCGAATGCCGCCCTGCGGCGGCACCCGGCTACGCGATCATCTGGCCGGCGCCTGGCGCCGGCCGGGCGCCGTTACCAGCGGTAGTGCGCGAAGGCCTTGTTGGCCTCGGCCATGCGGTGGGTCTCTTCGCGCTTCTTGATCGCGCCACCGCGGTTCTCGGAGGCGTCGATCAGCTCGGCAGCGAGCTTGCGCGGCATGCTGTTCTCGCCGCGCTTGCGCGCGGAGTCGATCAGCCAGCGCATCGCCAGCGCCATGCGGCGGGAAGCGCGCACCTCGACCGGCACCTGGTAGGTGGCGCCGCCGACGCGGCGGGACTTCACCTCGACCGACGGCGAGATGTTGCCCAGCGCCTTCTCGACGACTTCCAGCGGGTTCGGGTTCTTCTCGCCGATGACGTCCATGGCGCCGTACACGATCTTCTCGGCGACCGACTTCTTGCCGCTGTACATCACCATGTTGATGAAGCGCGCGATGGTCTCGCTGCCGTGCTTCGGGTCGGGCAGCACCGAACGCTGCGGGGTGTTTCCTTTACGCGACATTGTTCTTGAGCCTTTTCAGTAACTGTTCGAAGGGCGGGAAAGGGACTGGAATCAGCCCTTCGGACGCTTGGCGCCGTACTTGGAACGGGCCTGCTTGCGCTTGGCGACGCCGGCGGCGTCGAGCGAACCACGCACGGTGTGGTAGCGCACGCCCGGGAGATCCTTCACTCGGCCGCCGCGGATCAGCACCACCGAGTGCTCCTGCAGGTTGTGGCCTTCGCCACCGATGTAGGAGATGACCTCGTAGCCGTTGGTCAGGCGCACCTTGGCGACCTTGCGCAGGGCCGAGTTCGGCTTCTTCGGGGTGGTGGTGTACACGCGGGTGCACACGCCGCGACGCTGCGGGCAGTCCTGCAGCGCGGGCGAGTTGCTCTTGTAGGTTTCCGGGCTGCGCGGCTTGCGCACCAGCTGGTTGATCGTTGCCATCGTGTCGGTCTTCTGCTCCGGGCACGCGGCCCGCTGTTTGTGTGTAACGGGCCTGGGCCCGGCTCTGGTGGCACGCCGCGGGGCGTACCGGCCGCACGGTCCAGGTTCCGTGCGCGAAAACGAAGGCAGGCGGAGTCAACCCAGCCTGCCGAGACGGAAAAGTATAGCTTGCGCCGACGACCAGCGTCAACGCAGCCAGGACCCGGCAGGCGGCAGCCCCCGTCACCGGGGGTGGCCTGGGCCACGGTCATCTTTCCCGCCCTTCCTGGGCCGAACACGAGGCGCCTCCATGGCACCTCATTTCGGGATCTGGGACGGCCCCCGCGGGGACCGTCACTGACGGTGGATCGGTATTACTCGGCCGCTTCGTCGGCCTGGGCGGCGTCGCCACCCTCGACCTGCGCCGCCTCGAGGGCGGGCTCTTCGGCCACGGCGACCCCGGACAGGGCCTCCATCTCCGACTCGGTCAGCCCGGAGGCGTTCTTGCGGCGCTGCGTATGGTACGCCAGACCGGTGCCCGCCGGAATCAGGCGGCCGACGATCACGTTCTCCTTCAGGCCGCGCAGGCTGTCGCGGGTACCGCGCACGGCGGCCTCGGTCAGCACGCGGGTGGTCTCCTGGAAGGAGGCCGCGGAGATGAACGACTCGGTCGCCAGCGAAGCCTTGGTGATGCCCAGCAGCACCGGGTCGAAGTGGACCGGCAGCTCGCCCTTGGCGTTGAGCTTCTCGTTCTCCTCGATCACGCGCTGGCGCTCGGCCTGCTCGCCGTTGAGGAAGCGGCCGCCGCCGGCGTCGGTGATCTCGACCTTGCGCAGCATCTGGCGGACGATCACCTCGATGTGCTTGTCGTTGATCTTCACGCCCTGCAGGCGGTAGACGTCCTGGATTTCCTTGGTCAGGTACGACGCCAGCTCCTCGACGCCCTTCAGGCGCAGGATGTCCTGCGGGCTCGGCTCGCCGTCCACCACGGTCTCGCCCTTCTCGACGTGCTCGCCTTCGAACACGATGATCTGGCGGTACTTCGGGATCAGCTCCTCGTGGTCCTCGCCGTCGGCGCCCTTGATGATCAGGCGCTGCTTGCCCTTGGTGTCCTTGCCGAAGCTGACCACGCCGGACTTCTCGGCCAGGATCGCCGGATCCTTCGGCTTGCGGGCTTCGAACAGGTCGGCCACGCGCGGCAGACCACCGGTGATGTCGCGGGTCTTCGACGCTTCCTGCGGGATCTTGGCGACCACGGCGCCCACGCCCACGGTGGCGCCGTCCTGCATGTTCACGATCGAACGCGGCGGCAGCAGGTACTGCGCCGGCAGGTCGGTGCCCGGGATGTTGAGGTCCTCGCCGGTCTTGGCGTCGACGATGCGGATCAGCGGGCGCAGGTCCTTGCCCTGCGAGCCGCGGCGCTTGGGATCGGTGATCTCGCGCGAGGCCAGGCCGGTCAGGTCGTCGGTCTTCTCGATGACGGTGACGCCGTCGATGAAGTCCACGAAGCGGATGAAGCCGGCCACTTCCGACACGATCGGGTGGTTGTGCGGATCCCAGTGGGCCACGGTCTGGCCGGCCTTGATCGCGTCGCCGTCCTTGACCGTCACGGTGGCGCCGTACGGCAGCTTGTAGCGCTCGCGCTCGCGGCCGTGCGGGTCGAGCACGGACAGTTCGCCCGAACGCGAGACCGCGACCAGGTTGCCCTCGCCGTGCGACACCGACTTGAGGTTGTTGAACTTGATCGAGCCGGTGGTCTTGACCGTGACGTTGTCGATCGCCGCCGCACGCGACGCCGCGCCGCCGATGTGGAAGGTCCGCATCGTCAGCTGGGTGCCGGGCTCGCCGATCGACTGCGCCGCCACCACGCCCACGGCCTCGCCGAGGTTGACGATGTGGCCCCGGCCCAGGTCGCGGCCGTAGCAGTGCGCGCAGACGCCGAAGGCGCTTTCGCAGGTGATGGTCGAGCGCACCTTGATCGTCTGCACGCCGGCGTCTTCCAGCTTCGCCACCCAGTTCTCGTCGAGCAGGGTGTTGCGGGTGACGATCGGGTCGGCGTCGTCGCCGGGCAGGAACACGTCCTCGGCCACGATGCGGCCCAGCACGCGGTCCTTCAGCGGCTCGACCACGTCGCCGCCTTCCACGATCGGGGTCATGGTCAGGCCGTCGGTGGTGCCGCAATCCGGCTCGGTGATGACCACGTCCTGGGCGACGTCGACCAGGCGGCGGGTCAGGTAGCCGGAGTTCGCGGTCTTCAGCGCGGTGTCCGCGAGGCCCTTTCGGGCGCCGTGGGTCGAGATGAAGTACTGCTGGACGTTCAGGCCCTCGCGGAAGTTCGAGGTGATCGGGGTCTCGATGATCGAGCCGTCCGGCTTGGCCATCAGTCCGCGCATGCCCGCCAGCTGGCGGATCTGCGCCTGCGAACCACGCGCGCCGGAGTCGGCCATGATGTAGACCGAGTTCATCGACTTCTGCGCGACCTGCTTGCCTTCGGCATTGGTCACGGTCTCGGTGCCGATGGCCTCCATCATCGCCTTGGCCACGCGCTCGTTGGTGCGCGACCAGATGTCGACGACCTTGTTGTAGCGCTCGCCGGCGGTGACCAGGCCCGACTGGTACTGCTGCTGGATCTCCAGCACCTCGGTCTCGGCCTCGTCCAGGATGCCCTTCTTCTCGTCCGGGATGATCATGTCGTCGATGCCGATCGACACGCCCGCGCGGGTGGCGTAGGCGAAGCCGGTGTACATCAGCTTGTCGGCGAACACCACCGTGTCCTTCAGGCCGAGGCGGCGGTAGCAGGAGTTGATCAGGCGGCTGATGTTCTTCTTGGTCAGCTCGGTGTTGGCCAGCGCGAACGGCAGGCCCTCCGGCAGGATCTCGGCCAGCAGCGCGCGCCCGAGTCGGCCATGATGTAGATCGAGTTCATCGACTTCTGGTCGATGGTCTCGCCCTTGGCGTTGACCACCTTCTCGGTGCCGATGGTGT
>JAEWBY010000001.1 GCA_023390905.1 Pseudomonadota bacterium | reverse complement strand
CCGAGGCGCTGGCTGTCATAGGAGAACCAGGCGCCGGATTTCTCGACGATGCCGGCCTTGACGCCGAGATCGAGGATCTCGCCCATCTTGGAGACGCCCTCGCCGTACATGATGTCGAACTCGACCTGCTTGAACGGGGGCGCCAGCTTGTTCTTGACCACCTTGACGCGCGTGGTGTTGCCGACCACTTCGTCGCGCTCCTTGATCGCGCCGATGCGGCGGATGTCGAGGCGGACGGAGGCGTAGAATTTCAGCGCGTTGCCGCCGGTGGTGGTCTCGGGCGAGCCGTACATCACACCGATCTTCATGCGGATCTGGTTGATGAAAATCACCATGGTGTTGGACTTGTTGATCGAGGCCGTGAGCTTGCGCAGCGCCTGGCTCATCAGGCGGGCCTGCAGGCCCGGCAGCGCATCGCCCATCTCGCCCTCGAGCTCGGCCTTCGGCACCAGCGCCGCGACCGAATCGATCACCATCACGTCCACCGCACCGGAGCGCACCAGCGTGTCGCAGATCTCCAGCGCCTGCTCGCCGGTGTCGGGCTGCGAGATCAGCAGCTCGTCGATGTTGACGCCGAGCTTCCTCGCATAGACCGGGTCGAGCGCGTGCTCGGCGTCGATGAAGGCGCAGATGCCGCCCTTCTTCTGCGCTTCCGCCACCGTATGCAGCGCCAGCGTGGTCTTGCCTGAGGATTCCGGCCCGTAGATCTCGACGATGCGCCCCTTGGGCAGGCCGCCGATGCCGAGCGCGATATCGAGCCCGAGCGAGCCCGACGACACCGCCTCGATGTCCATGGACCGGTCGTTCTTGCCGAGCTTCATCACCGAGCCCTTGCCGAACTGACGCTCGATCTGGGAGAGCGCGGCGGCCAGAGCTTTACTCTTGTCCATGGAAGATCCTTCGACGATACGCAGGGCAGTGGCGGACATAGGTCGTGCTCCTTATGGCGAGGATTCGCGTGAGGGACAAACAGTTGCGAGGGCGGCGCGGCGATAAAAGCAATGTACCCCATTTGTTCTAGGTTCGCAATATGTTCTTTTGCGGATTTGGGCGCTGTCCGTTGGACAGTCCCGGATTGTTGGCAACCCTCCCCTCAATCCCGCCCTGTGCGCACAAGTGAACAGACGCCGCTCCATCGCTGCTCCCTAATGGGCCCATCACCGCTCGGATCGTGGCAATTATCGGTGACGAGAACGCCGATCGCGCTCCCGCCTTCCTCGCGCGGACAGGAGCGCGCTTTGTTCAAGCGACGACGTTTCAAGCAGCAGCTGACCCTGCAGGACCGGCTCACCGCCTGGGTCAAGCAGGTCAAGGACGACGCTGCGAAGCTGCCGCCTGGCCCTGAACGGGACGCCCTGCTCAAGAAGGCGCGCCAAGCCGAGTTGGCAAATCATCTGCACGACTGGGTCAAATCCCCCGGGCTGCAACCGCCGAAATAGCAGAGCAACCCCGACGTCCTTGTCCGACCGAAGCTCGACGCGCTTGATCGCGGTCGCCGTCATCATTCCGCAATCGTATGGCACCGAACCTTTTCGCGGTCCCAGGCCTTCTCCAGGACGAGACCGCAATTCCGGGGACCGTCATGACGGACAACGAGCACCACGAAACGAGCCGGCGCCATCCTCTGCTGGAGGCAGCGCGTGAGGAGCTGATCAAGTTCGAGCGCAAGGAAAACGAGTTCCGCAAGAAGGATCGCGAAGAGCGCGCCAGCGAGCTCCGACTACCGCTCGGCGAGATCAAGATCCACTAAGCCCCGCCAGCGGCAGTTTAGGTATCTGAATACCTAAACTAGGTCATTGAAAAATTATGGGAATTCTATGCAGCCTACTGTGCAGGGGTTGTTTTTGCATTTTTTGAGATGCCCGCATGCCGCGACCTGCGATCATCGCAAGACGCGACTGCCGGCGGTGCCCGCCCTACAGCAGCGCGAGTAGCACGAGGCCGATCACCAGCACCACGAAGCCAGCCGCTGTCGCGGCGGCGAACGACCGCTCTACGTTATCCATGATGCCACCCCATCGTCGGCGAGCCACGTTTCCCCCATGGCTGCACCGAACGGTCTGGAATCTTGCCGACCTGTGTGACCGCAGTTGTGCGAACGGATGTCGAAATTGGGACCGCTGCGGGGCCAGTCTGCGGCCTCGCCTCGGGCCGCCAACCTGCCGCCTGTCAGGCTGCCGTAAGCGGAGCCGGCTAGGATGATGCGGCTATGGTGTTGCAGCCCAGCACCTCAGCCTCCAACGACTCTCCGCCCCGCTTGGCTCTCCCCAGGCGGGGCTTTTTCATGCCTGGTTGCCGGCGCGCGGATCCCTCTCCTCCCGGGTCAGGCGCAGCGCGAAGGCGCGGATCGCGGGCGCGGCCAAGAGCACGATCGGCAGCATCGCTGCCCAGGCGATCAGCCACGACGCCATCCAGTGGCCGAGGAAGATCGTCGCGCTGCCGGCGGGCAAGCTGGCGATCCCCGCCGCGATCAGCGAGGTCAGTCCGGACTGGATGATCCCGAACACGAAATGACTGTAGCGGCGGGGAATGCCGAGCATGACGGACCCATGTTGTTGGCCGTCATCACGGCAAGCAAGGCACATGCCGCCGCGTGCATCGGAAGCCGCTGGCGGGTCCGGTCTGCGTTGCGCCTCCCCCAGCGGCGCAAAGAACGCGACTGGATGCAGCCCAGGAACTCTGTTCTTGGTCGGAGAACCACGGGGTAACCTACCGTCAACCAAAAGATTTTCCTTGTCGCGGGAATATGACCACGATCAGCATGTCTGCGAGCGGCGGCATCACCCGTAGCCGCCCGGAATTGATCTGACGCTGGTTTGGGATTGGACTGCGCGCGCCCGTGGCCTTGGGGCGAGGCCGTCACGCGCGATCGGTGCCAGCCATGCCGCTCTATTTCTTTCGTATCCGGAATGGCCGTTATTCCGGCTGCGCCGACCAGGCGACGGAATTTGCCGATCGCGATTCGGCCTGGAAAGAGATGACCAATGTCTGCGCCGACATGACCGCCGGCATTGCGCGCAAGCTCCAGGAAAATTCCGAATGGCACATGGAGCTGCTGGACGAGGCCAAGGAGCCCGTCTTCCGGATCCGCATCGTCGCCGAAACCCTCGACTAGGACGAAGCTCGAACAGGCCGGCTTTCAGTCCGCGCTGGGCAGCCGCCGCATGGTGAATTCGATGTCGCCGCCCGGCAGTTCGCGCCAGGTCTCGACCGCGCTCATATAGCCGGCCTTGGGGTAGCGGGCGAAGAAGGCCTGGGCCCGTTCCCGCGCCGCCGCGCGCGGCAGCGTGAAGGTCTCGCGCAGATAGCCGTCGCCGAAAGTTGGGCCGGGCTTGCCGGCCGCCTTGCGCCGGCGCGCCATCCGCTCGGCGAGATCCCGCGGACGATCGGCCATGTCCTGCCCTCCTTTACGCGCTACGCTCAGAGGCAAATGTAGGGCGCGGGCCGGCCGAAGAGGAGTCCTGTCCGAAGGCCTGTGCTGCCCCCGGACGAAGCTTTGGTCAGTTGGCGGCCGTGCCGCTCTTGGTCTTCTTCGGCGAGCTGCTTGCGGCCGATGCCTTCGGCGCCGCCGGCTGCTTCGGCGGATCGGCGCGCATGCCGCCCCAGGGATCGTTGGACGCCTTGGAATCCGGAATCTTCTTCAGCGTTTCCTTGTAGGCCTTGTCACGCTCAGCTTCGGCGGCCTTCTCCTCGGGAGTCTTGCTCGGGGCCTCCTGCAGCAAATTCAGATTGGGCATTTGCGCGTAAGCCGGTCCCGCCAGCGCGGCCAGCAGCACCGCCGCGATACGCAAAAGCTTCATCATGGTCTCCTTGATCATCCTTTGGAGCGGATCAACCGCGCCTCGGCTTCCCTGTCAACAGCCCGCTCAGAGCCGATCCGACCGGCACGATTTGGGCCCATGCAGCCAATCGTCCCAGATCGGGCCGCATTTGGTGCACCCGCTCAGCGCAAGGCCGAGCGCGGCCATACTGAAGACGAGGACACACCGGCGCGGCATCGTCCATCCCTACCCGAGCGGGCATCATATCGGGCCAAGTCAGGCATTTTCAAGCCGAGGGGACCGGCGCGAGACCGGGTGACTTTGCCGCGCCGATGCGCGCACAATGGGGCGAAACATCCGGACATGCAGGAGAGTGCAACAGCAATGCAGACGCAGCCAGAGGCCGAATTCGGCCTGCCCGACGCCCGACGCATCCTCGGCGAGGTTTTTGCGCCCTGGGTCCAGGACCTCAACCTCGCGGTCGAGCGCATCGAGCACGCACAGCCGGCGGACGCGCCCGACTGGCAGCCCGGTGCGCTGTTGCGCATGCCGTTTTCGGAGCGGTTGTGCCGGCACGGCGGCGTGGTCTGCGGCCAGGCCCTGATGGCGCTCGCCGACACCGCGATGGTGATCGCGATCCTGGCGGCCAATCGTGGCTATCGCCCCATGACCACGGTCGACCAGACCACGCATTTCATGCGCGCGGTGGCCTCGATGGACGTGCTGGCGGACGCGCGCGTGGTGCGGCTCGGGCGCACCATGAGCTTTGGCCGCGTCACGCTGCTCTCGGCGCCCGACAACAAGCCGGTGGCGATGGTGTCGAGCGCGTTCGCGATGCTGCCGGCGTGATCGGAAAGACGACAGCCGCCGAAGCGCGATGCGTCGCGCCTCGGTCGGCAGCTTCGCCGGCGTTATCGGAGCGAAGCGCCATAAAACAAAGCTTGTCGGGGACGTCGGCGGAGAGGCTCTCCGCGCGAACGTCGTAAACGAAGTCTGAAACGCCATCCAAGTAGCGCCAGTATTGAGTTTAGTTCAACGTAATTTCTATGCACTACTCATCGAGCATCATGATGGATCGACGCCGATGATCGAGAAGCGTACAGCGCAACGTCACCGTGTCTTCAAGGGGGGAGCGATCACCTTCGACAGCGGCGGCGTCCCCTGCACGGTGCGAAACATGTCGGCGGGCGGCGCGGCGATCGACCTCGACGCTCCTGTCATGTTGCCGCAATCGCTCACGCTCTCGATCGCGTGCGACGATTTCGTGCGGAATTGTCGTACCGTTTGGCGCAGTGACAAGCGCGTCGGCCTCGCCTTCGTGCAATAGCGCGCGCGATGTGAACGATCGTTCGCATCGCATCCACACCACGATGATGATTGCGTGATCCGACGAGGCGCGGGCCAGCACAAGCCTCGCGAGCGACGGTCGCAGGCGCGAAGTCGAAGGTCCGGCGCA
>JAEWBY010000081.1 GCA_023390905.1 Pseudomonadota bacterium | reverse complement strand
AGCCGTGGTCGCACTTGAGTTGCTCGAAGATGCGCACCAGCCGGCCGGAGTTGATCGACGTGTCGACCTCGATGTGCAGCGCCTCCCGGTTGAAGTCATCGACCACGTTGAAGGTCCGGAAGCGCCGACCACAGGCCAGCGCATCGCTCATGAAGTCCACGGACCAGAGGCTCGCGCGATAGGTGAAATGATCCGTAAGTCCGAGCATCGGGATGCGGTGCGCTTGGAAAGCAGATGGGCAGTTCAGCCAATGGATGTACTCCAAGCTATCAATGAATGTCGACCAGGCGTGGTTCATTTCAGTGGACATGGCTCGGAAGACGACGAGATCATTTTCCAGGACAGTCAGGGCAGGGCTAAATCGGTCTCCAAAGAAGCTCTGGCCCAGACCATGCTGGCCTGCTCTGGCGAAATTCAGCTGGTGTTTTTCAATACCTGCTTTTCGCGGATGCAAGCTGAGGAAGTTATCGCCCACGTGCCTTGCGCCATCGGCATGAACACGTCGATCGGGGACAAAGCAGCTCGTATATTCTCTTCACAGTTCTACTCAGGCGTTGGCTTTGGCCTGTCAGTGAGACGGTCCTTCCAGCAAGCTAAGGCGGCTCTAATGCTTGAAGGCATCACGGAGGATCAAACACCTGAACTTTTAACCGCAGAGGATATCGACGCAGATGATATCTTCTTGGTAAAGCCACCATCGCTGAAAACTGCTGCGGCGGGAGGGCGTCTGAACAGATAGTGATTCGAAAGATTTATCGTGGGTAGTAGTGGCGCCTCACGACCCATAGCAGGTGCTCTGACCGCAGGAAGTGTTCCTTCGCGGTCGAGGTATCGTCCGGCGGTTCTGCGAACACGCTCACCGTCACTCTGTCAGTAGGCGTCAGTAGAATTCACGTCATGAGCGCCCTGCGTCCATCCAATCTGGAATAGAGAAGGCTTAAGCAGCATATCCGGGAATATTTTGGCTACGGGGTTGACGGCGGGACTCGTGAACGCCCCAAGTTTATCCGGCAAGACGACAGCCGCACTTCTTGAATTTCTTGCCAGAACCGCACGGGCAGGGTTCGTTGCGCCCGATCTTGACGCCGGCGGATATCGGCTTGCTCATTTTGATTGCCAAAGGCTGCCGCCCCAAGCGACGCTGCGGTATCGGATTCGCCTTGATTTCCGCTATCAACCGGCGTTGACCCGTGAGGGTCATGCGGGCATCCGGCGTCAGTCCTTCCTCATAAGCCTGAAGCCGCTCCATCTCCCGCTCGGCCTCTGAGTAGCAGCCACAGTAGGCCAGAACGACCGCGTACTGCGCGCGGACATCCAGGTTCCTATTCAGGAGTTGGTTGTCCACGAAGACAGGCATGACGTGCTGCTCAAGAACCTCACGCGCACCCACGAAATCTTGCCGTTCGACGAACTCGTCGGCGAGGTCTTGCCCGACACGAATGAGCGAGTCGATGGCGCCTGCCATGTTGTAGAACTTCATGGCGTGGATTCGCGCAAGAGGCACAAACGAGCGAATCCTGCCAGCCGCCATGGCCTTGAGTTCGAGCGCATCCGCGAGCCGCTTGATGTCCGCGCGATCAAGTCCCGGCTTGTTGATGAGCGCCCAGAGCGTGGAATTATTTGCGCCTACAACCTGCTCGGGACGAATGCCGAGAACCGCAAACGTCTCATCGAGCACTTCGTCGACCACTTCCATCGCGTTCTCGTAGCGCTCAAGGCGAAAGAGCGCAGCGGCCGCGTTGTAGAGGAAGACACGTCGGTGTACGGGCTTGTCCGGCAATCGGCTGTCCAGCTCGCGGATCGCGCGAAGAACACCTTCCTCGTCACCCTGATTCGAGAAATGAAGCATGCGCTTCATCAAGAAGGACAGGGCTTCGTCCTCACCGAGCACGCCGCTGTCGATCAATTTCTCCATCGTCGCCAACCTAGGCGCCAGACGATCCGTGTGCCCGAGCTTCATGTCCGAGAAGACAAGGCCATCGAGAGCCCAATACCGCTGCTCCGGATCTACCCCGTCCTTGGCGACGAGCGCCTCTAGGCCGTGCCAGACCTCTACGGCAACGCCCATCTCATGGAACATCTCTTCGCCGACGAGGTCCACCAGCGTCTTGACGTCCCCAATCGCTAGCAGCAATCGCGTGTAGAGCGAGAAGCGCGCCGTGTTGCGATCACGCTCGAACGCCTCGAGCATCAGGTCCTTGAGGGCAACGCGTGCCCGTAACGCGACTGCTGCGGGCATGCCGGATAGGTGCTGACTCCCGACAACGCGGATGGCGTCATGCAGTCGGATCTCCTTGTTGCCGTAGATCTCCACGACCCCAGCGGCTCGCAATACCCGGATCACGCCAGCAACCGCTCGCTTGTCCATCTCAAGGGCCGCGTCCAACAGCTTGTTGATCTCGGCCGGGAGCAGGCCGATATCGGACAGGCTCAGCACCGCGATCGTCTGTTGCGCGGCGTGGGGAAACGCGTCGAAGACCTTCGCTAGGATGATCTCTTGCGCGGTCTGGGTCACGTTGGTCAACGCGTCGACTGCGTCGCACATCTGGTCAATGTGCCCTCCGTACTCTTCGCGAGCAATCGTCGCGGCACTCCTGACGAACAGCGGCATGCCGGCCGTCAGTGTCTTCAGACGCCCCACTGTGGCCGCATCACCTCGACACCCCCACGCAGAGGCCGCCGCCGCAACATCGTCGACACCCCACCCATTCAGCGGCTCTCGCCTCAGGCCCAGAAGCGCTTCGATCTCGGCCAATGTCCCCAGCGGTTGCGCCAAGAGTACGAACTTCAGCGCAGACGTGACATCGACCATGCGCTTGAGAATCTCTGCCGAAACACGATGCACGTTGTCCAGCACAACGATCGGCGAAAGTCCCTCGTGCTTGAGATACATGTCCAGCTGGCGCAGCGACTCGACACCGGTGGCGCCCGGCAGCAAGACCTTGCGAACCGCATCTGGGCCGGCGCCGGCCAACTTGGCAGCCAGCTCACGCACCAGCGAGAGAGCGAGGGCCTCCCCCGGCGTCTCCGAGCAGTCGAAGTACGCGCAGTTGTGACTACTGAGAGTGGCTGCCTGTGAAGCCCACGCGGTCTTCCCGGCGCCCGAGAAGCCGGAAACGATACGAATCCGGGAGCTCGAGTCGAGTTGGGGTTCGTTCTCTTGCGGGCGGTAGTGTTCGGGTGGCGCCGGGAAGTCCTGCAGCTGGATCAGGATCTGGTCGAATAGCGACGACAGCTCCGGGATCACGAAGGTGTGGTTCGCATGGGGCGCCTCCCCGGCGGCCGCAGCCTGGACGCGGCCAGCCAGCTTCCACACGAGGGAATCAGGCGCCAGCATGGCGAGCGGCACCGTCGAGGCTCGATCGACACACCAAGAGACTGCCTCGTCGATGCCCGACCAAGCGGGTGGAAGCTGACCAAGGTCACCAGAACACACATGGCCCGGCCACAGGATTTCTACATCGTCCGCCAGCTTTCTAGTCTCGACCAGTTCAGCCAGAGACGGCCCCAGGGCTCGGTTGACCACCACCACAAACGTTGCGTGGCCTTGCCGACGGCCCTGCTGGTGCTCTTTCCGCAGGTCATCGAATCGGTCCATCGTCGACTTGAGGTCGGCCGGCATGATCGACTGGCTACGAGTCTTGACTTGGATATAGAGGCGACCCGCTGGTGTGACGAGCTCGATGTCCTCGTCCCGCTCGATCACCACGGACGTTGCGCCTGTCTGTCCTGAAGTCAGAAGACACGCGGCGGCATATAGATGCTGATAGAGGAAGCCCCGGTGCACCGCCTCAATACGGATTTCCTGGGCTGGATCGAGAGTCGGGGTGTGGGTCATATGAGCAAGAAGACTTGGTTTCGTGCCTCGCGGGGGTGCATTCGCCAGAGGCAGTTTATCGCCCCAGCCTAGGTTGCAGTGCCTATCATGCCCGCCGTTGACGGCGGAGCAAGCGTGCGAGTCACGTTGGGGTCGCCGCCCAGTCGCATCTCAATAGACACGGGGTATATGCGCTCGAACGCCGCCTTCCTGAGTTGGCTCTATTATTGGGCAGCTTCAGCACCAAGACGGCGCGGGGCAGCAACGATTCAGCGCCTTACCCAAGGATCCGACGAATGGCAGGACAACGATTGACTGGCACCGCCGCGCAGACCAAGGCCATGCAGGCGCTGGCTCATTCGCGTGCCTGCATCGAATCTTCTCTGGCAACCTTCGATCCAAGAAGCACATTCGAGGTCTGGTTCTCAACCTTTCGCGGCATCGAAGAGCTGATCAACCTCCCGGGCGAACTGCGAGGCGAGCCGCTCCTAGACGAGATTGAGGGGCTGCCCCTCCTGGACATGGGCGGGGTGGTCCGGGCATTGCCATCCATCAAAGGTGGCCTGAACTCCAGATTCTCCCGGTTGGTGGCACAGCGGCTGTTGCAAACGCTCATTCAGCTGCATGCCATCGCCACATCGTTTGCGACGCATCATTTGCCTGCGGCTCGGGAAATGGCGACTGTCGGCTCGGCAATCGGCTACTTGCAGTCCCGCCGACGGCATCTACTGGCCCTCCTTCACACGATTCCCGGTGCTTGCCTTGGAACCCAGCGGCTGCACGAACTAGGCGGCCTCAATCAGTTCTTGTACTTGATCGAGACTGCCGGCATGGGGACAACGTCGATGCATCACAACTTGATGCTGGCTCAGGTGTACCCGGACTTCACTTTGGACGTCGACGATGTCGGGATCTTGGCAAGCCACAGCTTCAACGGGCTGGACTCGTTGTTTCTGGAGCCCGAACGAACAGCCATCACCGAAATGGCCGATGTAGATCTCAGCGCGATGAAGCGTGTTCCAGTGAACCGCCGACTGATTTTCTCCAAGGCCGAGCTGGAGAACAATCTCACGCTCATCGCGGCGGCCTACGCAGAGTTCAACCTGGACGAGACGTCATATGGTCAGTTGGCCGCTTTCATACGCAGCTTGTTACATCTCGTTGTTGACGAGTACTTCATTCGACTTACAGTGAAGCGCTTCGACGAGTTGTGTTCTGAGCAGAAGCTACCCGATACGCTCAGGAGGGCGTTGGTGGTTGAAGGCGCCGACTACGTCGACAACACCAGCACCTACGCGGCGTTCACGCGATCTCGCGGCGACCTAGTCACTTCGATAACACTGCTCAGTCGATTCGCAAACCATTGGAAGAATGTCTGTCTGAACCGCGTTCGTCGATACCAGATCCGCTCCGGATTCATCTTCGAGAAGTCGGTAAAAGCAGCGCTGCGAGCCCAAGGATTCGACGTCACGGAGATCAAGAGAGTGGGCCGCGCGGAGTTCGACGTCGTTGCGACGCTCGACAGCGTAATCTACAACGTTCAGTGCAAGAACAACCTCGTCGACTTGAATCGGATCGAGGCCGATGTACGAAAGTTCGTTCGCTACAACCGCTCCCTTGACCGGGCCTACCGGAAGGCCATCGAGAAAGAGCGCGCGCGCGAGCAAACGCTCTTGGGGGAGTTGAACCTGACCACAATCAAGCACTTTGTTGTGAGCCGCTATCCCGTCGCAACGCAGAACCCCTGCGTGTTGGCTTTCGGCGAGATCTCGCGTTTCAGAGCTATTGCGGTCGGGACGTGAGGCCGATGGCTGCAGTCATCAGTCCTCTGGCGAATAGCGCGGGTTCCTCCTGCCGACGGAGCTCGATTGCCTGTATTGCGTCGCGATACTGAACGACTCTTTGCAGCCGATAGGAGGCACTTGCCGCTACAGAGTTTGGGAAGATTTATCGTGGTAGGGGACGGTGGCATTTGACCCGAAGCGGACTTCCACTGCTGGCGGAGGTCGCCGTGCTCCTCGATCTGGAAGGCATGTCGCCGCCATACGTGTACGTCGCAGTGACTCGGGGAACGCGAGGCATGCTGGTGCTGTCTCGTGACCGTTGGTTGGGTCGAACCCGGTAGGACACAAAAGTCGGCGAAGGTTGTTGCAAAGGACGCACGAGCCAGCCGATGGAACTCCGGCCAACGTCGTCTCTATTCGCTAACCCGAGGCGCCGATGATTCGTTTCTTGCTTTTGTCGATCAGCAGAACACGTCGACTCACGCGTTCTGTCCCAGACTCGATTTCTACTTCTGCCGATTCGATGTTGTCTTCAGGGCCGCCTGCGTCTTGGCCTGGGAGTTCATTCATGCCCGTGCCGACACCTGAGCGCAGGAACACGTTCCCGCCGTACTTCCGCACCAAGGCCGCTGTGTCGGGCGTCAGGGTATCGGACAACGGCGTGGGTGCGTCCGCCGCAGCGGTGGTGCGCTCAATGATGCGCGCGTTGGGCATCGCCTTGGCGATGATCTTTCGGGTCGTTTCGTCGCTCATGTCGACCTCCTGCGTTACCAGCCTAAACCCAAAACCGTGAACTGTTCAAATAGCTTGCGTTCCAAGGCCTCGATCCCGGAACCGCGGCGGTGCGGGATGCCAGCCGCGTACAGCTTGCGCGCTTCGAACAGTGCCTGGGCTGGTGAGGCCCCTGCACATAACTGGCTCCAAAAGGCCCTGTGCATGGGTCCCCCCAGGTACTCGTATGGTGCCACCGTCGGAGAGTAGTGCGTACCGGTGCATCCCACGTAGGCGAGGGCGCCGCGTGCCAGGCACCGCAACGCAATGGAGTCGTCCGGCGTCCGCGGGGTCACCTGTCCGGAAGGGCCACTGATACCTGCTGGCTCACGGACCGGCAATGCACCCCAGCAGCAGCCAGTGAATACCGTAGCCCCTTGCATATCAGCGATCTGGTCGATATTGACGGCTTCCACCGAGCCGCCGCCTGGCACTTCTCCCCAGAATCGGGTGGCATCCTCGAAGTCGCCATGCAGCATGAAGTACAGATGGTCGCCTGCCGTAGCGTAGTCGGCGGCGGTAGGGTGCGGGTGTGACGCCAGCATCGCTTCGACGCCCACTAGGCCGCCGAAGATGCGATCCGCGAACGGACGCGCCGAATTGCGCACGCCATGTCGGTGCATCAGGGTGTCCACACGGGTGGCCCCCATCGCACGCAGCAGTAGTTGGGCGGACCGACCGTCTGGGACGCGGCTGACTGGCAGTTCCGGCAGTCCGTCGTCATCGACGTCGCCATACAGGTTGTCACTCCAGACCACAAAATTGTCTGCATCCTGCGGTGCAGTGCCACGAAGCGCACGCGTCAATGTGTCGCACCGTACAGCAGGTATGACGTCGTAACCGCCCACGATGACAACACCGCTGGTCTGTGTTGTAACGCCAGCGCTGATACGCGCGACGATGTGGCGTGTGCTCTCACCATCAATTGCCTCGATCAGCGTATGCGGCGCATCTCGCATCGCCTGCAGCACCACCTCCGCAGCAGCCGCACCAACGTTCTGTCGCAGCCGCGCGGCATTGGTGACGAACACCAAGGAGGGCAGGGGGCGGCCCGCACCGAGCCGGAAACTGCGGATCAGATCGGCCGTGGGATCGGGCGCCAGCGGAGTCGGCACCGACACTGCCGCTGGAGTCGGAGTATGTGCATCGATGCTGACGCGGACAGTGACGTCGATTGGCATACCGGGCGTATAGGGAATCTGGATAACGATACCTGGGGCGTTCGGGACCGTCGTAATCTGGGGCGCCGGTGTGACCGCGACCATCCCACTAGGCGTCACTGCCGATGCCACGGCCGGTGCGGATTCGTCTCTTCCGGGCAGAGTGGAATCATTCAAGCGGCCACGGGTCACCGCGACCTCCGTTTCGCTTGCCCCGAAGGTGTAACTGACGCGGCCATTACGGTCGGTGCGTGTCCAGGTGGCGCCCTCGCGAGCGCGTAACAAGCCGATCGCTTCGGGACTGGGGTGCTTCTTGCTGCTGGCGCCCGCGCAAATGCCGAAGTTGACGGTGTCATCCCCCACGCACTCAAGGATGTTGTCCCCGAAGGCGTTATGGCTCCCATGGTGCCCGAGCTTCACGAAGTCATATGGTGCATTCGCAGCGATCGCATTGAGGATCTTTTCGATCCCACCCGTAATCGCGTCGTCGCGCACACCAGGCTTTTCGAGCTGCGAATCACCGGTGAACAAAAAACGATGGACGCCATCGCCGAACACCAAGATGGAACTTTGCAGGTTGAGCAGGTGACCAAAGGAGCCACCTGTATCCGGCGAATCGGCCCAGGTTTGCTGGAACTGCCGATACAGTGGGTAGAGATCGGCGTCGGCGGGCAGGACCTTGGAGAAGTCGTCGACGAAATCGCGGCCGATCGTCGCGATGCGGTCGAAACACGCGCGAATATGCGCCTTGGATGGCCCCAGTACTTGAAAACCGATACCTGCGAAGCGCGCGTGGAGCGCGCTGAGTGAGGACTTGCCGTGCAGCACCACCTTGGTGCCACTGGCTTTGAGATCCTTGATCATGCCCCGGTAGCGGCGCTGCAAGGCGCCAGCATCGCTGGCGAAGCTGTCAAAGGCGATGCGATCATCCAAGCCGGTGCGCGGCTCTTCCCGGAGCAGCAACTGGAGGCGTTGGGAGGGGGTGTTGTCCTCATCGAAGCTCGACCAAGCCAGGTCTGGATCAACCAACAGCGCCCATTCAGCGCGCAACATCCCCTGTGCCACCATTTCGGGCAAGCAGCCAATGTGGTCGTCGTGCGCATGCGAGACGACCAGTAGGGAAATCTGTGCGGTCTCGCCTTCATCTAAACCGAGGATCTCCCGCACTTGCGCCGGGATCGCAGGATGGTTTTCGGATCCGCGCAGATCGGCCCGATGCCCGCCATCGATCAAGATGGTTTCGCCACCGACCTCGCAGAACATGCAATCACCGTACTCACTGTGGCCCACATCCAGTAGGTGAAGGCGAGTCTTGCGCTTGGCGTCGGTGGCCATGTTGCGTTCCCTTCAGTCAGTTACATGCGTGCACGCACGCGGGCGGCAACTCGGATATCCTCGAGTCGGACGCCGTTGCGGACGAGTTCGCGGCGAAGTTCATCGAAAATGGGGGCCTGCTTCTGCATGTCTTCCAGCGACAAGATCGCGACGAAGGGAATCCCTTCGTCAGGGATCTCGCCCGGCGTGCGCTCCAGCGCCTCCACGGTAAACCGCCATCGGGAGGTTGTGCCGACGCCACGTGGGCTCTCGAAAGTATAGGTCTTGATCGGACACCACTTGAGCAGGTGCCGGATCAGCTCGTTTTCCTTGACCTTGACGCGGCCGCGTAACGCCGGTGGTACGTGCTGCACGGAGAAGTGGCCGCCTTTTGGCTTGCCATTGGTCCCCAACTGCACCACGTGGGCATCGAGCTGGGTACGCACCACTTCCTGACCGGCCTTGTAGTCCAGCACCGGTCGCGCCACAAGGGTAAGGCGCCCGCGCCCCCGGCATTTGCCCCCGGCCACCAACGAGGCGGGCCAAGGAAACTCGAATGTAAGGCGCTGCCGCCGCGGAATGCGCGCCTCAAACATCAGTGTGCCCACGTGCGGCTCACCTTCGATCGAGGCACGGGCATTGTTCGGGATGCCGAAGCCGCACAGGTCTCGGGCAAGCGGCTCGAGCAGCTCCGATTGCATCGGTGCGGGCGTCGTCGCGTGGTGCACGAGCAGGGCCAGCATCAGCTCCCGACTCACATATCCTTCGATCAGTGTCGGGTACCACGCCATCGTCTTGGCCACCAAGGGCGCTGCATAGCTGGTGCCGGCCTCCGATACCAAGAGGCCGGTTGGCGAAATCGACCACAGCCCCGTGTCCTGGCCGCTATCGGTGCCACAGCCGCCGATGTGCGCGACATCCGGCTTGACGCCACCAAACCGTGAGGGACCACGTCGACTGTATGCCGCCGGCACACTGGCCAACTGGCCGGTCGGTCCAGGCGCATTGAGTGCGGCGACCGAAACGTTGGCCAAGGAATCGGCGGGTGGCGTCAGGAAGTCGCTACCTGCTGCCCGGGCAAGAATCTGCAGCGCTGCGGTATCGTCGGCCGGCCACTCGGGCCGCCAGCCGCGATCATCGAGGTTGCCCGCCGAGATCACGAACACGACGTCGTGTTTCTGGGCAATCTGATCCAGTCGCTGCGAGTCGTAGCTGTACTCGTCCGTGACGGTGGGCGAATCGCTGTTCAGGCTGAAGTTGAACACGCGCGTCCCAAGCTGCGCCTTCGCGCGCCCCACTGCGGCATCGAGTTCATCGAAGAACGCGGCTGGGGTCTGGAAATACTGGGAAAAGCGAGGCGGCGTTTCCTTCGGCAAGATGCACAGGTCGCTTAGGTCGCACCCGTCGGTTTCAGACACCACCGAGGCGCCGTTGAGATACTGGCCTGCTGTCAGCAACCCGCCGATAAAGCTGCCGTGCGTCGGGTCACCGTGCGCCGGGTCGATCACTGTATCGACATGACGTACCCAGTCACCCAGGGCCTTACCCAAGCCACCATCGATGACCGCGACGCTGGGATAGGCTACGTTTGGGGCGCGCACTGGCAGCGTAGGCGTGCCGCCCAGTACCAGCGGCGCAGCACGATGGGCCGCGGCCAGTCGCGGCGGTGCCAGGATATTACGGACGGCAGGATGCTCGCGAAGCATCGGCAGTGCAGCACGCAGCCGTTGCAGCCACTGCGTGGGAGATTCGGTGGGCAGTTGCAACTGCACGATCAACAACTCTTGGGCGTGCGGCTCCTCGCCGCTGCGCTCGAGTGAGGAAGGGCACCCAATATCATGCAGTTGCCGCATCAGGTGCTCGTGACGTGCGACCTCATCGGTCGCCTGCAGCCCTCGATAGGTAAACAGTGGCACGATCAGGCCACGCGGGACGTCGTTCTGTTCGAACCAACGCTCCATGCGCTCCTGAGACAAACGCAACCGGCGCTCAGCGTCCCACAGGTGGATGGCGTGGATGGCGCCAACATCACACCGTGCGCGCGTGGGCTCACACGTCGTTTTAACTTCCCCCGTCTTCTTGTCGACGCGCTCGCGGCGGACCAGATCTACCGGTGCATCGGCGATTCGCGAGGCCAGATCACGCAACGCTTCCGCAGTGGTTTGCACCAACAGCTCACCGCCGGCGCCAGTTCCCACGGGCACGAGACGATCGGGGTTGAGTAGCCCGGCGCTCGGACGATTGGATTTTGCCAACGCATCAACGGCCAAGTCGACACTCGCGACCGCGACGCGAGACTTGCGGAAGACCAGCGCGTTGTCGGCCAGATGGCGCACATGCTGGGCAAGGGTGTCGCGATGCTTGCGAAATTCTTCATCTCGGCCCTCGAACACGTCTTTACGCGATCCGCCAGGAGGATGCTCGAAGGCGTGGACGAAGTTCGCAGCCTCGAGTACTACCTGGATCGGCGATGCCATGGGCAAGTCCGCGTAAGGGTTAAGGATTGGCCCATCGCGCAACGGTGCTCTTGGACTTGCCAAACAAATCCGCGAGTGTTGCGAGATCGGAGGCGATCTCTGGGTCCTGAGCCAAGGCCTTGGCCAGGTTCGGAAGTGGCTCGTTCAACAAGGCGCGCTTCAGGGGGGTCACGCGCTCGCCGTGAAGGCCGACGGTCAGCCGGCACAGATCGAAAAATGTGGGGTCAGTGCTGGCCTGCAGCACGCTCAGACGTTTGTAGCTTTGCATGACCGTTTCGATCTCCGATCCCGACATACCCTCGCATAACCAGGCGAGAAAACGCTCGCGTGCTGGTGAGAGCTCCATTGGTCGAAGATACGTACGTAAGATCGCCAGGCGGCCATCGATGGACGGTGGCGGCAGGTGCAATTGCACTTCAAACCGTCGCCATACGGCAGGGTCCAGCAGCTTTTCATGATTGGTGATGCCGATGGTGAAGCCGATACTGCGACGCTCGTCGAGGTGCTGCAGGATCGTGTTGACCACGCGCTTTATCTCGCCCAATTCGTGCGGGTCATCGCGCAGCTTGGCCACAGCATCGAACTCGTCGAGCAGGAGTACGCACTGGTATCGGGCAGCGAACGCGAACAGGTGGCCGATGTTACGCGAGGTCGTGCCGAGGAACGACGAAATCAGTCCATCCAGGCGCGCGACCACGATCGGCAGGCCCAGCTGCCGGGCCAGCCATTGCGCCAGGTGGGTCTTGCCCGTGCCTGGCAGGCCAAACAGCAGGGCGCTGCGTGTCGGCGTCACCGCGACCTGGGCGAGCGCCTCGGCGTGGTGCCACTCGGATACGAGGTTGGCAATCGCTCGTTCCAGCTCCGGTGGCAACACGGGAGGTTCGGCTGGCAGATCCTCGGGCCACAGCACCTCAGCAAGGGGCACCGCGGTTTCCTTGTCCACTGGCGGCTTAACCCCGCGCGACATCGGTTCTCCCGTCAGCGCGGCCCGCGACGGTTTCAGGGCAAAGGGGGTGAGGGTCCGGGTTCGATCCGACCCCTGCAGCAACTCGCGCAACGCGGCAGCCTGCTCGGTTTGGCCTTCCTTCTCGAAGTGGTCACACAGCCGCTGGACCTGGTGTCGCTGCACCTCGTCGCCCCCGGCCACGGCCGAACGGCATACCGCCAGTATCAGCGCGAATTCTGTCGATGCGCGCGTTGCGGACTTGCCCCGGGCCATACCACTCTCCTGAATACTCAAGGCCATAGTGTGGCACGAAAGTCGCGCCTGATGAGACTAAACCATGGATTTGCGGGAAATATTCCACAATTCTGACCTAAGACCGATAAATTGTGGGAATTTATAGTGAGGGCATGGGAACCAAGTGGGTTGAACTCGGGCGGCCGATCTTGGAAACGGGCCGAGCCGATCGCTGGCCGTAGGCCTCGGCTGTCGAGGTGGCATCTGGTCGCCTAGGGGTCTTCGAGCAGGCGCGCTGCCGGGTTCTGAGCAAGGTCCCCGGCCTGAAAATACCCAATCACACTCGACACCGCGCGGTGTTCCGTCAATTGCATGATGGCGGGCAACGAGACGCCTTGGCGGCTGGCTTCGGTCACGAATCCCGACCTGAGACTGTGCCCCCCAAAATCCCCCTCGAGACCTGCCTGCTGTGCACGTCGCTGCACGATCTCCCCCACTGCGGCAGGGGAGAGGGCAGGGCCAATGCGTCGTTTCCACAGGCGTCGGAAGATCGCCCCCTCGGTGACCCCAGACGCCTCCAACCAATCCTCCAGCGCAATCGCGGCTCGAGCGAGGACCGGCTTATCCGGCGTCGAATTCGCGGTCACGCCGGCCTGCTGCGTCTTACTGCGCTCGAGGCGATAGATATAGCCCTTGTCACCAATCCGCTTTAGGTCGCGCATGTCAGCGGCGGCGATCTCGCTGCGACGACGACCGCCGCTGGCAAAGCCAAAGCAGAGCAGGGCACGGTCACGCACGCCCTCGAGGCTGTCGTCACAGGTGGCCAGCATGACTTCGAGCTCGGCCAGGGTGATGGCGGTCTTCTTGCGCGGTCGCTCGCCGCGCTTGACCGCCGCGCGAGCGGCGCGACTCAGCACCGTCCGAATCGCAGGCTGCTCGCAGGGATTCGGGAGTTGCTTGAGCCGATGGGCTGTGGACAGCACTGCAACCCGGTGCCGCACTGTCGACAGCGTCCAAGGACCGAGCTTGGCTTTCAGGCCGGCGTCCACGAGGGCCTGATCCACGGTCGGCGGCAGTTCCCAGGCCAGATCGCCATCGGCATTGCGTCGGACCACGTGGTCAACCACGAACTGCAGCACGGCGGCCTCCGGAACCGGCAGCGTGAGCGCGGGGCCGTAGCGCGCCTGGTGCCAGCCTGCCCAGTAGCGCAGCGCGCTGGCGTAGCTGCGGGTGGTGTTCTCGGCTGCGGCTTCCGCCAGCAATTCGCGCACGGCATCCGCCGCTTGCTGCGCCAATTGCACGGGCAGGGCCATGCCGGACACCGTCTCGGCGAGGGCGGAATTGTGGAAATCTGTTTCATAGTATGTAGTAATTACTACGAATGAGACCGTATAGCCACGATAATCAATCACTTATCGCTAGTACAACACGGTTCCTCACCGATTCGAAGGAGATACAAGATGGCCCGCGGCATTACCGAAACCGACGTGCATACCGCTGCCGATGAACTTGTCGTCGCCGGCGAACGGCCCACCGTTGATCGCATCCGCGCGCACCTGGGCACCGGCTCTCCCAACACGGTCACGCGTTGGCTGGAGACGTGGTGGCGAGGGCTGGCGCCACGTCTGCTTGCTCATAGCGTCCAGCAGGCGATACCGGAGTTGCCAGCACCGGTCAGTCGGCTGGCGCAACAGCTCTGGGAGCAGGCGGTGGGCATTGCCCGAAACGATGCCGAACAGGCCGTGGTGCAGGACCGGCTTCAGTTAGAAGGGCAGCGCCGTGACCTAGAAAGCCGGGAAGGGGAGCGGCAGGCGCAGCTACGCGACGCGACAGCCGCCGCAGACCAAGCGAGCCAGGCACTAGCGGCCACCGAGCAGCGTCTGGCTGACCTGCAGCGGGCGAACAATCTGCAGCAGGAGCAGATCCTCGATCTGAGCGGGCAACGCGCGAGCCTCGAGGCACGCAGTGCGCGTTTGGAGGCTGACCTCCACGCCGCTCAACAACGCGCAGCACAGCGCGAGGAAAGTCTGATCGCTGAACGCGATGCCCAAGCCCAGCACATTCGGGCGCTGGAGAACCGGGCGCATGGCGAGATAGATCGCGCTCGCCAGGAAACCAGGGAAGTGCGCAGCCAACTGGCAGCCCTGCAACGCAGTTGCGAGGCCCTCCGACAGGAGCGAGAGGACGCCCAAGCCGCCACGGCGGCCGCACAACGCGAGGCCGGGGTGCAGCGCGGCCGGGCCGACACGCTAGAGCAGCAGTTGGCAGGGTTTGGCGAGTTGCCTGCGGCTTTGCAGGCCACGTTGGCGCGGCTGCAGGTGCCCAAGCCGCGTCCACGCAAAGCGAACGCGCCGCCCACGGCCAAAGCGGGTCATGGGCGACGCAAAAGCTCGTCTTAGGCATTGCTCGAGGCTAATGGCGGCCTTCCAATTGCTGTCGCTTAGCCATACTGGCGGAGCTCACCTACACGCATTTACTGGCGAATTATCGGACCGGTTGGTCTGGGCCCGTAGGGCTTGAATTGGCCTGATCTCCGGCGCAGCATGCATCCAGGGGGCACACGGGGGTGGGGCCATGGATAGCATCGAGCTAGAACTCGACGCGCAGTTCTTCGACGCGGACGTTATCGCGCGCACAGCGTATCGGTACTCCGGCGACTTCTACGTGTCTGTAAGGAGCGCCGCACCGAGCCACGCTGTTACGTTAAAGCCGCGAAC
Source organism: Pseudomonadota bacterium (assembly GCA_023390905.1). Taxonomy (GTDB): domain Bacteria; phylum Pseudomonadota; class Gammaproteobacteria; order Xanthomonadales; family Xanthomonadaceae; genus Pseudoxanthomonas_A. The sequence goes on along the minus strand of JAEWBY010000081.1, from coordinate 22,559 downwards.
GCCTGATGTTGACACGACCGACTTGGCAGCGCGGTTCCAGACCGACGCCTGCGATGACCGATTGCGCGCCCAAGTAGCTCTCCAAACTGGCGACCTGCAACGCCAGCTCATGCGCGCGGCGCTGGAGAGCGCCTTGCCCAAAGGTAATGGCTGACTGTGAAGTTTCAGCCAGCCTCTGCATTCGTTGGCGGACCTTCGTCCTACCAGTTATTGCCGCTGCGCTTTCGTCGGCTCCCTTGGGATTCGGCACGCGTCTTTGTTAGCTCCGCGGCCGGGGACTGGTTGATCTGTCGCCATGAGGAACTAGCCTCGTTGTTGAAAGGCGAGCTACCCATCGATTCGGCCTTGATGCAGGACCTGCAGGCGCGCCACATCGTGGCCGGGCCGCTGGATTCCCTCACCTTGGCACCCTTGCTCTCGCAGTTGCGCACGCGCAAGGGGTACCTGGATGGCGGCCCCGCATTGCATATCGTGGTGGTTTCGTTGCGATGCCATCATTCTTGTAGCTACTGCCAGGTCTCGCGCCAAGACACGCTGCAGCGCCAATTCGATATGCGTGAGGCGCTAAACGCCAAACTCGTGGAGCGCCTGTTCCAGTGGCCCTCACCGACACTGACGATCGAGTTTCAAGGCGGCGAGCCCCTACTGCACTTTGAGCAAGTCAAAGCGCTGACTGAATTCATCCAAGCACGCAATCGAACGGAGGGAAGGGCACTTCGCTTCGTCATTGCTTCTACGCTTCATGGCGTCACTGACGCGCAGTTGGAGTTCTTCGGGCAGCATCGTTTCGAGCTCTCGACTTCACTCGACGGCCCCGCCTGGCTGCATAACGCTAATCGTCCGATACCTTCGCGCGACAGCTATGAGCGCACGGTTGCCGGCATTGGACGCGCTCGCCAAGTCCTCGGCCACGACAGCGTGTCCGCGCTGACCACATTGACGGCAAAAAGTCTGTCCGCCCCAGAGGCCATCATTGAGGAGTATCGCCTCCAGGGATTTCACAGCATTTCGCTGCGCCCCCTGAGTCCCTATGGTTTTGCGAGAAAGACCGCCCATCGCATTGGATACACCATGCGTGACTTCCTGGCTTTCTACCGCAAAGCACTGGACGCGATTATCCAACTGAACGCGGACGGCTATGCGCTTGAAGAGACGCACGCCAGCCTGCTGCTGACCCAGCTACTGACTCCCTTCAGCCATGGCTACGTAGATCTTCGCTCACCGATGGGCGCGGGCGTTGGCGCGGTGGTCTATGACTACGATGGACGGGTCTACCCCTCGGATGAGGCCCGCATGCTCGCTGCCCAAGGGGAAGACAGGTTTTGCCTTGGCAACCTGGATCAGTCCGTGCATGAGTGGTTGACCTCGCCGGCCATGCAAGAACTTCAGGCCGGTGGCGTGGCAGAGGCGCTGCCAGGCTGCTCCGATTGTGCGTACGTCCCCCTGTGCGGCGCCGATCCTGTAGACCATTTCGCGCGCCAAGGTGATGTCATCGGACATCGACCCAGCTCGGACTTCTGTACCAAGCAAATGGGCTTGTTCGACCTGTTGCTGGAACGCATGGAGCAGGCGAGTTCTACCGAGCGGCGCATCTTGGAAGGGTGGGCGATCGGGGCCAGACAGATCGCCCCTGCTCTTGAGCCTGTGCACTGATGCGCCCACAGCAAGCCAAGGCGGAGTTCCATGGCATGGACTACGGTCACTTCAAAGTGGCTGGCCTGAAGGAGTTTGCGGGCGGAGCTTATCCGCTGGAGCACATGTTGCTGGATATGCGTACGTTGAGCCTGCGTGAGACGGATACGCTATTCAGCCTGCCCTGGGCGGGCTTTCTGGTGGACCACGCCAATCAGGCGCCCATAGGTCGACCTTGGGTGCGATATGAAGCGGAAGAAAACTGGGCATCGCCAGGCGATGTTCTAGAACTCCAGCCCTCGTCCGGGCGTGTCGCACTGCGCTATCGCCGCGGCGACAACGGGAACGTGCTGTTTGCGACCGAACAGTGCAACAGCTATTGCTTGATGTGCTCTCAGCCACCGCGCGCAGTGGATGATCTTTGGAGGGTCGAACAACTCCATGCCTTGATTGAACTAATCGACAAAGACGAGCCCTCGATCGCCATCAGTGGAGGCGAGCCGATGCTCCTGGGAGAAGGCCTAGTTGATGTGATTGCGCATTGCAACGCCGCGCTTCCCCTGACGCACGTCCATGTCCTCTCGAACGGGCGATTGGCGGGGGAGGGCACGTATGCCGCACGGTTCACCGGCTTGCACGAATCGCTGACCTGGGGCATTCCGCTCTATGGGGATACTTCGATGCTGCATGACTACATCGTCCAGCGCCAGGGGGCCTTCGCTCAAACACTTCGCGGGTTGTACGCCCTTGAGCAAGCCAAGCAGCGGATCGAGATACGAGTTGTGCTCGTCAAGGACGTATTGCACCGCCTTGAGGCGATCGCGCGCTACATATATCGCAACCTGCCATTTGTAGAACATGTTGCCCTCATGGGTGTGGAGCCCATCGGCTTCGCCAAGGCCCACCGGGAAGCGCTCTGGATGGATCCCATGGACATGACCGATGCGCTGGAAGGGGCCGTAGACTTTCTGAGCTCGCGCAACATTGCCGTCTCGCTCTACAACTTGCCGCTTTGTACGCTGCCGCCACGCCTATGGCCGTTCTCGCGACAAAGCATTTCGCATTGGAAACAGGACTACCGCCCCGAATGCGCACCTTGTCAGGTTCGTGATCGATGCGGGGGGTTCTTTTCCTGGGTGACGCCGGACTGGTTGAGCCGCGGCATCGCACCGATTAATCAACGGGAGCCAGCCTGATGAGCAAGACCCTTGCAGTCGCAACCGCCATTATCAATGGTGCAAGCCCTCTAGCCGGCTTGGCTGACCAGGGCTGGCAGGCCAGTGGCCTTACGGAGTTGGCCCTCAACGAGAGCAAGTTCACGACGACGCTGACCGCGCCACTGAATCACGAGCAGTTCAACATGTACGCTCGTCACCGCTCACATAGCTCACACCGCTCGCATAGCTCTCATCGGTCGCACAGTTCGCACTATTCGGGCAGTGGCGGGTCATACCGAGCCCCAACCTATACTCCGCCGCCTCCACCGCCACCGGCTACGTATCAACCGGCACCCCGATCTTCGTACAACGACAGCAGCACCACGTCTTCGGGATCAAGCTCCGGTTCGAACTCACAACCTCTGACGCTCGAACCGGTACAGCGATCCAAGCAGAATCTTACTCCTCGCCCGAGCTCCGACCAGCTGCAGCTCATGATCATGCGCGTGCAAGCAGCTCTCTACGCGCGCGGCTATGATCCGGGCGCGATAGATGGGGTGATGGGAATGCAAACGAAGGCCGCCTTGGCCTCTTTTCAAACGGCCCACGGCCTGCCAGCGACGGGCACCATGACTACGCCCACTTTGAACGCCTTAGGAGTCGCCCTTTCGCCGTGATTCGAGCTTCGTACGTCGAAGTACTTGTCGTGGCAATGCTGGCGACGAATCTGGTTGCATGCGGCGGATCGGGTGGAGGAGGGCGCTACTCAGAGCCGAGCGACGATATTGAGTTGCATTCGGAAGACCTTGGAGACGCTGCTCGGCAATCTGTCTATGACGACTATGGCGCCAACAGTGATGGAACCTCTGCCGATGCGACGCGGGTAGATGCCTATGACGTGGAAGACAGCGGGAACTATGTCTGCACGCAGGACTGCTCTGGTCACGAGGCAGGATTTGCCTGGGCGCAGGAGAACGATTTAAGTGATGGCTCCGACTGTGGCGGAAACTCACAATCATTTGTAGAGGGATGCGAAGCGTTCGTGGAGAATCGTCAGCAATTGGCCGATGAAACCGCGCAAGCTGAGGCTGAGCATGCGGCCGAAGATGCGCAGTCCGCTGACGAGCCGGACTGGGAAGAGGAATGAACGCAATCGAAGAGGTCACGATCGATGTCGACAGGGCGCACGAGTTAGCTAGCTTTCGCTCTAACACGAACAGCATTTGCACGCGCCCATCGCTCAACTATTCTCTCCGTGAAGGGGTGTCTCAATGATCGATAAGAAACGATTCGAGGCGACTTACGAGAAAGAAGTCGCCGAACAAGTAACGTCTCGACTAGATGCCAATAAGCTTGCCGATCTGCGAACGCAGGCTGTCAGCGGCGCAGGGTTCTCGGTAGCGATAATTTTTCTTCTCTTTCAAACCGATATGTCCAAGCCTGCTCATGAGGCGTCGCTTTGGTGTGCGGCTCTCGCTATCCCGGCTTGGATTGCATGCTGGCAGATGGTTGAGTCCTACTTTTTCGTAGGAGAGGACTCATACGGGCACTTTAGTAAATTGAGCGCATCCCTCGTAGCAATGCTCACTTTTCTAGTGGCCTTACTTCTTGTGGCCTCTAGCATGATCTTGTTGCTATGGACTATTCGCAAGGGCGTCGCGGTTTCGTTTGTACTTGCTTGCTTGGTAATGGTTGTTCACGTGTACCGGTATCACAACGCGGTGCGCAAGTTCGCGAATGAGGTTCGTGCAAAGCGAGAAGCTCGGTAAGAGGTTAGGAGCAGCGCCCCTACGTAGAAGGCCGCACTAGCAGGATTCACCCGGGACGTTCTCCCAGCCCTTCTCTAGGCGACGGAAAATCTGCCCATTGATGCAGCGTAGCCGGCCTTCCTTTAGCTCCTGCGCTTCTTGCAGTTTCATTCGCTGTAGTGCGTCTGCCCGGCTGCGGCGCATCGCTTCCGCTTGCGCTTCTCTGGCCGCATTCGCCGCCATTCGGATCGATTCTGCGCGTTGAAAGCGCTCGTCCTTTCGAGCATCCCACGCTTTGCGGGTTGACCCGAGCAGGTGAAGGCCGCCGAACAGCGCTGCCGCTAGGACTGCGCCAATCAGGATGATTTGAATGATGCCGGTCCGCTCGCGGCGTTCCGGCTGTCTTGGACGTTCCATGTTCACCCCCGGCGCGATCATAACGGGGTGTAGGGTGGCGCCCCTACGGTGACGCTTCATCCCGCACGGCTGCCCACGTTCCGGGCGTGCCAATCCGCCAGGTCAACGATGATCACCTTGACCTAGCCTGCAAGCAGCCACGCCCAGCAGCTCCAATTTGTCGTTGACATAAGGAGTGTTATGCGAACTAAGTAATTGATTCTATTATATATTTGTACCAAATGCAAGTGACCCGATCGCGTGGTCCACAGCATCCGCGGAAGCCTGTAAGCTAAGTATTCCTTAGTACGAGCACACCCCGCATGACGATGCCCGCCGAACGCACCCGCAATGTGCTCCAGGCCGGCGCGTTCCTGAGAGAACTCGCCGCCAACAAGACCGTACCCAAATCGGTGCGGGAAGAGGCGTACCGATTGCTTCGGCACTATCCGACGGTCAGCGACATCGAGGCCATTGCCCAGCACGAGGAACGGCTGCGAGAGCTGACCCAGTCGGCCTTCGTACGCCCATATCTGACGAGTGAATTCGAGGCAGACTGGTTTCGCGGCTTTGCCCTTGGCCCGCATCGCATCTGATCATGAAGCGAGCAACCAGGCCGCAGGGAAGAAGACCGTCTGCCGCGGAGGCAGACCTGGAGGCTGCGCTCGAGCGAGCCCGTGGCGACTCAGATGAGGAGCTTGCCTTCTTCAAGCAGCTGATGGATGCCATGGTCTACGTGCATGCGCCTGTCTCGGACGATGCTCGAACCCCTAGGTTGGTCCAGTTCCGGCATCCCGATGGCTTTGACGCCATCCCCTTGTTTACCTCGCTGGGTAAGGCGGAGCTGGCCAGTTCCGCGGCCGTCAAAATCCTTGGGGTGTCGGGGCGCGACCTGTTGGAGGGTTCGCGTGGCGCGACGTTGATGCTCAATCCCAACGACGGCGGCATTGTCCTGTATCCGGAAGAGATCGCGACCTGGTTGGATACGGGCTTCCTGGCCAAGGTAGAAAAGCCGGTGCCGTTCGAGTTCGAAGTAAGAGCGGCGCAACATGCACCCGCCTGGCTGGCTCCAACGATCGCCCAAAGCCTCGAGCACGCCAGCTTTGTCTCGGCGGCCTACCTCCTTGAAACCCGTCCAGCGCCGGCCTCAAACCAGCGCCCAGGGCTGTTGATCTGGCTGGTGGCTGACATGGCTTTTTCCGAGAGGGCTGCCCGCCTGGTGACCACGGCCATCCAGCCCTTATGCTCAGAGGTGGATGTCGTCATTGATCTGATGGTCCACGACGCGTCGCAGCCTTTGCCGGGGGCCTTGGATAATCCGCAGGTCCTGCCCATATTCACTAGAACCAAGTCCACCTGAGCCCACGCTCCCCGGTCCACATGCAACCCGATGATGAGTTGCCAGCACTTCCTCCGGAGCTAACGGAGGAAGAAAAGGATCGTCTGACCCGCGAGGGTTTGGCTGACGTCGACGCTGGGCGGACGATCCCGCATGAGGAACTGCTGCGATGGGTCAGAGTGCTGTCGAAGTCTTCTTGAGCGTACCCAATTGTCGTGGGGTCGCACCGGGGCTAGCGGCAAAGCGCGGCCCCAAACTGCACGCCAATCCTGTGACTTAGCCAGGATCAGCGTGAAAAGTCACAGGTTTACCGAGCCCGGTTGGTTGATCGGTAAATCTGTGACATTCCCAGAAGTGGTCTAGATCGGGAAATGTCACAGGTTTACCGGTCGGGATGTAACAGATATGCCGATCCCGCCACTGAGCGCTACGAAATTGTCCGCGGTAGACACGCCAACTGTCGCCCCGCGCTGGCCTCGTGGTAATTTCGCATAATGCATATTATGTAAATCAGCGGGCGCAGAGCCGCTAGCCGGTTCTGCTCCGCAACATCCGATCGAGCAATTGCTGAAGCAGTTGCTGGTCCGATGCACCGAGTTGGCCGATCAAAGGTTCCAGTGCCTGCTGCCCTTGGGCCCGAAGGCGCTTGATCAGCTTTGCGCCTTCGGCCGTGATCAAGACGTCGGTCGCTCGGCCATCCAGTTCGTTGGGCGCTCGTTTGACCAGACCGCGCTTTTCGGCGCGGGCGATCAGGCCGGACATCGTGTGTTTTTCGAGGCCGAGATAGTCCGCGAGTTCGTTCATCCGCGGGCGTCGGTCCGCCAGGATTCCCAGCACCCGCACCAGCGAGAGCGACAAATCGTGCTCCGCGCCTATTCGGTTGATGACGGCCATCGTGACGAAGGCGCTGGTGACCAGCGCATCGGCCAGACCTTCGGCCGGCGCCGAGGGCTGCTTCAAGGTTCGTTTCGAGCTCATGAGGCATCTTGACATGGTTCGTAGAGCGAACCAATATTGGTTCGCATAACGAACTATTGCGCCGATCGCCAGGGAGACCCCGTTGAAAGCTGCCGTCATTACTGCGTTCGACGCCCGCCGCATTACTGCGATGTGGCAGACCCGCCGGCGGTGCGGGTCGGCGAAATGCTGGTCGATGTCCTGGCGTCGGCTTGCATCAGGTCACGCGCGGTCGCGCGGCCCGCGCATGGCAGGAGGATGCGGGCAATGCGCGCCTTGTGTTCACCTTCCAAAGCTCCGTTCGCTCGGGCCACGGCAGACCGTTTGCGAATTCTCCCTAACGACGTTAGAGTCGCCGCACTTACAACGTTAGGGAATCCATGCGCAGTCCCTTGAAACAGGAACACATCATCGAGGCCGCATTCCGGCTGCTCGATGAGGCCGGCATCGAGGGCGTCAGCCTGCGCAAGCTGGCATGCAGCCTGGGGATCCGCGCGCCTTCGCTGTACTGGCATTTCAAGAGCAAGCAGGCGCTGATCGATGCCATGGCCGACGCGATGATTGCCGACGTGGCCCGCGAAATTCCGCCGGGCCAGCACTGGCGGACCACGATGCATCAGATCGCCGATGAGTTCCGGACGGCGTTCAAACGCCATCGCGACGGCGCGCGCGTGTACGCAGGGACCTTCCTGGCGACCGAGAACGTCCTGCGCGTAGGCGATGCCACCATCTCGGCCCTGGTGGATGCCGGGGCCGATATCGACTTCGCCGCGACCACCGCGCTGGATTCGATTTACTACGTCATGGGCTTTGTCATCGAGGAGCAATCGCTGCCCGACCAACCCGATGTCCTGGAAGGCGTGCAGCAAGCCTTCTTCGAACTGGCCAGAGCGCGCTTTCCGCGTTGTTGGGAAGCGCGCGAACTGCTGGCTGAGCCGAAGTTCGACGAGCGTTTCAGCAACGGTATCGAACTCATTCTGGATGGCGTCGAGCAACGGATCTTGAAGAGCACCCGAGCGTCCTGACAGGTTCGGGACAAGCGGTCGAGCACCATTGTTTTTCAGAGCCATGCGTGGACCCCGAATCCGCGCACCAGCCAGCACCACTCCCCTACCTTCTGGATTTTTCCATGCGCGCACCCTTCCTGCGTTGGTCACTGTTATCCCTTTCGTTTGCGTTGCTCGCCGCGTGCGGCGGGAAAGAAGACAACACCGCAGCGGAAACCTCCTCGGCGCTGACGGTTGCGCTGACTCCGGTCCAGTCCTGGCCGCTGGCGCGCAGCGTCACGGTGTCCGGGCCGGTGTCGGCGTACGAAGAAATGCAACTGGGCGTCGAACTCAGCGGGCAGCGCGTGACCGCACTGCACGTGGATGTGGGACAGCAGGTCAGGAAGGGACAGGTCCTGCTCGAACTGGACCATCGCACGCTCGACAGTTCGCTTGCCCAGGCCGAGGCTTCGACGCAGGAAGCGGACGCGGCGCTGGCGCTGGCGCGATCCCAGCACGCGCGGGGCTCGAAACTGGCGGCCGAGCAACTGATCAGCGCGGCCGATCTGGATCAGCTGCGCGCCACCGTCACCCAGGCGCAAGCCCAACTGACCACCGCCCGTGCCTCGCGTGATGCGGCCCGATTGCAGCGCGGCTTCGCTCGGCTGCGCGCCCCGGCCGACGGCGTGATCTCCAAGCGTCTGGTGCAACCGGGTCAGGTGGTCGCGGCCGGCACCGAACTGTTGCGCCTGATTCGCGACGGCAGGCTCGAGTGGCGTGCCGAACTGCCGGAGAATCAACTGGCGCAGGTCGCCGTCGGAAACGTGATCACCCTGTCATATGCCGGCCAGGAGATATCGGGCCGCGTGCGTGCGGTCAGTCCCGGCATCGATGCACAGACCCGGACCGGCACGATCTACGCGGATCTGCCCTCGCCCGGCCCGCTCAAGCCCGGCACCTTCGTGGAAGGCCGAATCCTCACCGGCGATGGCCAGGCGTTGATGGTGCCCAGCGCCGCCGTGGTGCAACGCGACGGCCACAGTTATGTGTTCGTCACCCGGGACAGGCAAACCGTGCAACGGCGGCGCGTGCGCACGGGCCAGACCACGCAGGGCCGCATCGAGATCGTGGAGGGCCTGAAAGCGGGCGAGCTCGTGGTCTCCGAAGGCGCGGGGTTCCTTGGAGACGGTGATCGCGTGCGCGTGGTCACCGGCAAGGGAGCCACTTCGCCGTGAATATTTCTGCCTGGGCGATTCGCCGGCCGCTGCCGGCGCTGATGGTGTTCTTCGTGCTGTGCGTGGCCGGTCTGTGGGGCTTCCATCAATTGCCGGTCGCGCGATTCCCGGACATCGCGTTCCCGATGACCACGGTGACCGTGACCCAGCCCGGTGCGTCCCCCAGCCAACTGGAGACCGAGGTCACCCGCAAGGTCGAGGATTCAGTCGCCACCATCACCAACGTCAAGCGCGTGATGTCGACGGTGAGCGAGGGCATCAGCACGACCAGCATCGAGTTCGAACTGGAAACCGATCTGGCCACGGCACTGGATGACACGCGCGATGCCGTCACCCGGATCCGTACCGACCTGCCACAGGACATCCAGGAGCCGGTGATCTCCAAGGTCGATATCGGCGGCTCGCTGATGACCTATGCGCTGGTCGCGCCGCAATTGACCGAGGACGAAGCCAGCTGGTTCGTGGATCGGGAAATCTCGCGGGCGATGTACGGCGTGCATGGCGTAGCGCGCGTCACGCGCATCGGTGGCGTGCAGCGCCAGGTGCGGGTGGATCTGGATCCGAATGCGCTGCTGGCGTTTGGTGTCACTGCCGGTGATGTGTCCCAGCAACTCGCGCAGATCCAGGTCGAACGTGCGGGCGGCAAGGCCGAGCTCGACGGTGCGCTGCAGACGATCCGCACGCTGGGCACCGTCGCCAACGCACAGGCCCTGCGCGACTATTCGATCAGCCTGCCCGACGGCCGCTCGGTCAGGCTCTCGGCGCTGGCCACCGTGACCGATGCGGCGGCCGATCCTACCGAAGCCGCTCTGCTCGACGGCAAGAAGGTCGTGGCGTTCTCGATGTCGCGCACGCGTGGCTCCAGCGAAGTGAAGGTGGAGGAAGGCGTCCACCAGGCGCTGGATGAGCTGAAGAAGGCCCACCCCGGCGTGGACTTCCGTCTGGTCACCACCGCCATCGACGAGACGCATCGATCGTACGACTCGTCGATGACCATGCTCTACGAGGGCGCCCTGCTGGCCCTGCTGGTGGTGTGGGCGTTCCTGCGCGATTGGCGCGCCACGTGGGTCTCGGCGCTGTCGTTGCCGTTGTCCATCATCCCCACGTTCGCGGTGATGTACTGGCTGGGCTTCACCCTCAACATGATCACCCTGCTCGCCCTGTCCGTGGTGGTGGGCGTGCTGGTCGACGATGCGATCGTGGAAATCGAAAACATCGTCCGCCATCTGCGCATGGGCAAATCGCCGAAAGAAGCGGCCACCGAAGCGGCCGGCGAGATCGGCAATGCGGTCATCGCCACCTCGCTGACCCTGGCGGCGGTGTTCGTGCCGGTCGCGTTCATGCCGGGCATCGCGGGCAAGTTCTTCCGCGAATTCGGGTGGACGGCAGCCACGGCCGTGCTGTTCTCGTTGCTGGTGGCGCGCCTGCTCACGCCGATGATGGCCGCCTACCTGCTCAAGCCCCATGGCGAGGAAAAAGGCGAATCCCGGCTGATGACCTGGTATCTGGGATGGGTGGACGCCGCCCTGCGCCATCGCGCCCGCACGTTATGGATCGCCACGGGATTGTTCTTCGCCTCGCTGGCGCTGATCCCGCTGATTCCGGCGACCTTCATTCCGCAATCGGATCTGGGCCGCAGCAACCTGAGCCTGGAGCTTCCGCCCGGCACGCGCCTGGAAGAAACCGTGGCTGTCGCCGAACGCGCACGCGCGTTGCTCAAGGACATGCCCGAACTCAAGCAGGTCTACACCGCCGCGGGCAGCGTGCTGGATCTCGGTGATCCCTCCACGGTGGGCGTGGCCGACCCACGCAAGGCCACCCTGGTGCTGGACTGGGGGCTGGCCGATGATCGGGATCGTGATCAGCGTGAGCTCGAGCGTGATGCGCGTGCGCGTCTTGCGGATCTTCCCGGCGTGCGTGTCAGCTACGTAAGTTCCGAGCCGGGCAACCTGCTCCAGCTCGTGTTGTCCGGTGACGATCCGCAGCGCCTGCAGGAAGCTTCGCTGGCCCTCGAACGCGACCTGCGGGGCCTGCCCGGCCTGGGCAGCGTGACGTCCTCGGCCTCACTGCTGCGCCCGGAAATCCAGATCATTCCCAACGCCGCGCGCGCGGCGGACATGGGCGTGTCCACGGCGGCCATCGCCGAAGCGGCGCGCATCGCCACTTCCGGCGACTACGAACAGCGGCTGGCCAAACTCAACCTGCCCGATCGCCAGGTGCCCATCCGTGTGGGTTTCTCCGAAGCAACGCTGGCCAACCCTGCCCTGATCGGCCAACTGCGCGTGCCCGGACGCTACGGCCCGGTCCCTTTGGCGGCCGTGGCCGACATCCAGATGGGCAGCGGCCCTTCGCAGCTCTCGCGGTATCAGCGCCAGCGCAACGTGACCCTGACCGCCGAGCTCAACGGACGTCCATTGGGTGAAGTGATGGAAGCCGTGCAGCAGTTGCCCAGCGTCAAGCGCCTGCCTCCCGGGGTGAGCTTCCTCAATACCGGCGATGCGGAAGTCTTCGTCGAGTTGTTCGTGGGCTTCCTGCTGGCCATGGTCGCCGGCATCGTGTGCATCTACATGGTGCTGCTGTTGCTGTTCAACCATGCCCTGATGCCGCTGACCATCCTGATCGCGGTGCCGCTGTGCGCCGGCGGCGCATTCGGTGCGTTGCTGCTGACGCAGAACATGCTCTCGCTGCCGGCGCTGATCGGACTGCTGATGCTGATCGGCATCGCGACGAAGAACTCGATCCTGCTGGTCGATTACGCCGTCATCGCCGAAGACGAGCACGGCCTGAGCCAGCACGATGCGCTCATCGATGCGTGCCGCAAGCGCGCGCAGCCGATCATCATGACCACGCTCGCCATGGGCGCCGGCATGATGCCGATCGCGCTGGGTTTCGCAGGCGATTCGAGCTTCCGCGCGCCGATGGCCATCGCGGTCATCGGCGGCCTGGTCACCTCCACGTTGCTGAGCCTGATCGTCATCCCCGCCGCATTCACCTTGATCGACGACATGGGCGAATGGCTGTCACGCCGGTTCAGGGGCAAATCGTCGCATCGGGATTCGGGTGTCGCCGGCTGAACCCTGACGCTGTGCGCGGCGCGCGTCCGGCAATCCCGCACGCTTCGTGCACGGTGAGCGCGGGCGTGGGACGGGCCGCGCGCAGGATGACGCAGGCGATGCTACCGTGCATCGCCTGACCAGCCATCGCGGGATCTGCATGCACATTCGTCGCGCCACTCCGGCGGACTTCGACCCCATGTGGGCCATCTTCCAATCCGTCATCGCAACGGGAGATGCCCTGCCGTTCTCGGACGGATTCAAGGCCGAAACCTTCCGCGATCATTGGTTCACGACACAGGCGGCCCATGTGGCCGTCGGCGATGAAGGCGTCGTCGGCATGTACAAGCTGGGCGCCAACTATCCCGATCTCGGCGCCCATGTATGCAGTGCCACGTATGTCGTTTCCCCCGCGGCACAGGGACGGGGCATCGGCCGCGCGCTCGTCGAACACAGTCTCGAGCAGGCACGCTCGGACGGCTTTCTGGCCATGCAGTTCAACTTCGTCGTCAGCACCAACATCGCGGCGGTCGCGTTGTACCGGAAACTCGGATTCGCCATCGCAGGCACCTTGCCCCGGGCTTTCCGACATCGGGAGCTTGGACTGGTGGATGCCTATGTCATGCACCGGTTTCTTTAATCGAACTGGCCTGACCCGAACACCTGCGATATTGCCATGTAGCGGCACGCGCCGCTGAGCGAAGTGCCACCTTCTGAACACTTGACGCGATGACACCCTTGTCCACTTCAAGGCCGATTGCAGGTGTCGGAAGTTTGTCGGCCTCTCCCTTGGCTTTCAGAATCGCTCTCTGGCTTTCTTGCCAATCAGAATCGAAATAATCCAGCCCAAAGACAGCCGCAACACGTCATAGAAGCGTGCCGCGGCAGGTTGGCCCAGCAGTTCCGATGTCCTGGAAAGCTCAAATAATCCCTGAAATCTCCCGCTCATGGCGGCTTTCAGGTCGAAGCGTCTCGATGCGGGAACATCGGGTATGGATTTCCTGAGGTTGTACTCGGCATTAGCCAAATCCAGAAGTGGAGCCCGACCAAATTTGTGCAGCCGCATCCAGCAGTTTCTGGACCTCGGTTTCTCTGCCGCCTGCTTCCAGCAATACTCGCGCCAGATAGATATTGGCGTGCAAGGAAGGTGCAATCACAGCGACTTGCCTGTAGTCGCTGATCGCCGCATGCAGATTGCCTTGGGCTTCGTAAGCTGCGGCTCGATAAAAATATCCTGAAATAGTGTAAGTTCCGCCCGCGTTGATGAGACTGGTCGCCAGCGGAATTACATCGACGTATTGATCCGCCCTGACGAGTGATTTGATTTTTCCTGGAATTTGATCGCAGGTCATGGTGGTGCACGCGTCCCCGTAATGCTCTCGTGCAGCCCTTCAAATGCTTTGCTTATGGCGTCGCCGCTCCGATCCGCCGTGTTCCCGACGTCCCGGATGTCCAAAAGCCAGCATTCGGCATGCTTCGTATAGTGGTTCAGATCTCTACTCTTCCTAGTAAGCGTGATTATGCCCATCACAAGCTGCGCGCCCGGTGCACCAGGACGCGTTACCGGAAGCCACAGCGATGCAGAGATGCATCCGGGCATGGCAACACCTGATTACCGCAAGCGTGTACACGACGCCGATCACGGCGCGGCGGAAAGTCCCGACAGGTGCCGCAACACCTTCGGCAGCGATGCCCCCAGCGTCTGTCCATGCCCCAAGCCCGGCAGGGCGAAATACGTTGCGTCGAGGCCATGCGCGCGTTCGCGTTCGATCAGCGTGCGTGCGACGTCGGGGGGAACCGACGCGCGCGCCTTCTGCATGCGATCGACGGCGGCACGGTCGCGCATGGCACGCTCTTTCGGTGGCGCGGTGCCCTCGCCCGCCATAAACCAGAGTGTGGCGTCGTGCGCTTGCGGCGTACGTTCGGCCTCCTTCAGCAGATGGCCGTTTCCCCACCACAACGACGGATCGATCGCGGCGTAGAAGCGATACGACTGCGGCCGCGTCAACCACGCATGCAGCACGAACAGGCCGCCATAGGAATGGCCCCAGATCGCGTGCTGCGATGGATCGATGCTGACGTGCCGTGCCACCTGTTCGCGCGCCTGGCCCGTGAGCAAATCCAGGAACGCATCCGCGCCGCCGCCGCGCCTGCCCATCGGGTCGCGCTGCGCTTCATCACCACCTGTACGCCTGGGCGTGTAATCGAAGGCGCGCGCAGCGGCGTCCACGCGCAGGTCGTTGTCGTGCGCCACATAAATCAACACCGGCGGATGCGGGGCCGTGCGCAGTGATTCAAGCAGGACCGCGTCGGTTTCCATCAGCGCGGCATTGCCATCCAGCATCCACACGGCTGCAAAGCCCTGCGCGGGCGCGGCCCGCTGCGGAATCGCCAGTTGCAACCGATAGCGCTGGCCGTCGGACGAAGCCAGTGCGAAGCGTTCGAAACGCCATCCCGTTGCGCCGGTATCGGCCACGGTCCGGCCCATGCGCTGTTCCAGGTTCGGCTGCGCGATGGCGGAGGCCGCCATCAACATCAATGCCAGGAACGATCCGCAGCGCCTGCGTAGTCGCGACCACGGCCTCACCAGCTGAACCTCGCGGCGGCGACCACCGAGCGGCCGGTGCCGTAGTAGCACGACGACTCGCCAGTGCAGGTGGATACGAACAGTTCGTCCGTCAGGTTGCTCAGGTTGAGGCTGAGCTGCACGTGCACGCCATCGGCCTGGCCCATGTCATAGCGCAGCGCGGCGTCGTACAGCGTGTACGACGGAATGCGGTACACGTTGGCGCTGTCCCCGAAGCTCTCGCCGTTGTAGCGCACGCCGGCCGCCAGGCTCAGGCCATTGAGCGCGCCGGTGTGGAAGGTGTAGTCGATCCACAGCGAGGCGGTGTAATCGGGCACCATCGCGATGCGCTTGCCCTGGTACAGATCGCTGCGCGTCATTTCCGAATCCATGCGCGTGGCCGCGCCGATGATGCTCAGGCCTTCCGCCGGCGTGATGCGTCCTTCGAGTTCGATCCCGCGCACGCGCCCTTCCCCGTCCTGCACCGAACACTGGCTGTTGCCATTGGCGCCGCAGGTGTTGTGGGTGGGATCCGGATCCTGCACGAGCAGGTTCTGCTGGCGCAGGTCGTAACCGGACAGCGTGATCAGACCGTCGAAGCTGGCGGGCTGGTATTTCAGTCCGGCTTCCCATTGCTTTCCGGTGATCGGATCGAAGGACGTGCGCTCATGGCTGGACAGCGCGCTGGCCGTCGAGGGCTGGAACGATTCGGCATAGCTCAGGTACGGCGAGAATCCGCTGTCGAACAGGTACAGCACACCCGCGCGGCCGGTGAAGGCTTCGGCCTTCAGGCGCGTACGCGTCCACGGCCCGGTTCGATTGGTCGCGACGGTATGGCTTGCGCTGCTGCTGTCGTCGTCGGTCCAGTCGTAGCGGCCGCCGAAAGTGAAACGCCAGTTCGCCAGTGCGATCTGATCCTGCGCGTACACGCCGGTTTGCCGATTGACCGCTTCGCTCAGGCTGATGGTGTTGGTCACCGGGACCAGTCCGGTGTAGACCGGATGGAAGATGTCGATGTCGCCGGGCGGATTCATCGCCCCGCGCTGTGCGTCCCAGTCGGCCTTCTGCCAGTCCACGCCCAGCAGCAGCGTATGCGACGCGGCGCCGGTGTCGAACCTGCCCTGCAGCCGGGTATCGATCGTCTCGCCGGCCGAGTCGCCCGTGCCCCAGGTCGCGCGGCGGCGTTGTGTGCGGCCGTCGGCGAGCAGCCGGCCATTGGTGACCACGGTGCGGAACAGCGAATCCACGTGCGTATGCCGCGCACTCTGGCTCAGCGTCCAGTTTTCGTTGAAGCCGTGTTCGAACAGCCAGCCGGCCGTCCAGACGGTACGGTCCCAGACATTCCATGTCGGCTCGCCGATGAAGGTGGTGTTCTTCATGCGGCCGTAGCGGGTCGGGCGCAGCGTGCCATCCATCGGCAGGAACTGGTAGGTCGAGCCACCGTCATCCTTCTGGTACAGGCCCAGCAGCGTCAGCCGCGTGCGCTCGGCGATCTGCCAGCTGTAACTGGGTGCGATGAAGCCGTGCTCCTGTTCGGTGTAGTGGATCTGCGTGTCGCCATCGCGATACAGGCCGACCAGTCGGAACAGATGATCGTGGTCCTGCGTGCCGGTTCCCACGTCGAACGCCGTGCTGTACTGGCCGTGGCCGTCCACGCTGAGGCGGATCTGCTGTGGCGCATCCGGGCGCGGCGTCTTGCTGACCTGATTGACCATGCCGCCGGGCGCGACCTGTCCGTACATCACCGCCGACGGCCCCTTCAATACTTCCACGCGCTCCAGGTTCCAGCTGTCGAACATCGTACGGTTCCACTGCCCGCCCTGCGGCGCGCGCATGCCATCGAGGGTGACGTTGTTGCTCCAGCTTCCCGCATCGAAACCGCGGATGCGGAAATCATCGACGCGGTTGTCGATGCCGGTGCTCTCCAGACTGACGCCGGCCACGTAGCGCATCGCATCGTTGAGATTCTGCACGCCGCGCGCGTCGAGTTCCTCGCGCGCGATGACCGATACCGACTGTGGCGTCTCCGCTGGCGGCGTATGGGTCTTGGTGGCGCCCTGCACGCTGGTGCTGGTGCGATAGGCGTTGACGCGCACGGTATCGAGGGTCGTGGCCTCGGCTTGCGGCACATCCGCGGTGGCCTGGGCGAGCGCCCCGGCGGCCGGCAGCGAAAGAATGACGAGCAGGGACAACGACAACGGCGTGCGCACGGGCACGCATGCAGAACGGTTCGGGGACACGGGCCAACCTGTGCTGGATATCGAGAGGTGGCTGACTGCGCGGTGGCAGCGGCTGATGGCCCATTGTATCCAAATGGGAATGCTTCTCAATTGATTCAAATCAAGCGCGCCTGCGTTGACGCCGCGTTACCTTCGCCCGCACTAGCGTTGACCGGCCGGAACGGGAATCGACGTTGGTCTTCGATGAGCGTCATCCCTCATGACCGGCACGGCTTCGGCGCTGCTGGGGAGAAGCAATGCTGATCGATTACCGCGCTGCGGACGCACCCGACGATTTCGACGCCCAGTTGTGCATCGTGGGCGGTGGACCCGCCGGCATCATCCTGGCCCATCAATTCCTCGGCACTTCAATCCGCGTCTGCCTGCTGGAGGGCGGCGGGCTTTCCGGTGATGCGGAAATCCAGTCGTTGTACGCCGGCGAATCCATCGGTTCGCCTTCGCTGGATCCGATGATCTGCCGGCTGCGCGCCTTCGGGGGCAGCACCAATGTCTGGGGCGGTGGATGCATGCCGCTGAGCCAGCATGATCTCTCGGCGCGCGAATGGGTGCCCCACAGTGGCTGGCCGCTCACGTATGCCGAACTGGATCCCTATTACCGCAAAGCGCGCCGCGTGCTGGGCATCGACGAACACGATTTCGATGACGGCGGCTTTCATTCCACGCCCGTGCGCACGCCGCCGCATTTCGATGGGGACGCGCTGGTCAACCGCAATTTCGTGCTGAGCCCGGTGTTCTTCGGGCCGCACTACCGCGCCGATCTGGCGCGCGCGGGCAACATCGAGGTCATCCTGCATGCCAACCTGCTGGAGCTGCAGGCCGAAGCCGAAGGCCGCCACGTCCGTGAGGCGCGCATCGGTGCACTCAACGGGCGGCGCGGCACCGTACGCGCGCAGCATTACGTGCTGGCCTGCGGCGGCATCGAGAACGCGCGCTTGCTGCTGTTGTCCGACCAGCAGGCGGGTGGCCTGGGCAATGGCCACGATCTGGTTGGACGCTATTTCATGGATCATCCGCGCGGACGGCTCGGCACGCTGCACGCCGATTCCACGCGCGAGCTGACCCGCCCCTACGACCGCAGCAGTGATCGCAGCCGCTTGCCGGTATTTCCCGAACTGTGCCTGGCCGATGCAGCGATGCGCCGGCATCGCCTGCTCAGCGGCCGCGCGCGCCCGGTTTCGATCGAGGCCGAGCCACCGGCGGGCATACGTGCGGCGCGCAAGCTGCGCGCGGCGCTGCGCCGCAAGCAACCGGACGAAGGCGCTTCACTGGAAGGCCAGATGTCCGACGCGCTGAGCCTGTATCCGCAACAGGCGCAAGCGCGCGAATCACTCGGCAAGCTGGCCTTGCAGATCGCGCCCGGGCTGGGCGACATCGCGCGCGGGGTGGTCAATCGGTTGCAGAACCAGCCCGTGGTGCGCAGCGATCATGTCGATGTCATCGGCTATTTCGAACAGGCGCCCAATCCGGACAGTCGCGTCATGCTCGCCGATGAGACCGACGCACTGGGGCAGCGCAAGGTCCGCATCGATTGGCGCCTGACCGATCTGGACTGGCATACCTACCGCACCTCGGCCGAACTGTTCGGGCACGAACTGGCCGGCAAATGCGGCGGCCGTTTCCGGATGGACGAATGGTTGCAGGATCGCGGCGCCGAACCGCAGTTGCAGGGCACGGCGCACCACATGGGCACCACGCGGATGTCCGATGATCCGGCGCAGGGGGTGGTGGATCGGAACTGCCGCGTGCACGGCGTGGACAATCTGCACGTCATCGGCAGTTCGGTGTTTCCCACCGGCGGCTGGGCGTTCCCCACCTTCACCATCGCCGCGCTGAGCATGCGGCTGGCCGAACATCTGCGGGACTGCATGTTCCTGCTGTAATCGGGCAGCCCGTGCGAATCAGAACGTCACCGGCACCCGCGCGGTCAGCGTGACGTCGGGCGTATCGCGCGTCAGCCCGGCGCCGAGCGCGACGTTGAGCGAAACGTGTTCGTTGAACCGGTACGTGCCACCGAGCAGCAGCGTGGCCAGCGTCACCCGCACGGCGCCGGCGACATCGCGTCGGTTCTGTTCGGTCTTGCCGACGGTGTTCACTTCGGTGCCGATGCTGATCGCCGCCTTCTCGTTGAGCGCCAGGCCCAGTCCGAGATTGATGCCGAAGATGTCGCCGGCGCGGATGTCGCCGAGCAGTTCGGTCTGGTTGTCGAGCAGACGGCGCGACACGTTGTGCCGCTCGAAATTGTAGAGATAGCTCAGGCTGCCGAAGAACACGACCGGGTCCGAGGGATACAGCCACGTCACCCCGGGTTGCAGTGCCTCAAAGCCGCTGCCGGTCGGCAGATCCAGCGGCAGACCGGTGCCGGTGGTGTTGGCCACGCAACGCGTCACGCAATCCGTGACGACGTCGAACAGATCGCGGCCGGTGCGGCTCTTGTAGCGCAGCCAGCCGATGTAGAACGCCTTGTCCGGGCCGCCCTGGTTGATCTGGTAGCGCGCGGTCATTTCCAGATCGCCCATGCCGTGGCCGCGCGCGTTGAACACGCGATCCTGCGCCGAGCCGGTGAACACTTCGCGGCTCACCGTGTCGCCGTTGACGTAGACGTACGGCAGCTTGCCCTCGAGTTCGAAGCGGCGCGTCAGCCCGTAGCGGCCGGTGAGCGTGGCGACGGCCGTGGTCGTCTTGACCTGTCGCACGTCGATGAGGCCGATCAGGATGGCCGGGATGATCGTGTATCCGACCAGCGCGACGCGATCGTTCGCCGAATAGCCATATTGCAGGGACGGTTCCAGCACGAACTTGCCCGGCGGCGTGAGCACGCCGGGTTGTTCGAAGATCTGCGCCACCTCCGGCGGGCGTGAGTCCGATTCGGGCGCCTGGCCCACCGGCTGTGGCGTTTGCTGCGGAGCCTGCGTGCTCTGCGCCGCGTTCTGCATTGGCGGCGCGAATGCGGGCGAACTCTGCGCCGCCAGATACGGCGCTGCGCTCAGTGCCGGCACCAGTACGGGCGCAGGTGCACCGCGCGCGCGTGCGCTGGCGAGAATCTCCTCGTTCAACGCCGATTGCAGCCGGCCCAGTTCCTGTTGCTGGGTGTCCAGCGTCTGCCGCGTCTGTTCCAGTTGCTGGCGCTGCGCATTGATCTGCCGTTGCAGGGCTTCGAGACGATCCTCGGTCACGACCGGCGTGGCGGCGTCCTGCGCGCGTGCGGGAGCGGTGATCCACATCGACAGTGACATCGCGATCGACAACAGCGACAGTGACGGCAGCGACTTCCCTTTCATGGCCATTCCTCGTGTGGAGTTCAGTGGTTGCCGGTGACCTGGATCAGCGCGTCGTGCAGCACGCCGTTGGCATTGAGTGCCTGGAACGTGCCCAGTGCGCCGTTGCCCACTTCCATGCGCGTCACGGTGACGATGCGCTGATCGTCCAGCGTGTTCTGGATGACCACGCCACCGGGCAAGCGCACCGGATCGAAGCGGTTGCCCGGGCCCAGTTGCACCACGATGCCCTCGTTGAATTCGGCCAGTGCCTGCGCTTCGGACGCGCTGATGCGGGAAAGATCGGCGATGCGCACGGCGGTGCTCGCCGTCAGTTCGCCATTGACGTAGACCGCGCGTTCGATGCCGAACGACAGCCTCAGCCCCGAGGGCAACTGGAAGCCGCCGCGCATGCCGTCCAGGCGCGCGGGATCGATCGGCGTCCACTCCGCACCGAGCGTGCCGACGGCTTCTCCGGCGACGCAGAGCGGCGTGATCACCGTGAATCCCACGGCGATGCCGATCGCGCACGCCTGTGCCCGCAGTCTGTCCATGTCAGATGTCCCCCGGGCCGCGCCGCGGCACCGTGACGTTGCGCAGGCCCTCGCGCTGGATGCCGATGTCCAGCGGCGCGGGCGGCGCGGTCCGCCAGTCGCGCGGTTGATTGAAGCGCGCCTGCTCGCGGCGATTGTGCACGACGAACAGCACGCGGTTGTCCCACAGCGCCTCGAAACGCGAGCGCGGCATGGCGCGCGTGCCGCGTGCGGGATCGCCCAGCAGCACGCGGCCGTTCTTCAGACCCTTCACCACCACGAAGTGGCGATACCCGCGATCGTTGAGCAGCACGATCGCCGGCACGCCCTCCTCCTGGAGTTTTTCCAGCGGCAGTTCGAAACCATCGGCTTCGTAGCCCTGCGATTGCAGATAGCGGCGCATGTCGAGCAGCGAGAAACCTTCCTTGCGGATGCGCGCCTGATCGCCATAGGTGTACATGCGCACGAACACGTCCTGTTCGCTGACCGGATGGCCGTACTGGAACGTCAGCAGCGTGGCGGTGGCGGCCGAACCGCAACTGAAATCGAACTGCTGCGGAATCGTCGTGCGGAAGCGCGCTTCCTTCAGGCTGGTCAGCTTGACCTGGTACGCGCCGCCGGGCGGCACGCGCAGATCCATGTCCGAGGCGTGCGCGCCGGTGGTGATCAGCGCGCCCAGGCACAGCGCGAGCCGCAGGTGCATCACGGCGCGGGCTCGACGAAACTGACGTGCACGACCATCGCGTTCTGGATCAGCACGTTGGTGCCGGTGTTCTGGATCACCGTGTTGATGCCGCTGGCGTTGTCGAACGCATCGCTGCCGATGGTGTTGTGGCCGCTGATGATGCGATCGGCGGAGTTGTGGTCGACGCTGCCGTCCACCACGATGAAGCTGGTGTGCTGATCTTCGCCGCCCCGCAGGTGGTCCAGCCGCGCCACGTCCACCGGCGTGCCGATGTTGCTGACGGCACGCTCCGGGATCGATGTCCACTGACTCGGCGGTGCGACCGCGGCCTCGGTCATCGCGGGCGGAACCGGATCGCCCGCCAGCGCGCACGGCGCGATCGCCATGGCGCCGCACGCCAGCAGGGCGCGTGCGGCGGATCTTCCAATGTGGCCTGACATGATCGGTCTCCTTGGCGGGCGTTCCTTCACGCGCTGCACGGATGTGCCCCCTGTATCGACCCCGCCTTGAGCGGCGGGATCGACTTGCGCGTGGTGAACGCGGAACCGCGGGGGCGGCTCCGCGTTGCGCCGGAACGCGTTACGGACCGACCGTCAGGTTGGCCTGCACGGTGATGCCCTGCTGGATCAGCGAGGCGAAGCCGCTGTTCTGTGCCGCCACCATGATGCCGGCGGCCGATTGGCCGACGCTGCTCATCGTGTTCGACATGTTGAACGCGCCTGCATCGTTGGTCACCGAGCCGCCCGCACCGCCGGCCCCGCCGGCTGCCGCGGTGCCG
>JAEWBY010000030.1 GCA_023390905.1 Pseudomonadota bacterium | reverse complement strand
GTTCCCAGTACTGCACCTGCGAATCCCACAGCCCGGTACCGACGAACATCGCCGGATAGGCCTTGGCTTCCAGGTTGTCGTAGGGCGAGTAGGTGACGATGTAGTCGTAGAACGCCTTCTGTTCCGGGTTGCCCCACTCGTCGTATTCGTTGGTGGTCAGCGGGATGGTCGGGTCCAGCATGGTGGTGACCACGTCCACGAACGGCACCTGCGAGAGGATTACGCGGTATTTGTCCGGCGCCATGTTGGCGATCGCACCCATCAGCAGGCCGCCGGCGCTGCCGCCGTGCGCGGCCACGCGGTCGGGCGCGGCATAGCCTTGCTTCACCAGGAAATCGGTGACGTCGATGAAGTCGGTGAAGCTGTTCTTTTTCTTCAGCAGCTTGCCGTCTTCGTACCACGTGCGGCCCATCTCCTGGCCGCCGCGGATGTGGGCGATGGCATAGGCCATGCCGCGATCCAGCAGGCTGACGGTGGTGACCGAGAAGCCCGGGTCCATCGACGCGCCGTAGCTGCCGTAGCCGTACTGCAGCAGCGCGCCCGTGCCGTTCTTCTCGAAGCCCTTCTTGTAGACGATGGACACCGGCACCTTGGTGCCGTCGCGGGCGGTCGCCCACAGGCGTTCGGTCACGTAGTTGGCGGGGTCATAGCCGCCCAGCACCGGCTGGCGCTTGAGCAGGCGGCGCTCGCCGGTCTTCACGTTCAGCTCGTACACGGTGGCCGGGGTGGTCATCGAGGTGTAGCTGTAGCGCAGCCACGGCGTATCGTGTTCGGAGTTGACGTCCAGTCCCATCGAATACGCCGGCTCATCGGCCTTCACGTATTCCTCCTTGCCGTCCTTGCCGATCAGGCGGATGCGCTCCAGTCCTTCCGAACGCTCGCTGATGGCGGTGAAGCCGTCGAACAGTTCGAAGCCTTCGATGTAGACGGTGTCGCTGTGCGGCAGCCAGTCCTTCCATTGATCACGCGAGGTCGCGCCATCGGGCGCGGTCATGATCTTGAAGTTCTTCGCATTCCAGTTGGTGCGGATGACCCAGCGATCGCCAAGGTGATCGACGCTGTACTCGACATCGCGCTCGCGCGGCGCCAGCACGACGAACCGATCGGGATTGGACGCCGGCGCGCAGCGCGACTCGGACGACACCGTGCTCTCCACCCCGATGCAGATGTACTTGTCATCCCGCGTGCGGCCGATGCCCATGTAGAAGCTGTCGTCCTTCTCCTCGTAGACCAGCGCGTCCTGCGAGGCCGGCGTGCCGAGCACGTGCTTCTTCACCCGCACGGTCAGCAGGGTTTCCGGATCGTTCTCGACGTAGAACAGGGTCTTGTTGTCGTCGGCCCAGACCAGGTTCGGCGACACGCCCTTGACGATGTCCGGCAGGACCTGGCCGGTCTGCAGATCCTTGAAGCGGATGACGTACTGGCGGCGGCCGACATCATCCTCGGCATAGGCGAGGATGCGGTTGTCCTGCGTCACTTCGTAATCGCCGACGCTGTAATAGCCCTTGCCCGCGGCCAGCGCGTTGACGTCGAGCAGCACTTCCTCCGGTGCGTCCATGCTGCCCTTGCGGCGCGCATGCACGGGATAGTCCTTGCCGGTCTCGAAGCGCGTGTAGTACCAGTAGCCGCGTTCGCGGTACGGCACGCTGCTGTCGTCCTGCTTGATGCGCCCGACGATTTCCTTGTAGATGGCCTCCTGCAGCGGCTTGAGCGGCGCCATCTGCTGATCGGCATAGGCGTTCTCGGCGTTGAGATAGGCGAGCATGTCCGGATTCTTGCGATCGTCATCGCGCAGCCAGTAGTACTCGTCGTTGCGCTCGGCGCCGAACGGTGCTTTCACCACGTGCGGTTTCTTCGCCACGTCCGGCGGCGTCAGGTCGGCGGCGGTGGCATTGGAAAAGGGAACGGTCATCAGCAGGGTCGCGAACAGGAAGGAAGTCGGTTTCATGGATGGGGTCCGGGAGGGAAACGACAAGAGCGGATTTGAAAGCCGGTGACCGGTGGCCGGAAAAGCGGTGCGGGTGGATTCCAGATGTTCATCGCGAGCGGACGCTTCCGAACCGAAGCGCCCACTTTCCCGGTTCCCGGTTCCCCTTTCCCGACTACCGGCTACCGTCTGGCATCACTTCGCCAGTTGCTGCCACAGGAACGTATACGCCATCGCGCTCATGTGCGCGGCCTGCGCGTTGTTGGCCGCACCGCCGTGGCCGCCTTCGATGTTCTCGTAGTAGCGCACGTCCTTTCCGGCGTCGAGCATCCTGGCCATCATCTTGCGCGCATGGCCCGGATGCACGCGGTCATCGCGCGTCGAGGTCATGAACAGCGTGGCCGGGTACTGCTTCGCCGGATCGAACAGATGGTAGGGCGAGAACTTCTGGATGAACTCCCAGTCGGCGGTATCGGGATTGCCGTATTCAGCCATCCACGAAGCACCGGCCAGCAGGTGGCTGTAGCGCTTCATGTCCAGCAGCGGGACCTGCACCACGATCGCGCCGAACAGATCCGGATACTGCGTGAGCATGTTGCCCATCAGCAAGCCGCCGTTGCTGCCGCCCTGGATACCCAGATGCGGAGTCGAGGTGATCTTGCGGGCGATCAGATCCTGGGCAACCGCCGCGAAGTCTTCATACGCCTTGTGGCGATTGGCCTTCAATGCGGCCTGGTGCCAGCGCGGGCCGTATTCGCCGCCGCCGCGGATGTTGGCGACCGCATACACGCCGCCCTTCTCCAGCCAGCCCTTGCCCACGCCGCCGGAATACGCCGGGGTCAGCGACACTTCGAACCCGCCATAGCCATACAGCAGCGTCGGCGCCTTGCCGTCCAGCTTCAGATCCTTGGGACGTACGATGAAATACGGGACCTTGGTACCGTCCTTGGACGTGGCGAAGTGCTGTTCGATGACATCGCGCGAGGCATCGAAGAACGCGGGCATCGTCTTGAGCTGCTCCGGCTGCTTGCCGATCTCGGCCAGCGACAGCGTCGAGGGCGTCAGGTAGTCGGTCGCGGTCAGCCACACGGCGTCGCTTTCATCGGCGTCCACCGCCGACACCGCGAGCGTGCCGAACTTCGGCGCGCCGGTGAACTCGCTCCGGGCCCAGCCGGACGCGCCGGGGGTCAGCACGCTGAGGCGATTCTTCACATCGTCCAGCACGTTGAGCACGAGGTGATGGCGGGTGAAGGTGAAGCCCGACAGCGAGGTGCGCTCGGTCGGTTCGAACAGCACGTCGAATTCGCGCTTGCCGGCGAGGAACTCATCGAACTTGGCCGCCAGCAGCGAACCGGCCGCATAGGTCTTGCCGCCGACGGTCCACGGCTCGCGCAGTTCCAGCGTCAGCCATTGGCGGAACGCGCCCTTGTTGGCCGAATTCGGCGCGTCGATCCTGGTGAGCGTCCCGTCGGGATTCCGCAGGTACAGCTCATCGTTGTAGAAGGCCAGCGTGCGGCTGACGAAATCGCGCTCGAAGCCCTGCGTGTCGTCATGGAAGGCCGCGATGTACATGTCATCGGCCTTGCCCTCGTAGACCACGCGGGCCGAGGTCATCGGCGTGCCGCGCTTCCATTCCTTGACCACGCGCGGATAGCCCGAACTGGTCATGCTGCCGTCGCCGAAATCGGTGTAGACGTAGACCGTGTCGGCATCCTTCCAGCCGAGCGCACCCTTGGCTTCGGGACGGTGGAAGCCATCCTTGACGAACGTCTTGCTGGCCAGATCGAATTCGCGCGTTTCATCGGCGTCGGCGCCGCCGCGCGAGAGCGCGATCAGGCAGCGGGTGTAGTCGGGCTTGCGGCAGTCGGCGCCGTGCCAGACCCAGTTCCTGCCCTCGGCCTTGTTGAGTGCGTCGAGATCGAGCACCGTCTCCCACTGCGGCTGCGGCTTGCGGTATTCCTCCAGCGTGGTGCGCCGCCACAGGCCGCGCTCGTGCTGCTTGTCCTTCCAGAAGTTGTAGTAATACGGGCCGATCTTCTGCACGCCCGGAATCTTGGCGTCAGAATCCAGGATGGACAGGATGCTGGCCTCCAGTTGCTTGAATTCCGGGGTCGCCGAGATTTCCGCCTCGGACCTGGCGTTCTGCGCCTTCACCCATTCCAGCGGTTTCTGGCCTTCGACCTCTTCCAGCCACGCGTAGGGGTCGTCGGACACGGCATTCTTCTCCTGGGCATGGACCTGGCCCGCGGCAGCGACGGCGAGTCCCGCCGCCAGGCAGGCATGGGCGAATTTGGACATGGGTGGTGCGCTCCAAGTGTTCAGAAACAAACGTTGAACGCTATCACACGGGCCGGAAGTCACCCCCATGCCGAAGGTCAGGCCGCCCGGGCACGAACCACGACGCGCGTGCGCCGGCGCGCCTGCACCCGCTGTGGGCGGCTGCGCCGGGGCCGCGCCGTGCCCCGCACGCGCGCCGGCAGGCGGAAGCGATGCAGCGCGCACCACGCCACCAGCGGCATGCCCACCAGCCACAGGGGCGCCCAGCCCAGCCACGGAAGCTGGCCGCGTGCGAACGGGAACAGCAGGACCATCACCACGCCAACGCCGATCACATTCCTGAGCAGATGATCGAGCTGGGGATTGGGCGCAGCGTCGGCGGCCGCGGGGAAACGTGAGGTCTGCATGGCGTCATCTCCGTATCGGTGCCGACACGATGACCGGGCCGGTTCTCACCGATTGCGACGCGGCGTTCACCGGTGCCTTTCTAGTCTTGAGACCGGTATGCGATATTCGGCATCGCAGGGCGTTCGGGGATCGGGAAAAGATCCGCACGGCGTCTCCATCCAGGCCGTCACGTCCGTTCGACAGGAGTCTCCATGTTCCTCAAGCCGTGCCATCTTCGCGCCCTCTGTGTGGGCGCCCTGATCGCCATGGCGGGCGGCTGCGCGAGTACGCCGCCACCGGAGCCGCTCGATCCGTCGGCCGTCATCCAGACCGCCGAGGTGGATCTGGCGCGCTTCATGGGCACCTGGTACGTGACCGCTCACATCCCCTATTTCGCCGAGCGCGGCCATGTCACCGGCCGCTACGAATACTCGGCCCGCGACGACGACAAGATCGGCGTGCGCTACCTGCACCGCGAAGGTTTCAACGAACCCGAACAGGTCCGCGAGGCGCGCGCCTCGGTCAAGGGCGGCAGCGGAAACCGCGAATGGACGCTGTGGTTCGTCGGCGTGGTACCGGCGAAATTCCGCATCCTGGAAGTGGCGCCGGACTATTCATGGGCGCTGATCGATTACCCCGATCGCGATCTCGGCTGGATCTTCTCGCGTTCACCGCAGATGGACGACGCGCAGTACCAGCAGCTCGTCCGCAAGATGCGCGACTACGGCATCAACGCCCGCCAGCTTGTGCGCGAGCCGCAGACCCCGGATCAGGTCGGCCAACCGGGATTCGCCGAACCGAAGAAGCCTTGACGAGCCGGGAGTCGCGTATCGGTATGGGGGATCCGGAACAGCCCTCGCGCACCTGCTTCCCATCCCGATTCCCGTCTTCCGAATCCCGTATCTTCACCGCTTCGCGTAATTCGACAGCGCCAGTTCCAGATGCGACTTGGCCTGCTCGCGCAGTACGGCCGGTTCGATGATTTCGGCGTCGGCGCCGTAGTGCAGGATGTCCATCAGCAGTTCGCGCGACACGCTGTAGGGCACCTTCAGTTCATAGCGACCGTCGGGCAGATAGCGGCCCTGCTGCTTCGAGTGCCACTGCTCGTCCGCGACCCAGCGCGCGGCCTTGGCGCTGAAGATGATCGTCGCCCAGCCTTTGGGTTCGCCGGAAAAGATGCCGTAGCTCGATGCCAGGTGCTGATTGAGTTCCTCGTGCGCCAGATCCTGCGCCGGCTCGTCGAGCTGCCGCGCGTTGACGATCCGATCGACGGCGAAGCTGCGCAGCCCCTTGCGTTCGTGATCCCAGGCGTCGAGGTACCAGTTGTCGCGGTAGTGCGTCACCCGCTGCGGCGAGACCGTGCGGCGGGTGCGCTCATCGGTCGAGCGGGCGCGGTATTCGAACGCCAGTTGCTTGCGCTCCAGCACCGCCGAAGCGACGGTACGGAAACTCGCCTCGTCCAGCCGGCGGCCGCGATGCGGGATCACGCGCACGCGATCCACCGGCCACTGCGACACTCCGGCATGATCGGCGAGCAGACCTTCGATGCGCTTCTGCAGCGGCGCCAGCGCCCCGGACAGCACGCCGCCGCCGGTGCGCACGAGCAACTGCTGCGCGGCCAGCAAGGCGTACAGTTCCTCCGAACTGAGCCACAGGCCGGGCAGTTCGAAACGTTCGCCCTCGTTGGCCTGATAGCGGAAACCGGCCTCGCCATCGCCTTCGATGGGCGCCATCAATGCATCGCGCAGGTAGGCCAGATCGCGGTAGACGGTGGCACGCGAGCAGCCCAGTTCTTCCTGCAACCGCTTCACCGTGACCGGATAGCGGGAGGCTTTCAGGATGCGATGCAGGGAAGTGATGCGCTCAATCTTGTCCATGCCATGATTATGGCCGAGCCGTGGCCGTTTTCACCGCACGGCACGCGTTGGCACTGTACGAGCCTCAGGCCGCTTGGGCCCGTGCGGTGCCTGGAGTCGGTGTCGGCATGTGCGCCCGGAATGGTCGGGTTCGCCGGCCGGATCCCCCAACGCACGGACCCAAGCGGCCTTCCCTTTCCGGACACGTGGAGCTTCCCCCATGCCCCGTCGCGCCCTGCTGCTGTCATGCCTGCTGGTTCTGGCCGCCTGCCGTCGTGAACCCGAACCGGTCACCGCGCCGGCCGCCGATGCCGCGCCCGCGCCTTCGACCCCCGCGCCCGCAGCGACCGCCACGCCGGCGGTCAGCGGCGAACAGGCCCTGGCCGAGGTGAAAGCCTCGATGGACCAGTTCCTGGCCGCCACCAGCTTCCACGCGGTGATGACGGTCGAGGGCAGCCAGCCCATGCAGAACGAGCTGGACTTCGTCGCCCCCGATCGCTACCGCATGACCATGCCGGTCGGCACGCAGGTCATCGTCGGCGACACCATGTACATGGACATGCATGGCCAGCGCACGCGGGTGCCGATTCCCGAGGGGATGATCAGCCAGTGGCGCGATCCGCTGCAGATCCAGCAGAACCGGGTCGGGCTGGAGGTCGAATTCGCCGGCGCCGAGACCGTGGGCGATGCGCCGGCCCGCAAGTACCGCGTCCGCCATGCCAAGCCCGAGCCGGGCGAATTCCTCTACTGGATCGACGGCCAGGGCTTGCCCCTGCAACTGCGCACCAGCGGCGACGGTCGCAACGGCCCGTACACGATGACGCTGCAGTACTCGCGCTTCAACGATCCGACCATCGCGATCGAGCCGCCCTGAGCGGCGGCGCTGAAGCTGAACGGTTCGCGCACTGCCTCGGGCGTGCGGGTAGCGGTGTCACAGCAAGCCCGGCAAAATCGAAGACAAACATGAATCCAAACAATCACTTGGCTTGAGCCGTGTGACTTGGGCTCCTATCATGTAAACGTTTTCGCGCCCACGCCCGGCCCCGGCCGCGTGGCGTTCTGCTTTTCGCCGAGGGCCCCATGTCGCGTTCCCGCTCATCCTTGTCCCATTCGATGTTCGCCCTGTCACTGGCCGTGCTGCCGATGGCGCTGCACGCGCAGGAAAACCAGAAGGCGGACAGCGATCCGGCCAGCGCCAAGGTCGAAGGCGCGGTGACGCAGAAGGAATCGCTCAACATGAGCCGGCGCTACGCGGTGGTGCCGCTGCCGCCTCCGCCCCCGATTGTCGCCGAGCCCCTGCAGCCGAGTTCGCCGTGGAGCGGCGGCGGTGAACTGGGTTTTGCGTCCTCGCATGGCAACAGCACCAACGAAAGCCTCAATGCGCGGCTCGATCTGAACTACGCCGACGGCAGCGCCTGGAAATACAGCGGCAGCCTGGCGGGACTGCGCTCCAGTTCCGAATACGTCACCACCGAGGAGGACGGCAGCCTCACCCGCGATCGCCGCACCACCGCCAACCGCTACACGCTCAACGGCAACGCCGCCTACCGCACCGACTCGCGCGGCACGGTCAACACCTCGCTGCGCCACGAACGCGATGACTTCGGCACGTTCAGCCGCCAGAGTTCGCTGAGCCTGAGTTACGGCAATCGCGTGATCGACAGTGATCGCACCAAGCTCGATCTGCAGGTCGGGCCGGGCTATCGCCGCGCCTACGACACCGTCGAGCAGCGCGACGAGGCCAGCATGATTGGCCGCGGCCTGGTCGATCTGAAGTATTCGATCACCGAGAACACCGAACTGGTGAACAAGCTGCTGGTCGAATCAGGTTCCTACAACACCTTCGCTCAGAACGATCTCGGGCTTTCGGTCACGATGAACTCCCATCTGGCGCTGAAAGCGGGCTGGCAGGCGCGCCACAACAGCAACACCGACAAGGATCTGAAGAAGACCGACACGCTGACCACGATGAACGTGGTCTACAAGTTCAAATGACCGCTCATCCAATGTGAGGCAAAGAACGGCCAGATTACCGGGTCGTTCAAAGGCTCTGATGAGAATGTCGTGCGCCGGCTCCATGCCGGCGCATCTTTTTCCGGAGCAATGCATGCAACGC
The DNA here is from genome assembly GCA_023390905.1 of Pseudomonadota bacterium. Classification (GTDB taxonomy): domain Bacteria; phylum Pseudomonadota; class Gammaproteobacteria; order Xanthomonadales; family Xanthomonadaceae; genus Pseudoxanthomonas_A. The sequence goes on along the minus strand of JAEWBY010000030.1, from coordinate 86,225 downwards.
AATGTAATCGGCGCGCTGACCGGCGCGCTTTGTTTTTTCGCCTTCGCTTCCAACGCCTGCGCCGGATCGGCCGACACCGCCGGTTGGACCGGCCGCGGTGAATTCGGCCTGGCGCTGGCCAAGGGCAACACCGACAGCCAGACGCTGGTGGGCAAGCTCAATCTCGAGCGCGAAGCCGGCCCGATGAAATACGCCGTGGGTGCCGCGCTGCTGTACGGCAAGAGCGATGATCTGGAAAGCGCGCATCGCTACGAAGTCTTCGGCACGGCCGGGTATCGCCTCACCGACCGCAGCTATCTGTTCGGCTCACTGCGCAACGAGCGCGATCATTTTTCCGCCAGCGAATACATGTGGACCGCCGCTGGCGGCTATGGCTACGAGGCGATCAAGAACGAGGCCACGCACCTGACGCTGGAAGCCGGCCCCGGCTACCGGTGGTCGAAGTGGCAGAACGAACGCGTGCATACCAACAGCGCGATCGTTCGCGGTTATCTGGATTTCGGCCACTAGTTCAATCCGAGCACGACCCTCTACGACACGCTGCTGATCGAAGCCGGCAGCGACAATACGTTCCTGCGCAACGATTTCGGCGTGCAGGTGGCGATGAGTGACGCGCTGGCACTCAAGGCGGGGCTGGAAGTACGCCACAACACCGACGTGCTGGTCGGCACGAAGAAGACCGATACGCTGACCACGGTCAACCTGGTCTACGGCTTCTGAGCGTGAGCGCTTGCTGAGACGTCGTGATCGATGCGGACGCGCTGCGCTCCGCATCGATCGTGATCACCGATCACTCCGCGAGCAGTTCGCCGGCGCCCTCGGCGATCAACCGCTCGGCCACCGCCCGGCCCAGTGCTTCCGGCGCCTGCGCATCGCCGTTCAACACGGCACGCACGGCGCGGCCATCACGGGCTGAACCGACCAGCCCATGCAGTTCCAGCGAACGGCGATCCGCCGACAGCGTGGCGAACGCCGCGACCGGCACGTGGCAGCTCCCATGCAGCGCGCGATTCATCGCACGCTCGGCCTCGACGCAGCAACGCGTGCCGGCGTCATCGAGCGCGGCGAACACGCCTAGCACGGCGTCGTCACCGGCGCGGCATTCCACCGCGATCGCACCCTGCGCAGGCGCGGGCAACCAGTCCGGCGCGGTCATCCGCGTGCGGATGCGGCTTTCGAAACCCAGTCGTTGCAGGCCCGCGCAGGCGAGGATGATGGCGTCGTATTCGCCTGCGTCGAGCTTGCCCAGCCGCGTATTGACGTTGCCGCGCAGATCGCGGATGTCCAGGTCCGGGCGGCGCGCGCGGATCTGCGCTTGCCGGCGCAGCGAGGACGTGCCCACGCGCGCGCCCTGCGGCAGCGCGGCCAGATCCTCGAAAGCATTGGAGACGAATGCATCGGCGGCGTCAGCGCGCGCCAGGATCGCCGACAGCACGAACGGTGCTTCCAGATCCATCGGCACATCCTTCAGCGAATGCACCGCGCAGTCCGCCTCGCCGCGCAGCATCGCCAGCTCCAGTTCCTTGAGGAACAAGCCCTTGCCGCCGATCGCGGCCAGCGAGCGATCCAGCACTTCATCGCCCCGCGTGCTCATCGGAACCAGTTCGACCTGCAGGCCGGGATGCGCGCCGCGCAGCAGATCGGCGACGTGTTCACTCTGCCAGAGGGCGAGCGGGCTCTTGCGGGTGGCGATGCGGAGTGTGGTCATGGGGCGCAATTATGCGGGATTGGCAATCCGGGATTCGAGATTGGCAAGCGCGCACTCATCGGTGCACGTTCGCCTCACCCATCCCCTATCCCGGATCGCCGCTCCGGCTCAAAGCGCCTTCACCGTCTCGCGCAGTCCGGCCAGGCAGCGGCGGCTGACTTCCAGCGGCGTCTTGCCGTGACGCAGGATAGCCTGCACGTGGCCATCGCCCGTGCGCTTGAGTTCCACCAGTTCGTGCCGGGCGACCAGGCAGTTGCGGTGGATGCGCACGAAACGCCCGCCGAATTCCTCTTCCAGCGACTTCAGCGATTCCTCGATCAGATCCTCGCCGCGCGCGTGGTGCACGACCACGTACTTTTCCTCGGCCTGCAGATAGTGCACCTCGTCGATCGGAATCAGCCGCAGGCTGCCACGCAGGCGCGCGCACAGATGCGTGCGCGCGGGCCGCGCCGCCTCTTCGGCATGGCCATTGCTGCGACCGGCGATGAACATGCGCGCCCGTTCCAGTGCCGCGGCCAGGCGCTCGGCGCGAATCGGCTTCATCAGGTAATCGATCGCCGCCGCTTCGAAGGCCGACAGCGCATGCGCGTCATACGCGGTGCAGAACACCACCGCCGGGCGCGGATCGAAGGCGGCCAGATGGCGCGCGGCTTCCAGCCCGTCCACCCCGGGCATGGCGATGTCGAGCAGCACCACATCGGGCCTGTGTTCGGCGCAGGCCTGCAATGCGCCCAGGCCGTTTTCCGCCTCGGCCACCACTTCCACGCCCTGCTGATCAGCCAGCAGCGCGCGAAGGCGTTCGCGGGCCAGCGGTTCGTCGTCGGCTATGACCACCTTCACGGGCGCTGTTCCTTGGGTTCAACGGCGGGGAGGGTTCCGCCGATGGTAGCCCCCGGCAGCGTGGCCGTCATCCGTGCGGAAGAATCCTGTCTCCGTCACAACGCAAAGCGGAGCGACATCCAGTCAGCGAGATCCCGGATTTCGTCCGCGCAGACCTGATGGCCCATCGGATACCGGTGCCAGTCGACGTTGAACCCCATCTGCCGCAGGGCCTGGGCGCTGGTTTCGGCATGGATCATCGGAACGACCGGATCGGCCGTGCCATGCGCCATGAACACCGGCTGCGCCGCCGCACCCTCCGCGAGGTGACTGCCGGCCCGGGCCATGCCCGGCAGATACGTGGACAGCGCGATGACGCCGGCCAACGGCCGGGTGCGCCGCAACGCCGCCGAGAGCGCGATCGCCCCGCCCTGCGAGAAGCCGGCCAGCAGCAGGCGCTCCGGCGCGATGCCGCACTCCAGCTCGCGTGCAATCAATGCATCGACCTGGACCAGCGAGGCTTCGATGCCAGCGGCATCGGCGCGGGTGGCGAAATCCATGCCGGCGATATCGTACCAGGCGCGCATGCGAACGCCGTTGTTGATCGTCACCGCGCGCACCGGCGCATGCGGAAACACGAAGCGCAGCGCCGGCCAGTCCGCGCGGACCAGTTCGGGAACGATGGGCGCGAAATCGTGGCCGTCGGCGCCCAGCCCGTGCAGCCACAGGATCGACCAGGCCGGCGCGGCGCCGGTCTCCTGTTCGACGGTTTCCAGCAGTTCGTGTGTCGTCGTCATGGCCGCATTGTCGCCGCAGCCGGGCAAACGGCGCCAGCGTTCAGCTCGCGATCTCCTCGACGCGATGCTCGGTGAGGCCACGCGCTCAGCGCGGCAGGCGGAAATGCACGGTGCGCTGCTGCGGATGCGCGCGATCGCTGGGCTCGAATCGCCAGCGTGCGGCGACCGCCAGCGCGGAAGCGTCGAACAGGCCTTCCGGTTGCGCGGACACCAGCCGGATATCGCTGACGCTGCCGTCGGGCCGCACGACGAAGGCCACATCGACGCGCCCTTCGATGCGGTTGCGCAATGCAGGCAGCGGATAGCGCGGTTGCGCATCCTGCAGCAGGCGCGGGGCCGCATTCGCCTGCACGCTCGCCACGCGCGGCGGGGCGGTCGCGACTTCGGCGCGACTGATCGGAGTTGCCGGCGATGCCGGAGGCGGTGTGACGTCGGGTGTTTCGAAGATCGGCGTGGCGATGGCGGCCTCGGGCGACACGCTGGGTGCGTCTGTTCGGGCGACGGCCGGAACCGATGCGGCTGGAGTCGGCGGCGGCGCCACGGCAGAAGTGATCGACGCGGGGCGCGCGCCTTCCAGCCGCGCCTGCTCGGCGAGCGCATGCAGATCCGTGCGCAGTCGCGCCAGCGAGGGCGCACGCGGGTCGGTGCTTTGCATCAGACCGAGCAGGCGCGTGGCCTCGGCTGCATCACCGCGATCGAGCGCCTGCTCGGTCGCGATCAGTACATACGGCTGGAGTTCGATCAACGCCGCCTGGATTGCCGCATCACCGGGTGAACGTTCACGCGCCGCAAGATAGAACTCGACTGCATTGTCACCGCCCGGCGCGACCAGCCGCTGCTGTTGCAGCGCCTGCTGCGCCCGCGCGGGCAAATCGGCGTGGTCGATCACGCCCTCGGTCGACACGCGCTCGGCACGTTGCGCCACCGGATTCGACATCGCCGGCGTCGTGTCCTCCTGCTGGCAACCGCCAAACACGCACAACGCGACGCCGGCGATCAGGCAAGCCTTCTTGTTCATCGTGATCCCCCTGGAGCGGCGGGAGACTACGGCACCACGATGACGGAACGATGGCAGTGCGTGCCGCCGCCGCGCTACAGATCGAAAGCCAGCAGATCGCGCTTCACGCCCGCGCGTATCACGCGTTGATAGAGCCCGGTGGCGCCGCCGCCGTTGGCCATCACCACGATGCCGCGCTGTCGCAGCGGATCGCCCACGACGAAGGCCTTGTACAGGCCCGCATTGCTGCCCCCGTGGAAGCACCAGCGCTGATCGTTGCCGATGCGTTCGAGGTTCCAGCCCAGACCCTTGTCGATGCCACCCGGGGTGACCGCGAACTGCGGAGTGAACATCAGTGCGCGCGTGCGATCCTTCAGTCCATGCGGCGCGGCTTCGCCACGCATGGCCCAGATCAGGAAGCGCGCGTAATCGCTGACCGGGCCGCGCAGGCTGGCGGCGGAATTGGCGAGCAGATCCCCCGCCCAGACGAAGCGGCCCGGCGGCGAAGCGGCGGCGGCTTCCGGCAGATGCGCGACCCCATCGGCCCAGCGCCAGTCGGCCAGCGGCTTTCCGGATCGATCCGCGATCGCCTGCAGCACCGGCCATTGTTCGCGGAAGGTCTGCGCAGGCCGTGATTCGCCCGGCGCGGGCACGCCGGCGACCGATTCGCGCGCCGCGTTCGCGTTCCAGGTAAAGGTGCTGCGATGCATGCCGGCCGGTGCGAACAGGCGCTGCTGCGCGATCCGATCCAGCCCCGCGTCGCAGATCCGTTCGACGATCAATTGCAGCCAGAAGAATGCTTCGCCCGAATAGCGCAATGCGCGCGCCGGCTCGGCCTCGGTGCGCAACGGTTCGCGGTCCGGGTGCGTGCGCCAGTTCGGCAGCCCGCTGGTATGGCGCAGCACATCATGCACGGTGATCCGATTCAGCCGCGCGTCGGCCGTGTCGTGATAGTCCGGGCGCAGATGATCGACTAGGCGATCCTCCAGCCGCAGACGGCCTTCATCGATCAGTTGCAGCACCAGGCAGGCGAAAACCGGTTTGCTCAGCGAGGCGCATTCGAACACGCTCGATTCCGTCACCGCCCGCCCGCTGGAGGTATCGGCGATGCCGGCCGAATGCGTCCACGCCACTTCACCGGCTTCGACCACGGCGATGCCGACGCCGGGCACGCCGAGGCGGTCCAGCCATTCGGGCAAATCGCCGAGAAACACGTCATCCGGAATCCATGGATGATCGTAACGGGCCGGGTCGATGGCCCATGCCGGTACTGAAGCCGCCGCCGCTCCCGCCAGCAACGCGCGCAGAAAATCGCGGCGCTGCACGCCCGCTGTCCGAATCCGCATCCGATATCCCCGCCGGTGATTCGTCCTGATTGGATAACGCGCAGGTCACCGGCGCAAGTGCGGGTGCAACACTAGGCGTCAGGGGCGGCGCCGAGTGCACGCAGATGGTTGACCGCGTTGGTGTTGGCCGGATCCAGTTCCAGTGATCGCCGGTAGTTGCGGATGGCCGCGGCCGTATCGCCGCGGGTTTCGTGCGCTTCGGCCAGGGAATCGAATGTATTGGCGCTGCGCGGATACAGTTGCGTATTGAGTTCGAGCACGGCGATGCTCTGCGCGAGCTGCCCTTCCTGCATCAACCGATAACCCCAGACGTTGAGCGCATCCTCGTTCCATTCCAGCGAGGCATCGCGCGCGCGCAGATCCGCGGCGATCCGCCGCGCATTCTTCCAGCCGCCGGCGCTCAATGCGGTGTGCAGGGTCCGCAGCGATCGATCCAGGCCACCGCCGTCCTTCACGCTCAGCCCCGGGATCCAGAAGCTGGCGACTTCATCGATGAATTCTTCCGGATTCGCGCCCGCCAGATTGGTCAGTACGACCACCGACAGATTATCCGCGGGGTAGACATAGAAGGCCGAACGGCGCCCGCCGATGCCGGCGACCGCAGGATGTTCATCGCGCGCGATGATCGGCCAGCCTGCGGCCCATGGCGTGGGCCGGCCATCGTTGAAACGGCCGGGTTGCCACAGTTGTTCGAGGCTTGCACGCGTCAGCAGGCGCTCCTGCTGGAGCGCGATCAACCAGCGCGCGATGTCCTCGGCGGTGGCATTGATGCCGGCGCCGGTGCGCAGGAATGCGGGAAACTCGTCGAACGCGTTCTGCAATGCGTCCCTGTTCTGCGCGGCGCCCTGCGGATAGCGATACGGCTGCGCGCGATGCGGCGTGACGTCGCGCGAATCGCCGTAACCGGCGTGCGTCATGCCGGCCGCGCGGAACTGGCGATCGCGGATGAACTCGGCGAACGGCTGACCGCTCAGTCGATCGATCACCTTGCCGAGCAGCACGTAGTTGGTCTGGTTGTAGCGATACGCGGTGCCGGTGGGAAAATCCATCGGCAATGTCTGCACGGTTTTCCACGCATCGGCTTCGCTGCCATCGCCCACCATCGTGCCGGTGCCCTGCGCGCGCGGCGGAATGAGGATGTCCGGCAGGCCCGAGGTGTGGTTGAGCAGTTGCCGCAGGGTGATCGGCTGCCACGCATCCGGCAGCCCGGGCAGATAACGCGACACCGGCGCATCCAGTTGCAGCGCGCCGGCTTCGGCCAGTTGCAGGATCGCCACGCCGGTGAAGGCCTTGCTCGCCGAATTGATCGAGAACACCGTCTGCGGCGTCACCGCGACGCCGTCCTGCAGGTTGGCCGTGCCGTAGGCGGCCGAGTACACGATCGCGCCGTCGCGCACCACCGCGATCTGCAAGCCCGGAATGCGCTTGCGCGCCATCTTGTCGCGCAGATACTGATCCAGACCCACCGGTGGCGCGGGCCGCGTGATCGCCTGGCCGTCCGCTGCCGGCACGTCCGCGCCGCCAGCCATCATCTGCCACAGGGTCATCACGCTGGCGAACAACAGGGACAAGGCATTCATGCGGGCTTCCTGGCGGGGGCGGATCCGAAAACCTCGGGCGCGCACCGGTTGGATGCCGGCAACACGCCCAGGGTTTGAATGCCCGGCACGCACGTGCGCGCGCCGGACCTTCCACCAGATGCGACGAACGGCGAAACCGTCGCAGCGCCCCGATGCCTAGCGCGTGGGCCGCCACTCCACGCCCGCGTAGAACGATCGCCCGTCGCCCGGCAGGAAGTTGCGGCTGTCCATGCCGCGCGCATCGGCGATCACGCCGGTGGAGGAAATCCAGCGCCGGTCCTGCAGATTGCGGGCGTCGACGAACCAGTTCCAGCCTTCCGCGATGTCGCCGCCCACGCGCAGGCCGAGCAGCACGTGGCCGGGCGCACGCAGAGTGTTGGCGTGATCGATGTAGTACGCCTGCGGCGACCATTCCACGTTGGGCGTGACGCGCAGCCCGGGCGTCGCCTGCCAACGCAGTTGCGTGCGCAACTGCTGCGGCGGAATGCCGGCCAGCGCATGGTCGCCATACACGCGATCCCGATCGAAGCGGAAGTCGTTCCACAGATAGTTCATCGACAACGTCCACGCATCGGCCAGGCGCCAGTCCATGCCGGCCTCTATGCCCTGATGCAGCGTGCGATCGGCATTGATCGTGCCGAGCGGATTGCCCTGCCCGTCATTGAGCGCCAGCAACTCGCCTTCCACGCGCGATCGGTAGAGGGCCAGATCGATCGACAGCCGTTCGCGCCGGGTACGGAAACCGATCTCGGCGGTGGTGGCGCGCTGCGTGTCGACCTGGCTGATGTTCGGCCCGCCACTGAGTTCGCCGAAGCTCGGCGGTTCCAGGCTGCGGCTGACGTTGGCGAACAGTTCGCTGTCCTCGTCCAGCAACACACGCGCACCAAGCTTGGGACTGACGCCGCGATACTCCACATCGAAACTTTCATCGCGGCCGCCAGTGATGAAGCGATCCCGTGATCGGCGATCCGCGCGCATCGCCTGCGCACCCAGCGACACCGTGAAGTCCGGCGCGATCCAGAACTGATCCTCGACATACAGCCGCGCATTGCGCGCGCGCTGGCGGAACTGGTTGGTGCGCGCACCGGCCCGGCCGTTGACGTTGGCGAAGCGATCATCGTCCGTGTCGCCCTGCGAAACCTGCACGCCGGCAACCAGCACGTTGCGATGGCCGGCCAGTTCGTTGTCGGCGCGCCAGCGCAGATCGATGCCGGTATCGCGGCTGTCCTGCTCCAGCACCTGGAAGATCGGATGGTGCAGGGACTTGCGCGCGTGGAAGATCGACAGCAGCCACTGCTGCCCTTCGACCGGAGACCACGCGAACCGCCCGGCCATGCGATCCAGCGTGAAGTCGCGCCGCTGATCACCGGTGAGGTTGCCCGGTGCGGCCATGCGCGGATGCTGCTCGGCTTCGGCCCGCGTCAGGCTGCCCGGCAATTCGGATCGCGTATCCACGTGGGTGAGGTAGACGCGCGCTTCGGCGTCCTCGCCGATGCGGAAACCCGCATTGCCGAACAGCCGCCACGTCTCCTGCTGCGCGTGATCGCGATACCCGTCCTGGCTGAACCCGCTGAGGCTGAGGAAGCCGTCGGCGCGTTCACCGTGTCCGGCCACGGCCAGTTGTTCGCGGCGATAGCCATCGCTGCCGGCTTCGATGCGCGCGGTGAGCGGCGGCGCGCTCAGGCCCGTCGGCGAGACGAAGTTGATCGCACCGCCCAGCGTGGCCGCGCCATATTCCAGCGCATTGGCGCCGCGATAGACCTCGATGTAGCGCGCCGACAACGGCTCCACTGCCTGGAAGTCGAACCCGCCGTCGGCCAGGTTCAGCGGGCTGCCGTCCTGCAACAACTCGATGCCGCGGCCGTGGAAGGTGCGCTGCAGGGCCGAGCCGCGGATCGACAACCGCGACTCCTCCGTGCCGAAGCGCGGCTGCACGAACACGCCCGGCGCATAGCCGAGCGCATCGACGAGCGTACTGACGCGACCGTCGCGGTAGCGTTCGGCATCGACCACGGCGGTGCCGCCGGCGCGTTCGCGCAGGCGTTCACGCGCCTGGTCGATCGTCGGCGCGGTGGTCGCGGGTGCATTCACGCCGCGCACTTCGATGCGATCCAGCGTGGTCGCCTGGCCGAGTTCGTCGGCGATGGCGGGAAAGGAACAGGAAAACAGCGCGGCGGCGATCGCCACGGACAGGCGCGACGACCATGCCGTCGCGCAAAAGGACTGCCTCATGCAGGAAACTCCGAAGAAAACACGGGGCGCGCGGCGTCATCGCCACGCGTAGCGAACAGCAAGGGTGTTCTTCAGAGTGTCAACGGCGGCCCGCGCGACCCGAGCCCACGCAACGGGGGCCCTTCGAAACACGGCACGCGATAATGGTTCGGCGCCGCACGCGCCCGGCGATACGGAAACCACCACGCCGCCAGCGCCAGCAGCGCGACCGTGATCGCGGCCGGCAACAGGCAGTACGGACAATCGGCCCCGCCGTGGGCGTCGGCCGGGAGCACACCGTTCGATGCATCGGCACGGGCCTGCGTGAAATCCGACAGCTCCACCCACTTGAGTCCGGAGACCGTGCACAGTTCGCTCAGGCCGGACAGCACCTGCGGCGAAGCGCTCGCCACCAGCCGCGCCAACGGCGGTACGAACGCCATCAACAGCGCGGCGATCAGCGCCAGGCGGGCAATTGGGCAGTGGAGTGCGGGAGGCATCACGCGCGGAGTGTACCGGTTCGGTGCGCGCAGGCAGCGCGCGATGGCCACGACCGGTTGTCGCGGGCCATCAGCCGAGCAGGCGCATCACGATCGCGTTGATCGCCCCGCCGCCCAGCAACAGGAAGGCGAACAGGCTCAGCGCCAGCAGCAGCGGCTTGACGCCGGCCTGCCGGATCGCACCGGCGTGCGTGCGCAGACCGAGCGCGGCCATCGCCGTTGCCAGCAGCACGGTATCGGCCTGCACGATCCACTGCACCCAGCGCGGATCCAGCAGATGCAGCGAATTGAACAGCGCCACCCCGATGAACATCACCGCGAACCACGGAATCATCAGCCTGGGCCGCTGGCCCGCGGCGTCGGCCGCGCCGATGCGCGCGGACAGCAGCAGGAGGAACGGCGCCAGCAGCATCACCCGGATCATTTTTTCGATCACGGCGACCGAGGCGGCCGATTCGCTCACCGCCTTGCCGGCGACGACGACCTGCGCCACTTCATGGATGGTCGAACCGGCGAACAGTCCGTACGCGTGTTCACCGATGCCCAGGTGCGGATACAGCGCCGGATACAGGAACATCCCGACGGTCCCGAACACCACGACCGTGGCCACCGCCACCGCGACCTTGTGCGCCTGCGCCTTGACCACCGGTTCGGTCGCCATCACCGCGGCCGCGCCGCAGATCGCGCTGCCGGCGCCGATCAGCATCGAGGTTTCGCGATCCAGCTTGAACACGCGCGTCCCCAGCCACACCGCCAGCAGGAAGACCGAGGCCACGATCACCACGTCGATGATCAGGCCGGCCACGCCGACCTGCGCGATGTCCTGCACCGTGATGCGGAAGCCGTACAGCACGATGCCCAGCCGCAGCAGCGTGCTCTTGGCGAAATCCACGCCCGGCGCGGCCTGTCCGGCGATGCGCGGAAACACCGTATTGCCGACCGCGATGCCCAGCAGGATCGCCGCGGTCAGCGCACTGATGCCCCACCCCTGCACGCGCGGCAGCGAGGCCAGCCAGAGCGCGAGGCCGGCCAGCGCGCCGGCCAGCACCAGGCCGGCGGTGCGTCGGGGCAGGCCGGACGGGACCAGACGATGCGGCAGCGAGGGCGATGACATGGCGAAAGCGTGCGGCGGCGGACTGCGCGCACCTTAGTCGGCGTCGTAGAATGAGTCCAATGCATATAATTCCCTCATGCATGAATATTCCTCATTCCATCAATCTCCATCTGCTGCGGGTGTTCGTCGCGGTCGTTGAGCAGCAGAGCTTCTCGCGCGCCGCCGAGACGATGTTCATCACCCAGTCCGCCGTGTCCAAGGCGGTCCGCGAACTGGAACACCAGCTCGATCTGCCGCTGGTCGACCGCGCCCCGGCCGGCGCGCGCGGCATGCGCGGGGTGCGCCTGACCGAAGGGGGCCAGGCCCTGTTCGAACACGCGCGCGGCATCTTCGCGCTGGAGCGGGTGGCGCTGGAGGAGGTGCGTGAGCGGGTCGGCCTGCGCAAGGGCGAGCTGCGCATCGGCGCCTCGACCACGGTCGCCGGCTACTGGCTGCCGCCGCACATCGCCGCGTTCGCGCGCCGCCATCCCGATATTCAGGTGGAGCTGGTCGTGGCCAACACCGCGCAGATCGCACAGGCAGTGATCGCGTGCGAGGTCGATGCGGCGTTCGTGGAAGGACCGGTCGAGGATGCGCACATCCAGTCTTCGAACTGGCGCGAGGAAGCGCTGGTGGTGATCGCACCGGACGAAGGCGCGACGGCCATTCGCCGCGTGTCGGCCGCCGCGCTCAGCGAGCGCACCTGGCTGCTGCGCGAATCCGGATCCGGCACGCGCCGCGTCGCGCAGAACCTGCTGCGTTCGCACGGCATCACGCCGAAGCATGAACTGGCCATCGGCAGCAACGAAGGCATCGCGCGCGCGGTCGCCGCCGGCGCGGGAGTGGCGATCCTGCCCTCGATCGTGGTGGAGGATCTGATCGCCATGCGCCGCGTGCGCGCGCTGTCCCTGGAGCAGCAGGTTTCGCTGAGCCGGCCGCTGTATCGCCTGGAACTGCTCAATCGCCGTCGTTCACCGGCGCTGGAATCCTTCCTCGCGCAACTGACCGGCACGTAGATCGGACAGCTCACGCGGCGCACACGCCCGCGCGGTGATCCTGCGCGGCGGATCCAGTCGCGGAGGTTCCATGAAGCACTACCGCAAGCACGATCACCGGCTCGATGACATCCGCCGCTTCCTCGAACCCGGTCCGATCGTGCTGGTCAGTTCGGCCCATCGCGGACAGCGCAACATCATGACGATGGGCTGGCACATGATGATGGGCTTCGAGCCGGCGCTGTTCGCCTGCTACATCTGGCGGGAGAACCACAGCTACGAACTGGTGCGGCGCAGCCGCGAATGCGTGATCAACCTGCCCACGCGCGATCTGCTCGATACGGTCGTCGGCATCGGCAATTGCAGCGGCGCGACGGTCGACAAGTTCGCGATGTTCGGCCTTACCGCCGATCCGGCCGAACACGTGCGCGCGCCGCTGATCCGCGAGTGCTACGCCAACTTCGAATGCCGGCTGCACGAACAGCGGCAGACGGACGAATACAATTTCTTCCTGTGGCGCGTGCTCAAGGCGCACGTGGCGCGGTCGCCCCGACTGCCGGAAACGGTGCACTACCGTGGCAACGGCCAGTTCATGGTGTCCGGTCCGACCATCAGCCGGCGGCGCGGGTTCCGTCCGGAGAATCTTTGAGCGCCGCGCGCGCTGGGCGCGGAATTCGATCGCAAGGGTCGGAGTGCGCACGCGGACCGCATGCGGCAGCATGCAGCCTCGCCTCCGATGCCACTGCCATGAACGCCATTCCCACCGCCACCGCCATCGAACGGGATCCACGCTGGGCCGCCGTGCGCGCACGCGATGCCTCGGCACGCGGTCGCTTCGTCTATGCCGTGAAGAGCACCGGCGTGTATTGCCACCCGGGCAGTGCTTCGCGCCTGCCGCGCGCGGACAATGTCGAATTCTTCGACACGCCCGAGGCCGCCGAAGCCGCCGGCTACCGTCCCAGCCGCCGCCCCGGGTCCGATGGCGATGCACTGGCCGCACGCCAGGCCGAGCAGGTCGCGCGCGCCTGTCGTCGTCTCGAGGACACCGATGCGCCGCCGCCGCTGGCCGATCTCGCCGCCGATGCCGGCATGAGTCCGTACCACTTCCATCGCGTGTTCAAGGCGCTGACCGGCGTCACCCCGAAGCGCTATGCACAGGCGCATCGCGCGCGCCGCGTGCGGGAAGCGCTGCAGGGCGAAGCCTCGATCACCGACGCGATCCTCGATGCCGGCTTCGGTTCCAACAGCCGCTTCTACGAAACGTCCAACCAGCGTCTGGGCATGCGCCCGCGCGATCTGCGCGCGGGCGGGGCGAACACGCTGATCCGTTTCGCCCTCGGGCAGTGCTCGCTGGGCGCCATCCTCGTGGCGGCCAGTGAGCGCGGCATCTGTGCGATCCTGCTAGGCGAGGATCCCGAGGCATTGCTGCGCGATCTGCAGGATCAGTTTCCGCGTGCGCAGCTGATGGGCGGCGACGCGGATTTCGAACAGTGGATCGCGCGCGTGGTCGGTCTGGTCGAAGCACCCGGGATCAGCGCGGACCTGCCGCTGGACGTGCGCGGCACCGCATTCCAGGAGCGCGTCTGGCAGGCGCTGCGGCAGATTCCCGCCGGCACCACCGCCAGTTACGCCGAGATCGCCGCGCGCATCGGTTCGCCGCGCGCCGTGCGCGCCGTCGCGCTGGCCTGCGCGTCCAATCCGCTGGCGATCGCGATCCCCTGCCATCGCGTGGTGCGCAGTGATGGCGCGCTGTCCGGCTATCGGTGGGGTGTGGATCGCAAGCGCGAACTGCTCAAGCGCGAAGGAATCGGTTAGTTTCCACGTCCGGGTATCAAGACGACGAGGGAACGATGAACTGGACGCGCGCCGCGCTCATCCTGTGCCTGTGCCTGCCGGCAATGCCCGGTCTGGCCGCCGCCCCGTCCACCGATGCGGGCGAGCGCGCCTGGGCGGCGGTCGATCCGTTCATCGGCACCGGCGGCGAAGGCCATACCTTCCCGGGCGCGACGGTGCCCTTCGGCATGATCCAGCTCAGCCCCGACACGCAGATCAAGCCGCGCAAGGAAGCCTATGGCTGGGCGGCCGGCTATCGCCACGATGATCAGACCATCGTCGGGTTCTCGCACACGCATTTCTCCGGCACCGGCCATTCCGATCTGGGCGATGTGCTGCTGATGCCGATCAGCGGAGAGGTGAAGCTCGAACGCGGCGACGTGAAGGTGCCGGGCAGCGGTTACACCTCGCGCTTCTCGCACCGGAGCGAAACCGCGCAACCGGGCTATTACGCCGTGACGCTGGACGACTACGGCGTGCGCGCGGAACTGACCACGACCGCGCGCGTGGGCGTGCATCGCTATCGGTTCCCGCAGGGCAAGCCGGCGCATGTGCTGATCGACCTGCGCACCAGCCTGTACGACTATCCGGGCAAGGTGCTGTGGTCGCACGTGCGCCTGCGCAGCGACGGCACCGTCACCGGTTTCCGTGAAACGCGCGGCTGGGCGCCGGGCCGGCAGGTGTATTTCGCGATGCGCTTCTCGCGTCCGATCAGCGGCCACCAGTTGCACGACACCGAACAGGATGTGGCCTACAAGGGATTCCCGCCGCCGGGAGAAAAGGATCCGCGGCAGCGCGCGCAGATCGAAGGCCGGCAACTGGTCGGCGCATTCGATTTCGCCGAAGCGGCCGGCCAGGATCTGATCGTCAAGGTCGCGATCTCCCCGGTCAGCGAAGAGGGCGCGATCGCCAATCTCGATGCGGAAATGCCGGGCTGGGATTTCGATGGCGTGCGCGCGGCCGCGAAGCGGCAATGGATGCAGGCGCTCGGCGCGATCGAGATCGAGGCGGAGGACACGCAGCGGCGCAGTTTCTACACCGCGCTCTACCACACGCTGATGGGACCGAGCCTGTTCATGGACAGCGACGGGCGCTATCGCGGCCCGGACAACGCCGTGCATGAGGCCAAGGGTTTCACCCACTACTCGACGTTCTCGCTGTGGGACACCTACCGTGCGCTGCATCCGCTGCTCACGCTGGTGCAGCC
The DNA here is from genome assembly GCA_023390905.1 of Pseudomonadota bacterium. GTDB lineage: Bacteria > Pseudomonadota > Gammaproteobacteria > Xanthomonadales > Xanthomonadaceae > Pseudoxanthomonas_A. Next base: position 71,139 of record JAEWBY010000030.1, on the reverse strand, counting down.
GGAACGGCGCAACAGCGACTTCATCAACTCGCTGTTGGCATCACGCCGCCACAGCCCGTACGGCGTGCTGCCGGTGTGGTCGTTCCACGGGCAGGAAACGTGGTGCATGATCGGATACCACGCGGTGCCGGTGATCGCCGATGCCTACATGAAAGGCATCCGTGGCTTCGACGCGGACGAGGCGCTCGATGCGATGGTCGCCAGCGCCAGCTACGGCCCCTACGACGGCATCGCACAGTACATGCAGCTCGGCTACGTGCCGATCGACGAGGAAGGCGAAGCGGCGTCGAAAACGCTCGAATACGCCTTCGACGACTGGACCATCGCACGCATGGCCGGCGCGATGGGACGCCAGGACATCGCCGCCACCTTCGGCACGCGTGCGGCGAACTGGCGCCATGCCTTCGATCCCGCTACCGGCTTCATGCGCGCACGCCTGCGTGACGGACGTTTCCGCGAGCCGTTCGACGCCACCGCCAGCGGCTACGGCAGCGACTACACCGAAGGCAATGCCTGGCAGTATTCCTGGTACGTGCCGCAGGACGTGGCGGGCCTGGCGCAGGCGCATGGCGGCGCGGACACGCTGCTCGATCGCATCGATCAGGTGTTCGACGCGAAGGTCGATCCGAAGATCTTCGAACACATGGAAGACATCACCGGCTTGATCGGCTGGTATGCGCACGGCAACGAACCGAGCCATCACCTTGCGTATCTGTATGCCCATGCCGGCCAGCCCTGGCGCACGCAGGCGCGGCTCGGCCACATCATGGACACGCAGTACGCCGCGCGTCCGGACGGGCTGGCGGGCAACGACGATCTGGGCCAGATGTCGGCGTGGTACGTGTTCACCGCGCTGGGCTTCTATCCGGTCGCACCGGCGAGCAACGAGTACATCATCGGCCGCCCGTTCCTGCCGCGCGCCACGCTGAACCTGCCCAACGGCAAGCGCTTCACCGTGATCGCCGAAGGACTGGACGAGGCGCATCCGTACATCGGCAGCGCCACGCTCGACGGCAAGCCGCTTGATCGCGCATTCCTGCGGCACGCGGAAATCATGGCCGGCGGTGAACTGCGTTTCCGCATGCAGGCCGAACCGAACCGCGAGTGGGGCCACGCCGAACTGCCGTATTCGATGAGCCGACAGATGCGGTAGGCGAAGTAGATGCTGCGCATGCTGCCAACGCGGCATGCGACGGCGTGCGTGAACGCGCAGCTTCCATGCGAACACGCTTGGCGGCCGGTGACTGGAGTTCTTCCTGCAGGTTCGGCCAACGCTTCGGTTCACCCGCATCGCGGGCTGGGATCAACGCCGGCACATCACTGCGTCAGCAGCCCGGATTCCGATGATCTCGGCAACAACGCTGCGACGAACAGGGCCTTACTCGGCGGTCGCCAGCGGCGCGCGCGCGAGCGTCTCTTCCAGCGCGCGCAGAATCTCGCCCATCTTCAGCGGCTTGTGCACGATCGCCGACACGGTGCCTGCCGGCAGATCGTCATGGCTCAGCGGATTGGCGGGATCTTCCAGGCTGATCACCGGGCCATCGAAGCCGGCATCGCGCAATGCGAGCAGCAGGCTCACCGCCGACAGCAGCAGGATGTCGCTGTCGACGATCACCAGATCCGGCTGGCCTTCGCTGGCGAGCAGGCGCAGCGCGGCCGCGCCGTCGGCGGCCGCCATCGGGGCATAGCCCTGGCTGCTCAGCACGGTGGCGAGCAGCGACAGGCGCGTGGCATCGCCATCGACCAGCAGGATGCGCTGGCCCTGGCCGTCGAGGAAGGTTTCCTGCGCCGCGTTGCCGATGGCCTGCAGCCGCTCGGGCAGCCGCAGCGTGAACGTGGTGCCACGACTCGGTTCGCTTTCGACTTCGATGCGGCCCTGCATCGCATCGACGATGCGCTTGCACGACATCAGGCCCAGGCCGGTCCCGTTCTTCTTGGTGGTGAAGAACGGAGTGAACAACTGCGCGCGCGTCTGCGGCGTCATGCCGCAGCCCTGGTCGCTCACCCGCAGCAGCACGTGATCACCCACGGCGTCGGCGCTCAGCGACAGCGTGCCCTCGCCGCCCTCCATCGCCTGGATGCCGTTGAGGCACAGGTTGATCAGGCACTGCTGCAGTTCGGTGTAGTTGCCCTCGACGGTGAGCGTCTCCGGCGGCAGCCGCACATCGAGCTTCATCGTCTTGGGCAGGCTGCCCTGCAGCAGCAGTTGCACCGCCTGGAACAACGCGTTGACCTTGATGATTTCGCTTTCCTTGCGCGAGCCACGCACGAAGGACAGCATCGACTCGGCCATTTCGTGGCCGCGGCGGCCGCTTTCGGCGATCAGCGCACCCAGCCGCAGGATCTTCGGGTCATCGCTGTAGGTGGCCAGCAGATCCGGCACGATCAGCATCGGTTGCAGGATGTTGCGCAGATCGTGGCTCAATCCCGCGGCGAGCATCGCCAGTGCATTGAGCCGCTGCGATCGCATCAGTTCCTTCTCGGCGCGCTCGCGTTCGCGCTCGTTGCGCGCCTCGCGGATCGCGCGCGCGGCGGCCGCCGGCAGGCGCGCGGTGTTGTGCTTGAGCACGTAATCGTTCGCGCCCTGTTGCAGCGCCAGCACCGCGGTGTCTTCGCCGATGGTGCCGGAGACGAAGATGAAGGGCAGCACCGGATCATGCTCGCGCAACAGGGTCAGGGCGCGATGCCCGGAGAAGCCCGGCAGATCCAGATCCGACAGCACCAGATCGAAATTGTCCGCACGCAGCGCCTCGCGCAGATCCTGTTCGTTGTCGACGCGGATGAACTCGGCGTCCAGGCCGGCATCGGCCAACTGGAAGCTGACGAGCTCGGCGTCCTCGACACTGTCCTCGATCAACAGGACGCGGACGCGTCCCAGCGGTGCGGCGCTCAATGGCATCTCATTCCCTGCCCGGTGTCTCGTTGATGACGGCCCAGAACGTGCCCAGCGTCTTGACCGCCTGGAAGAACTGATCGATGTCGACCGGCTTGACCACGTACGCATTCACGCCCATGTCCCAGCTGCGCGCCAGATCGCTTTCCTCGCGCGAGGACGACAGGATCACCACCGGAAGCTGCTTGAGCGATTCCTCGTCGCGGATAGCCTGCAGCACTTCCAGGCCGTCCATGCGCGGCATCTTGATGTCCAGCAGCAGCACCGCCGGCAGGCCTTCGGGCCGGTTGGCGTGCGCGCCACGGCGCAGCAGGTAGTCCAGCGCTTCCACGCCGTCCTCCACGTGCACGATCGGATTGAGCAGGTTGGCCTCGCGCAGGGCGTCGATCGCCATTTCGGCGTCGGCGTGGCTGTCTTCGGCGAGGAGAATCGTGCGGAACTCGGTCATGGAAGTTCGTCTCGTGAGCTGGGCGCGTCAAGCGCATTGGGTAGAACGAAATGGAAGGTGGCGCCCTGGTCCGGCGTGGACTCGGCCCAGATGCGTCCACCGTGGCGACCGAGCACGCGCCGCACGCTGGCCAGACCGATGCCGGTGCCGGGAAATTCGTTGGCCTTGTGCAGGCGCTGGAACACGCCGAACAGCTTGCCCGCATAGGCCATGTCGAAACCGGCGCCGTTGTCGCGCACGGTGAAGTGGTGGCCGCCGTCTTCCTGCGGCTCGTACCCCACCTCGATCACCGGGCGATCGCGGCGCCCACTGTACTTGACCGCGTTGCCGAGCAGGTTCTGCCACACCTGCCGCATCATGTTCTCGTCGGCGACCAGGATCGGCAGCGGCGCGATGCGCCAGTCCGGCAGCGGGCGGCCGGGGCTGTCGTTGCTGACGCTGGCATCGAGCATCGCGCGCGTTTCGGCGACCAGCGACTGCATGTCCACCGCCTGCAGGCGCAGCGCGCTGCGGCCCAGGCGCGAATACACCAGCAGATCATCGATGAGCTGCGACATCCGGCGCGCCGAATTGCCGATCACCTCGAGGTAATGCCGGCTCTTGTCGTCGGCCGATTCGCCGAGGTGGCGGGCGAGCTTGTCCGAGAAACCGGCCACGTGCCGCAGCGGCGCACGCAGATCGTGCGAGACCGAATAGCTGAAGGCTTCCAGCTCGCGGTTCACTTCGGACACCTGCTCGATCTTGCCCTGCAACTGCTGGTTGAGTTCGGCGATCTTGCGCTGCACCGCTTTCTGCACGGAGATGTCGCTGATGGTCATCAGCACGACCGAATCATCGCTGTCCGGCAACGGCATGCGACGGGCGTTCAACAGCACGGTGCGCTGCATGCCGTCGGCGGTCTGCTGCAGTTGTTCGTAATCCCACAGCTCTCGACCGCGCGCCAGCACGTCGGCCAGCCGCTGGCGCAGAACCGGATCCCGCCAGGCTTCGCCGATCTCTTCCAGGCTTCCGACCTTCTGCCCGGATTCGATGCCATACAGTTCGGCGAACGCGGCGTTGTGCATCAGCACGCGATGCCCCGAATCGAACAGCACGATCGGCTCGCGCACGGTCTGCAACACGGTCAGTGCGCGTTCGCTGGCCTGGTTGACCGCCTTCTCGGCGCGCAGGCGCTCGGCCATCTGGCGACCGAGGGAGGAGGTGATGATGCCCAGCAGCACCAACTGCACCAGTACCGCGCCCCAGCGGATCCACAGCACCAGCGCACGCTGGCGATCGGCGTTGCGGTTGCGTTCGCCGAGCAGCTCGCGTTCGTTGTGCAGCAGCTCCTGCAGGACACCGCGGATCGCATAGCGCGTGGCGAGCGGACGCACGACCGTGGCCGCCTGCGCAGGGTCGGTGCGCAGCAGCACGTCGATGATGTTCATGCGGCTGCGGACGAGTTCGCGCAAGCGGCCCAGCAGCACCTGCTGCTTGGGATTGTCGCGCGTCATCGCGGTGAGCCTGTCCAGTTGCTGCGGGATCGTCAGCCGCGCTTCGCCGATGCGTTGCCGGGCCGCCGGCAGTTCACCGCCGAGCGCGAGCAGCATGCCGGATGATTCGAATTCGCGGACTTCCACCGCCAGCAGCCCGACAGCGGCCTCGACTTCATGCGTGTGCGCGATGGCATCGGCCGCATCGAGGTTGTGCGATGACAACTGTTGCAGCACCAGCGAGGGCACGACCACGATCAGCAGCACCGCCAGCGCGAGGGCGGGCAGCTGCCATTTTCCCCAGGCATAGCGGGCGGCCGAGTCGTTCATTGTCCCCTGTCGTCTGGTGGGTTGCGGCGCGCCGGGAGCGGCTGCGCACACGTTGCTGAATACGCTGGATGCTAACCCAAGGACTGCTCAAATGATACGAAGAGCACGCGCCCGCGACATCGATGCGCGCGTGGACGGCCGCTCGTCTTCACGCGGTCTCGACATCCTTGAACGACTCGCGACATCGCGGAGCCGCCCATGCGTTTTTGCTGCGCGCTCGCATCGCCGCGCATGTTGCCCGTACAGCCTTGTGACCGCCGCGGTGACGGAATGTTCACGGTGCTGTAATGGCGAATCTTTCGACAATCCAGACTCCCCCGAAGAAGGAAGCGGTTTCATGGATCGCATCTCCTACCCGCAGCGCGCGGGCTCGCTGGAACAGGTCACCCGCCGGGTGTCGGATTGTCTGGCCTACGAAGGCATGATGAGCATCCCGGAAGACTTCGAAGCCTTCAGCATGGCCGATCACCGCCGGCGCTCGCGCCTGCATCCGGATCTGGACTGGGCCGATGCCTGTCCGGCGTACGCGCTGGCGCTGGCCACGCACGATGCGTATGGCGGCCGCCTGAGCCTGAGCGTGGACGATGAACTGGAAGCGCAGTGGGACGAATTGCGTGGCGGCTCCACCATGGACTGGCCGGTCGCGCGCTTGATCGTGCGCGAAGCCTGGCGCTGGCTGGCCCAGCGCGAAGTCGCACCCGAGCCGATGCGGCACTGAGCAGCGCCTCGACATCCGCATGACCTGATGCGGGCGCCGCCAACGCGCGCCGACTCGCGCTGCCGCTCAGAACCGGGGCGGCAGCGAACCAGTGTTGCGTGTCCCCCGTTCGGTCGCCCGCATCTCCGTGGCCGGCATGCGGCGCGCGTGCAGTCGGCCGCCCATGCGCTCCCAGACCGCCGCGACGATCGCCTGCACGGTTTGGCGATCCAGCCGTTGCCGCGGGACCAACTGGCGCTCGTACGCGCTCTCGATGCGATCGTCCAGCGCATCGAGCGGCTCGCGGTGCCATTGCAGGTAGAAGTCGTAGGCGAACTTGAAGGTCGGTTCGAACCGCGGAAAGGTTTCGACGGCGCGATCGGCCGGCACGAAATAATCCGACTGCCAGCGGCGCAGTTCGGCGGCCACATCGATGGCCTCGCATTTGCCCGCGTCCTCGGCGTTGTGAAACGGCATGTCCATGCTCACTCCTCGTTCCTCGACGGACTTCGGAGTGTCCGCCCGAAAGATGACAGGTACACGGGATACAACGCGGAATTCGGTCGGTTTTCGAACCGCCGGGCGACCGTCCATCGGAAACGCAGCGATCGCAGGCACGGCGATGCGACCGCAGGCGGATGAGGCCGGCTGCGAAGCGTTCCGTCGTGTCCGCCGTGTCCGCTAGTGGCCGAACTGGTTGAGCGGAATCCGCAGATAGGCGATGCCGTTGGCGTCGGCCTCGGGCAACCGTCCGCCACGGATATTGACCTGCAGCGCCGGCAGCAACAGTCGCGGCACCGGCAGGCCGGCATCGCGCTGCTGGCGCATGGCGACGTAGGCATCTTCATCGGCGCCATCACGCAGATGGATGTTGCCGCGCTGCGCGTGGATGCTGCTTAGTGCATCGGGCTCGCGATCCCTGGGGTAGTCATGGCACAGGAACAGGCGCGTGTCCTCGGGCAGGCTCAGCAGCGACTGGATGGAGGCTCACAGGCGGCGCGCATCGCCACCGGGAAAATCCGTACGCGCCGATCCGGATTCGGGCGCGAACAGCGTGTCGCCGATGAAGGCCGCATCGCCGATGACATAGGTCAGGCTGTCATCGGTGTGGCCCGGCGTGGCGATCACGCGCACTTCCAACTCGCCGATGCGGAACGTATCGCCATCGTCGAACAGCCGATCGAACTGGCTGCCGTCGGCGACGAACGCATCGTCCAGGCCGAACAACGCCTTGAAGCGGCGCTGCACCTCGACAATCCCGCGGCCGATGGCCAGCGGCGCGTCGAAGGTGTCGCGCAGATAACCGCCGGCGCTCAGGTGATCGGCATGCGCATGCGTTTCCAGGATCCAGTCGATCGTCCAACCGTGGGCGCGCACGTGCGCGAGCAAGGCATCGGCGCTGGTGGTGGAGGTGCGCGCGGAGGCCGGATCGAAGTCGAGCACCGGATCGATGATCGCCGCATGGCCCGCATGCGAAACCACATGGGTGAAGGTGCTGGTGTCGGCATGGAAGAAGCTGTCCACGCGCGGGTGGTGCGTTGGATGGCTCATCAGCGGCTCCGATCCTGTGCGGCCATTATCCGTCAGGATCGGAGTTGAAGGGTGTCGCCCGCGCGCATCCGCACGCGGGGATCCGGCCTACTGGCCGCACTTGGCGATGTGGCTGGCCTCGTTGATCACGCCCAGGCCCACGCGCGCGATCGACACGGTGAGCGCTCCGGCGCTCTGCAGGCCCAGCTCCTGCACCTTGCCGACATCACCGCCAGCGGCGACGAAACACTTCAACGGCACACCCAGCGTGGTCCATTCGCCGGGCTTGAGCACGGCCAGCTCGGCCTGCAGCGGCACGCTCGCGCGGCAGTCGCCGCCGCAGCCCAGCACCAGATCGACCGGTTGCGCTGGCGCCTGTTCGGCGCGCAGTTGATACACCACCATCACATCGCCATTGGATTCGCGCGTCAGATCCAGCGGCGCCTTGGCGCGCAGCACGAAGCTCGCCGGCGCGGCACCGGACCAACTGAAGCGCCGCGCGTCTTCCTGCGCCTGGAAGTCCAGGCCGGCGATCTTCAGGCTCTGATCCGGCAACGCGGCCGGCACGCTGGTGACGTGCACGGCCTGCGCGTTCGCGCCCTGCAGATGCAGGCTGAAGTCCGGCGACGGCTTGCCACGCTGGAAATACACGCCGGCCGCGGCCTGCTCGCCAGAGACGCCCGATGCCTCGGGCAAGGCCGCAAGATTGCCATCGTCCGCATAGGTCAGGCCGTAGCCGAACGCGAACTGCGGGTCATAGCCGGGTTCGCCGACATTGTTGCGGTACTGCACCGCGGTGCGCGGCCAGGAGAAGCTGAGCTTGCCCTTGAAGTCGTGTTGCGGTTGGCCATCGCGCCCGCGCAGCAGCACGTCGGCCACGCCCGCGCCCTCCGAGCCCGGCAACCAGGCCGCCACGAATGCATCGGACGCGTTGATCTCGCGGTTCACCCACAACGGGCGGCCGCTGAGGAACACCGACACCACCGGAATGCCGGCCGCCTTGAGCGTGCGGATCAGTTCGAGATCGCGATCGTTGCCGGGCTTGTACAGCAGATTGGGGATATCGCCCTGGAATTCCGCGTAGGGATCCTCGCCCAACACGACAATCGCCACGTCCGGCTTCTGCGTGTACTTGCCATCGACCGCCAGCACCGCCTCGCCACCGGCGGCCTTGGCCTGCGCTGCGATGCCTTCGTAGATCGAATCGGCGTTCGGATAATCCGCGCGCGTGGTGCCGGTGCCCTGCCAGTTGAGCGTCCAGCCGCCGGATTGCTTGCCGACATCGTGGGCGCCATCACCGGCCACGAGAATGCGCTGCCCGGGTTTGAGCGGCAGCACGCCGTTCTGGTTCTTCAGCAGCACCAGCGATTCGCGCACGGCCTGCCGCGCCACCGCGCGATGTTCCGGCGCGCCGAGCAGTTCGAACCTGCCGCCGATCGCACGCTGCGACGGCTTGCCGGCATCGAACAGTCCCAGGCGGAACTTCACCCGCAGCACCCGCGCGACCGCATCATCCAGTCGCTGCGGCGAGATCGTGCCGGCCTTCACCGCCGCCAGCGTGCTGGCATAGAAGCCCTTCCAGCTGTCCGAGGCCATCGCCACGTCGAGGCCGGCGTTGATCGTGGCCGGGCAGTTTTCGTTGGTGCAGCCCTTGACCTGGCCGTGGCCATTCCAGTCGCCCACGACGAAACCGCCGAAGTGCATGCGGCCCTTCAGCACATCGGTCAACAGGTAATGGTTGCCGTGCATCTTCTGGCCGTTGACGCTGTTGAACGAGGCCATCACCGATTGCGCGCCGGCGGCGATCGCCGGCGGATAACCGGCGCCGTGCACGCGCGCCAGCTCGGCTTCGCTGATCACGGTGTCGCCCTGATCCTTGCCGTTGGCGGTGCCGCCGTCGCCGAGGAAATGCTTGACCGATGCGATCACATGGCGGCCGTCGAGGAATTCCCTGGTCCCCACTTCGCCCTGCAGGCCCTTGACCATTTCGCCGGCGAAGCTGGCGACCACGTCCGGCGATTCGGAATAGCCTTCATAGCTGCGGCCCCAGCGATCATCCTGCGGCACGGCCACGGTCGGCGCGAACGCCCATTCCATGCCGGTGGCCCGCGTTTCGATCGCGGTGATCTCGCCGATCTTCCGCAGCAGTTGCGGATTGCGCGTCGCGCCCAGGCCGATGTTGTGCGGGAACAGCGTCGCGCCGACGATGTTGCTCTGCCCGTGCACCGCATCGATGCCGAACATCAGCGGGATCGCCTTGCCGCCCTTCGAGGTATCCATCGAGGCCTCGTAGAACGCATCGGCAAGCGCGAGCCATTGCGCGGGCGTGGCGTTGTACTTGCCGTCGGGATCCGAATTGCCGCCGGCCAGCACCGAACCCAGCCGGTATTCGCGCACGTCATCGGGCGTGATGCTGGCGATGTCGCCCTGCACGAGTTGCCCCACCTTCTCCTCGATCGTCATCATCTTCAGCAGTTCGGCGATGCGGCGCTCGGTGGCCGGATCGTTCTGCAACGGCCACTGCGGTTGCGGCCAGTTCGACGGTGTGCCGGACTGCGGGAATCCGGTGTCGGCGGCCGGTGCGTTGCTCGCCGCCAGGGCCAGGGCGATCAGCACGGCGGTGCCCAGTTGCGCGGGAATACGTCGGGTCGTGGTCATGAGGGACTCGCGTGGTGGAGTGGAATGCGATGCGGTCACAACTGTGAGTTGAGGCCGGACTGTAGCGCAGCCGCTGCACGGTGTTGCGTTGCACTGCAACGCGCACGCGATTGCGCCCGAGTGGTCTGGAAATGGTCGGCGCGATCGCGTGTGCGGCCGGCCGTGGCAGCGCGTTGCACGCATGCATGCAGCGCGCTCCGCTCGGAGGCCATTGCGGCGGGCGTGCAGGGCCCGCGATGCATGGATGCAAGCAGGACATGCCCGAGCAGGGATTCAGGCAGAAACGCGGCGGAAATTAGGAATTTTCCTATTCAGTCACCGCGCATGGCTGCCTAGACTGGCCGCGCCTGCCCCGCGCAGCGCGTCCACCCAAACTTCTCTGGTGAACCATGTCCAACGCTTCTTCGGAAGAGCGCTCCGGCGCGCTCGTCACTTACATCCTCACTGCCCTGTTCGGAATCTTCGGCGCGCTGGCCGGCTGGTTCTTCATGAAGGCGCGCGGGCCGTTTGCGCGTTCGCAGACCACCGAAGCGCTGAACTGGGCAATCACCCTGGTCATCCTCAACATCATCGTCTACGTGCTGACGATGGTGTTGACCGACGTCAGCACGACGCTCGCCACAATCCTGGGTTTCGTGCCGCTGGTGCTCGTGCTGGCCAACCTGATCCTCTCCATCCTCGGCGCGCTCAAGGCCAAGGACGGAAACGCCTACCGCTATCCGTTCGCACTGCGCCTGCTCAAGTAATTCCGGCGTTGCCGCTCCGTGCCCGCGGGCCTCATTGCCCGCGGGCTTTTTTATGCGCGGTGATCAGCATTATCACGCTCGAGTCCACATCCTCATCACCCTGCGCTGGAGAATCTCCGGCCATGGCGAACGAAACATCCGCATCCCAGGCACTGGGTCACCATCGCTGGGCCATTCCCGAAGGCTATCTGCCCGATCGCAGCCACGGCCCGGCACCCGAATTGGAAAGCCATGAGGCCTGCTGCATCCTCAACACGGGCGGCGAAGACGCCGCGATCACGATCACGCTGTATTTCACCGACCGCGATCCGGCCGGACCGTATCGGTTCACCGTGCCGGCGCGCCGCACCTGCCATCTGCGCTACAACGATTTCGACGATCCCGAACCGGTGCCGCGCGCCACGCCGTATGCGAGCGTGGTGGAATCGAGCGTGCCGGTGATCGTGCAGTACACGCGCCTGGATTCGCGCCAGGCTGAAAACGCCTTGATGACGACGCTGGCCTTCCCCGCCTGAGGGGCGCGGCCCGGACGAACACGACGCATGCGGTCTGCCTCGCGCAGACGATGCGCGCGTGATCCGCCCGGGCCGCATCTTGTTGCCGGCGCATGGTTCGACGTTCTGTTCGCACGGGGATGACATTGCCGCTTGGACAATGGACCGTGAACCCCACAAGGAGCATGCCATGAGCGTTCCCGACTATCCCAAGCCTCCGTTCAAGCCGCAGCAGCAGTCGTTTCCCGGCAAGACCGACAAGATGGATCCACGCCCGGATCACGGTGAGGACAGCTACGTCGGCCACGGCCTGCTGAAAGGCAAGAAGACGATCATCACCGGCGGCGACAGCGGCATCGGCGCGGCGGTGGCGATCGCGTTCGCACGCGAGGGCGCGGACGTGGCCATCGTCCATCTGCCCAGCGAGGAAGCCGATGCCGACCGCATCATCGAGCAGATCCGCAAGGCCGGCGTGCAGGGCGAACGCCATGCCTGCGACATCAGCGATCCGGCGCAGGCGGAAAAACTGATCGCCGACATCGTCCAGTCCTTCGGCCGCATCGACGTGCTGGTCAACAACGCCGCCTACCAGAAGTACTACCAGAGCTTCGACGAGATCACGCTGGAGGAATGGCAGAAGACCTTCGCCACCAACGTGCACGCGCCGTTCAACCTGGTGCGCCTGGCGCTGCCGCATTTCAGCGAGGGGGCCTCGGTGATCAATACCGCCTCCGTGCAGTCGAAGAAGCCGACTCCGAACATCCTGCCCTACGCTTCCACCAAGGGCGCCGTCGCCAACATGACGATCGGTCTGGCGGGCCTGCTGGCCGAGAAGAACATCCGCGTCAACGCTGTCCTGCCCGGACCAATCTGGACACCGTTCATTCCCGCCGGCATGGACGAGGACGAGGTGAAGAATTTCGGCGGGCACACGCCGATGGGCCGCCCGGGCCAGCCGGCGGAACTGGCATCGGCCTATGTCATGCTCGCCAACGATGCGGCCAGTTACACTTCCGGCGCGCTGCTGACCATTTCCGGTGGAGCGGCCACCCTGTAGGAATGATCCGTTGTCGATAGCCGTGCTTGCAGTGCGCACCGTCCAGTCCCCGTGGTGGGACCAATGGGTGCGCGAATGGAACGAAGTGGCCATGCCATTGCTGGAGGCTGGCCTGATTCTCGCCGCGGCGTGGCTGCTGCGGCGAATCTTCCGCGGCATCATCGTACGGGCGTGCGATCGCTACGGCTGGGGCACCGAAGTAGCGATCGGCGCGCGCCGCCTGCTCGGCGTGGTGATCTATGCCACCGCGGGCATGCTCGCGCTGGCGCGGCTGGGCGTGTCCGGCAGCGTGCTGTGGACGGCGCTGACCGGCTTCACGGCGGTGGCGGCGGTGGCCTTCTTCGCCGCATGGAGCGTGCTGTCGAATCTGTTCTGCAGCCTGTTGATACTCACCACGCGGCCATTCCGCGTGCACGATCATGTCGAACTGCTCGAAGGCGGCGACAAGCCCGGCCTGCGCGGACGGGTGATCGACATCAACCTGCTCTACACTACGCTGGCGGAGAACGATCCCGAGCGCGGCGGCGAGACGGTCCTGCAGATTCCCAACAGCCAGTTCTTCCAGCGCACCACGCGACGCTGGCGATCCGGCGAGCCGCCGCAGCGGCGATCGGCCGACGCGCAGGACTGAGGCGCCCCGCATCGTGTCGCCGGATCTTCCGATCGCAGGAATACCTTCAGCCTCGACCCTGATTCACGGCGCTGCATCGCAGACGCATCCATCCGCACTACACACGTGGCCAGCCGAGCGTGTTGGACGCACGTGCCAGTGCACGCCGGGCCTGAAGGCCCGACTGCACGATTACTCGGTGGTGGCTTCGGTGGCCCAGTCGGTGGGCCGTCGACGCACTTCGAGATCGCCGGTCAGGTCCGTGACCTCGTGATGGCTGTCGCCGCTTTCATCCCGCCAGAAACGCAGGTCCACGCGTGCATCCCCCACGCGCAGTCCGCGCACGTCGAGCTGCGGCAGCCACTCCGGGAGCCAGGGATCCACCCACAACTGGCCGGCCGCGGCGTGCGGTTCCAGACCGAGCAGCGAATGCATCAGCGCGATCGGGGTTGCCGCCGACCACGCCTGCGGTGAGTTGGCGGCCGGAAATACCGCCGGAAACGGATGCAGTCCGTCGCGCGGATGCCCGGCCACGCACTCAGGAAGACGGTAGGCTTCGAACAGGCGCAGCAGATCGAACTGCGCGCGGCACAGTTGCTGCAAGCGATGCGGAAAGCCATAGCGGCGCAGGCCGAGCGCGAACGGGCCGTGTTCCACCGGCCACACCGCGCCGCGATGATACGCATACGGGTTGTAGGCCGGATGGCTCGACGCCAGCGTGCGCATGCCCCAGCCACTGAACAGATCGTCGGCGAACGCGCGCTCGATCATCGGCCCGGCCAACGAGGCATCGGCTATGCCGCTGGCCAGGCAGCGCAGCGCATTCGATCCGAGCGATGCCACCGGCCTGCCGCGCGGATCCAGCGCCATCGCGAAGTGGCCTTCGGCCTCGAGCCAGTACGCTTCGTTGAAGCGCGACTTCAATTCCGCCGCCCGCGCCTGCAGCTTCTTCGCTTCGTCACCGCGTCCCAGCGCGCGCAGCACCGCGGCCAGCCGCATCTGCGCGAGGTAGGCGATGCCCTGCTCCTCGCAGGTGGCGACGGGTTGATCGACGATGTTGCCTTCGGCGTCCACCACCGACTCGCTCGAATCCTTCCACGTCTGGTTGTCCAGGCCCTGCGGCGATCGCTTGCGCACGGCATGGAAGAAGCCGCACACCTGGCGCGCTTCGGTGTCGAGCCAGTGCAGCGCGCGCAACGCTGGATCGAGCATCGCACCGGTGCGCTCGGCGTCGCCGGTCCAGCGCCAGTATTCGGCGACCGCCAGCGCGAACATGCTCGACGATGTCAGCGATCCGTAATACCGGCCCGTGGGCCGGACCCCCAGCGCACCGACCGGATCCACGCGCGCTTCGTGCAACATGCGGCCTGGCATTTCGTCGCGCCAGTCATCGCGGCGCGTGCCCTGGCAGCGCGCCATTTCGCGCAGGCTGCCTGCAAGCATCTCCGGCCCGAGCATCGAGGCCATCGTGCTGGTCAGCAGCACGTCGCGTCCGAAGAACGCCATGTAGGCGGGAATGCCCGCCGCCATCGTCCAGCCCGGATCGTCCTGCGCATCCAGCCGCGGCAAACGCATGGCGTGCAGATCGCGGCGCGAGCGCTCCAGCGCGGGAACCAGCCATGGCAAGGCGCTGTCGCTTTCGTCCGATTCGAAACAGGTGGCATCGCGCAGGAATTGCGGCGCCGTGCGATTGCGTTCTTCCGGATCGTCCTCGCGTCGCGCGCACGGCGGTGGCGGCAGCGCGCGTCCATCGACGAACGCCGCCCATTCGAAGCAGGCGCGCCAGCTCTGGCCGGTGTCCAGTTGCAGCGGGAATGAAAAACTCTCGTCGTCCAGACGGCCTTCGGTCGAGGTGCGCGCGCGCAGTCGCAGGCAGCGCTGGATCTTCTGGCTCTGCTTCTGGCCCGGACGGCGGTGGCTGGCTTCGAATTCCCACCAGAATTCCCAGCCACGCTCGCTTTCCACGCGCCTGCGGCGCAGCGTGCCACGCCGTGGCGGTGATCCGAACACTTCGTCCGGGCCGACGAAATCGGCTTCCGCATCGAACTCCAGCAGCAGTTCGACCGGCTCCTGCCCGTGGTTGGTGATGCAGAGATCCTCGTGCAGGCCGTCGCCGACGGTGCGGATGATCTGCATCTCCACCGACGACTTGGCCGCGGCCTGTTGCGGGCTTTCCTGCACTTCGGCATCCGGATCCGGATTGGCGGCCGCCAGGTAGTAGCCGATCCAGCGATCCTGCCGCACCGGCGTCAGCGTGATCGGCACCGGCTTGCGCCCGCGCAGACGGAAGCGATGCAGCCGAAGCAGTCGCGTTTCGTGCACGTAGAGGCCGTGCGCATCTTCCGGCCCGATCTGTCCGTCGCTGCCCATCACCAGCGCGGTGTCGCCATGGCTGATGATCTGGTCGGGTGAACGCGCGCGCAGTCGGATCAGATCACCGGGCCACGGCAAGCCCTGTCCATCGAATCTGCATCCCCGGGCGTGTCGATCCGATTGCATGGCGTCCTTTCACTGGAGTGCGGGCAGCACGTCGCGCCCGAAGGTTTCGATGAACCGCGACTGTGCGCGATTGACGTTGTGCAGATGCAGGTGCGTGGCGCCCAGATCCAGGTACTGGCGCAACCACTGGCGATGCCGCGCCGGATCCGCGCTCACGTGCACGACCTTCGCTACGTCCTCGGGCGTTACCCCGGCCGCGCAGCGCTCGAACTGTTCGGGCGTGCCGAGTTCTTCGGTCTGCGTGCGCGAGACCGCGTTGTTGCGCCACTGTTCGAAGGCGCCCTGCAATGCCGCCTCTTCGTCCACGTCGTATGACAACTTGATCTGCAGATGGATCGGCTTGCCCTCGCCGCCTCCTTCGCGGAAGGCCTCGATGATCTCCTGCACCGGCGCCTCCGGCGTGCCGACGGTGATGAGGCCATCGGCCCACGCCGCACCCCAGCGCGCGGTATCGGCGGACAACGCCGCCAGCAGCACGTTCGGCGCGGTTTCCGGACGCGTGTAGAGCGTGGCGTGCCGCAGCTTGAAGTGGCCGTCGTGATCGACCGTTTCGCCCGCCCACAAGCGCCGCATCACCTGCACCGCTTCGCGCAGGCGCGCGTTGCGCACCGGCTTGCCCGGCCAGGGTTGGCCGGTGATCGATTCGTTGAGCGCTTCGCCACTGCCGACCGCCACCCAGAAGCGACGCGGAAACATCTGCGCCAGCGTGGCGCAGGCCTGAGCGATGACCGCAGGGTGATAGCGGCCGACCGGGCTGGTCACCACCCCGAAGGTGCAGTCGCTGCCATTCATCGCCGCGCCCAGCCAGCTCCACGCGAAACCGCTGTGGCCCTGCTGCCGGCTCCAGGGATGGAAATGGTCCGAGCACATCACCGACCCGAAGCCGGCGCGCGAAGCAAGCTGCGCGCACTGCAGCAGCTCGCCCGGAGAAAACTGTTCGTGGGATGCGTGATAACCGATTGACGCCATGCCTTCGCCTCGTGCATCGAACATGCCGCGCGGAGCGTATGGAGCGCGTGAAGCCGGACCGGCCTGCAAAAAAGGCCCGCTTGCGCGGGCCTTCCTGGTCCATCGAGGCGTGGCGCGCCGGATCAGAAGCGCACGGAGAAGCTCAGGTTGAACGAGCGGCCGTAGCGGTAGTAACCCTGCGACAACAGGCGGTTGCCGTTGATGCTGTAGGTCTGCGCTTCGTCGAGCAGATTGTTGCCTTCCAGCGACACGGTGAAGTTGTCGTTGATATTGTACGACACGTGCGCGGTGAGCCAGGTGATGTCGTCGGCTTCCTCGTTGAAGCCTGCGCCGATCACGTTGACCGCGGTCACGAAGCCTTCGGTGTGATCGGCGTTGGCGCCGATCGACCACGGCCCCTTCTCGTACATCAGGCCCAGCGAATAGGTCGCCGGCGCGATGCCTTCGAGCGGACGTTCGACGTCGTTGACCCAGCTGCGCGACCAGTTGCGCGTGTACTGCGCGCGCACGCCGAAACCGCTCTCCCAGAAATGCTGGAGGCCGGCCTCGAAACCGCGCACCTTGGCGTAGTCACCGTTGATCGGGCGGGTGATGTTGAACAGGGTCGGTCCGGTGGTCACCGGCACGCCGTTCTCATCGACGATCGGGCCCACGCCGATGTCCTGGCCCGGCTCCCAGCTTGTCGTGATCTGATCTTCGATCTTCTTGTAGAACGTGGCGACGTTGAAGATCGACTTGTCGGAGAAATACCACTCCAGCGACAGATCGGCCTGGCGTGCGCTGTACGGCTTCAGATCGACGTTGCCGCCGTAGATCTGCGAGAACTCGCCCCAGGATACGCTGGCGGTCGTGTTGGTCGGCGCGAGCATGTTGACCGGCGGGCGCGCCATCGTCTTGGCCGCGCCGACGCGCAGCTGCAGATCATCGGTGAAATGCCACACGAAGTTGGCCGACGGCAACAGGTAGGTGTAGTCGCCGTCCTGGCGGATGGGCGTCGGCTCGGCGTACTGGGCGATGTAGTTGAACGGCCCGTTCTCGGTGATGCTGACGATTTCCGAATCCCACGCCTGCGCCGTGGTTTTCGTCTTCACCAGTCGCACACCCACGTTGCCGTCCCAGCGATCGCCGGCCAGATCCGCCTGCAGGTAGATCGCCGTGGTCTTTTCCGAAACGCGATAGCTTTCCAGCGGATTCCACGACGGCGCGGCCGCGGAGAAGTCGTACACACCGCCGCCCGGACGCGGATTGCCGTTGTAGGCCCGCAGCTGCGCCAGATAGTTCGGCACGTCGAAGGCGAGGAAGGTGCGCGGGAAATTCGCGTTCACGCCGTTCATGAAATTCGGCAGCGAATACGAATGCGAAATGACGTTGCCGCCGAGATCACCGACGTTGATCGCATTGTCGACCGAGTAGTAGTCGGCGCCACCGCTGAGGGTGTTGTTGATCAGATCGCGAGACTTGGTGCGGTCGGTGCGGCTGACGCCGAAGCGCAGGCGTTCGATGCCGAAGTCGCCGACGAACAGATTGCCGGCCAGCGAGCCGCCCTTGATCTCGTCGACGATGTTGTCGCCCTGCAAGGCCATGTAGTGCGTATTGAAATCCGATGCACCGAACTGGCCGTTGTCCAGGCCACCGACCAGCGTGCGGCCGTCATCGAACACCGCATCCACGTTCGGCACCGCCGCGCCGCCGAGGCTGATGCGCGCCACGTTCGGCTGGTTCATGCGCAGCACGACGTAGGTATCCAGTCCGCCGGAATAGCGCTTGGAAGTGGAACGATACAGATCAGCGTTGACGGTGAAATCGTCCGAGGCTTTCCATTCGATGTTCGCGCCATACAGATCGGTGTCGACCACGCGGTGCTCGGTCTGGTTGAGCAGTTCCGGATTCAGGCGCTGCTCCGGATCCGGATTGTCCATCGTGAAACTGGTGACGATGCCGTTCTGGATCACGATGTCGGACCAGCGGCCCGGCGCGAACAGCGGGTAGTACGACTGCTGGTAGCCGACCTGCGGCGAATCCAGGCGCGTCTTCAGGCCATCGAACACGACCTTGACGCTGTCGCTCGGGCGCCATTCGAACTTGGCCGAATAGGCGGTGCGCTTTTTTTCTTCCAGGATCGAACCGACGCGGAACTGGCCCGGCGCGATCAGGCCGTATTCGTCCGGGTCCAGCTCGCCGTTGCCGTTGGGATCGATGTTGCCGCCCCACGCATTGCCCCACAGCCAGCTTTCATCATTGGGATCGGGATTGCGGGTCCAGCCGCCGTCATTGCCGGCCACGTCGGTGCGGTCCTTGCGGTTGCCGTACACCGCGCCGAGCAGGATGCCGAAGGTGTCGTCGGCGAAGGTATTGCTGTAGAACGCCGAGACTTTGTAGCCATTGAGCTCGGACATCATGTTGCGATCGCCTTCCACGCGGGCGGCGCCATGCTGTCCGGGCTGATCGAACGGGCTGGCCGAGCGCAGGTTGACCAGGCCACCGATGCCGCCTTCGGTCAGTTGCGCTTCGGCGCCCTTGATGACGTCCGCGCCGCTGATCACTTCGGCCGGCAGCACGTCATAGGCAAAATCGCGGCCCGCGCCATCGGTGGCGAGGATGCGGCCGTTGAAGGTGCTCAGCGTGTAATCCGGGCCCAGGCCGCGCACGCTGACCTTCTGGCCTTCGCCGCCGGCCGTGCGGGTGATCGCCACGCCGGTGATGTGGCTGAGCGAGTCGGCGACGTTGTCGTCCGGGAACTTGCCCAGTTCCAGCGCGCTGATCGAATCGACCACCGTGGTGGCGTCGCGCTTGGTGTCCACCGATCGCGCCAGCGCGGCGCGCACGCCGGTGACCGTGACCGTATCCAGGGTGACCTCGTCCTGCGCGGGGGCGTCCTGGGCGGGTGCAGCCTGCGCCCCGGCGGCCGGGTCCTGCGCCAGTGCGGGCAGGGGCGTCAGCAGCGCCAGGGCGATTCCATAACAAAGCGTAGTGCGGTGCAGCTGGGCGGTTTTCACGAGTCTCTCCTCACGTGGTCGTTTTCGATCAGCACCAAAACGAAACCGAGCCTAATCCATGTTTCGTTTCGCATCAATAGCGAAAGCAAACGAAATAGACCATACTTCAGGCACTACAGGGAGTTCCCTCAATGGCCGTAACCCGCGACACCAGCCACCGACGCCTTCAGATCAGCGAACTGGTCCGACAACAGGGCAGCGTGCAGGTGGCCGCGCTGGCCCGGCGCTTCGGCGTGAGCATGCAGACCGTGCGCAAGGACCTGCGCTATCTGGCCGAGCGCGGGGTCATGGCGCGCGCCTATGGGGGCGGCATCGACAGCGGCGCGATGGGTGGCTCGGCGGCCGAGCCGGCCTACGAATCCAAGCGCACCGTGCGGCTGGACGAGAAGCGTCGCATCGGCCAGCGCGCCGCCGCCCTGGTCAAGCCGGGCGACACCATCGCCATCGATTCGGGCACCACCGCGATCCAGTTGGCCGAAGCGCTGCCGAACATGGACGTCACCGTGGTGACCAACGATTTCGGCGTGCTGACCGCGCTCACCCCGAAGAGCGATATCCACATCGTCATGCTCGGTGGCGAACTGCGCCGCAAGAACATGGCCTTCTATGGCGGGCTGACCGTGGAAGCGCTCGACGCGCTGCACGTGGATCGGCTGTTCCTGGGCGTGGACGGGCTCGATCTCGAGCGCGGCATCACCACTCATTACGAACCCGAGGCCATGCTCAACCGCAAGATGGTCGAAGCCGCGCGCATGGTCATCGCCATCACCGACAGTTCCAAGGTCGGCCGCATCTGCCTGCACCGGATCATTTCGCTGGCCGATCTCGACACGCTGATCACCGACAGCGATGCGCCGGAGGAAATCCGCACCGCCAGCCAGCAACTGGGGTTTGAACTGTTGCTGGCCTGAGGCGACGGGATTCGGGTTCGGAATCGGGTCCGGAATCTGCAACCGCCATCGTTGCAGGAACGATGGCCGCTGCGATGAGCCCTACGGCGACTTCGCCGTCCCGAACACGCGCACCGCGTTGCCGTAGTAGATCTTGTCGATCACCTGGCGCGGCAGCGCCAGTCCCGGCACGTCGGCGTCGATCATGTCCACGCGCTGCGGTTCATCGGTGGCCAGATAGCGCCAGTCCGCGCTCCACACTGTGTGCGCCTGGCGCTTGAACTCGTCGCGATCGTCGTTCGGGCTGAAGGTCAGGTCGGTGCCGTACAGCAGGCGATCCTGGTACCGGATGAAGAAATCGCGAACCTTCTGGCGATCACGCACCGACTGGTACTGCACCTGGCTCATGCGCGCGGCCAGATCGACCGTGGCGTTGGGGAAGCGATCGAGGAACGCGCCGAGGCGATCGACGTCGTATTCCAGGCTCGCCAGGTGCGCGCCGACGAAGTTCAACTGCGGATGCGCGGCCACGAAGCGATCGCGCGCGGACATCTGATCCTCGTAGCTCGGCTGCTCCGGGTGCAGGTACATGTGGTACTGGGGATGCTTGGCGAAATATTCGCGATCGTTGTCGGTGGTCATCTGATCCAGCGGCAGCCAGCAATTGTGCGGCTCGCCCAGATGGCCGATCAGCGCCACGCCCAGCGCTTCCACCTGATCGCCCACCGGCTTCAGGCCGGGGTTGTCGAGCATGATCAGCCGGCCCTGCGCGTCCTTCTCGACCATGCCGATGTTCTTCCACACCTTCACCGCGCGCGCGCCCTCGGACACCGACTGCGCCAGGCTCGCATTGACGCGATCGCTCCAGCCCGGCTGGCCGAACCCCTTCATCGAGAACGTCGCCGCCCAGTGCACCTGCCGGGGATGGGCGTGCGCCTGCGCGAGCGCGGCGGTCTTCTGCACATCGATGGACGGGAAATCCGGATAGTCCACGTTGATCGACATCAGCTCGAAGCCATCGCGGCGCGCCTGATCGACGAACGCGGGATCGTCGCGGTTGATGTGCACGTGGGCGTCGAACTTGCGGACCTGGGCGAAGTCCTTCATCGCGTAATGGCCCGGCTCGGCGGCGGGAGCGGTCAGCGCGCACAGCGAAAACAGGGTCGAAACGAGCAGGCGCTGGGCGGCGCGGCGGCGAATCGAAGCAGGCATGGAGCTCTCCCTCAGGTAATTTAACGAAACTTCTTGGACAACATATCGCAACAAATGTGTTGCATCAATGACGGCACTGGACCAGAATCGGCCGCGCCACCATCGACTGGAAACCGACCATGCCGCCGATCGGACGCCGTTCCCTGCTCAAGCTGCTGCCTACCGGGGCCGCGCTCGCCTCCCTGCCGTGGGCCGCGCAGGCCGTTGCGAAGGCGGCTGGCGCCCCGGCCCGCGCGATTGCGCAGGACGAAACGCTCGCCATCGGGTTCGATGGCACGTTGCGGACGCGGCTGCTCCGCCATGGTCGCGCGATCACGCCATTCCAGCCCAGCGAGGCGCTGCTGCTGAAGGAAGGTGCGATCGAGGATTTCCGCTTCCAGAGCGAACAGCGCGATGCCGTGCAGGATCCGCGCCACGGCGCCGGTCACGTCCATCGCGTCACCGGGCTGTCCGCCGGCGGCATCGAGAAACAGGTCGAGGTCAGTTTTTTCACCGCGTATCCGGGGCTGGCGATCCTGCGCACACGCTATCGCAATACCGGCGCGGCGCCGGTGGACGTGGCCGGCTGGCGCAACGGCGCGCATGAACTGGCCGATGCGCCGGGCGGATTCTGGAGCTTCTCGGGCGCCACGCACGAAGATCGCCGCGACTGGGTGCAGCCCATGGATGCCGGCTTCGATCAGCGCAACACGCTGGGCATGGATGCGTCGGACTACGGCGGCGGCACGCCCGCGGCCAACATCTGGCGACGCGATGTCGGGCTGGCGGTGGGTCATGTCGAACCCATCCCGCGCCTGGTGGAACTGCCGGTGCGCAGGACCGCCACGGGTGCGGCGATCGCGATCGAATCGGCACAGGCCACCACGTTGGCGCCGGGCCAGTCGCTCACCACCGATCGCACCTTCCTGTGCCTGCACGAAGGCGATCACTTCGCGCCGCTGACGCAGTACCAGCAGTTCATGGAACGCGAAGGCATCCACGGCCCGAAGCCGCCGGAATCGGCGTTCGCGCCGGTCTGGTGCGCGTGGGGATACGAGCGCGAGTTCACGCCCGAACAGGTGATCGCCACGCTGCCGAAAGTGCGCGACATGGGCTTTGAGTGGGCCGTGCTCGACGACGGTTGGCAGACCAACGAGGGCGACTGGAAACTGGATCCACGCAAGTTCCCGCGCGGCGATGCGGACATGCGCGAGTTCGTGAAGAACATCCGCGCGCAGGGCCTGCGTCCGCGCCTCTGGCTGGCGCCGCTGGCCGCCGATCCCGGCAGCGACGTGCTGCATGACCGTCCCGACATGCTGTTGCTGGACAAGGACGGCTCGTTCCAGAAGGTCAGTTGGTGGAACGCGCTCACCCAATGCCCGGCCTACCAGCCAACGATCGATTTCTATGTCGCACTGACGAAGAAGATCATCGGCGACTGGGGCTTCGAGGGGCTCAAGCTCGATGGCCAGCATCTCAATGCGGTCGCGCCCTGCTACAACCCGGCGCACAAGCATGCGCATCCGAACGAATCGTTCGAGAAGATGGGCGATTTCTGGAACGCGATCTACCGCGCCGCGCACGAAGCCAATCCGGACGCGGTGGTGGAACTGTGCCCGTGCGGCACCGCGTTCGCATTCCACAATCTGCCGGCCACCGATCAGTACCCATCGTCCGATCCGCTGTCCTCGTGGCAGGTGCGCAGCAAGGGCAAGTCGGTCAAGGCGTTGTTCGGCGCGAGCAGCAGCTACGCCGGCGATCATGTGGAACTCTCCGACAACCGTGACGACTTCGCGTCGAGCGTCGGCATTGGCGCGGTGATCTCCACCAAGTTCACCTGGCCGGAGGATACCGACAGGCCGATGCAACCGCTGCCCCCGGGCGGCTACAGACTCACGCCGGAGAAGGAAGCGATCTGGCGCAAGTGGGTCAATCTCTACAGGACCCACATGCTGCCCAAGGGCGAGTATCGCGGCACGTTGTACGACATCGGCTTCGACAAGCCCGAGACGCATGCGATCGCCAAGGATGGAGCGATGTACTTCACGTTCTATGCGGACCGGTGGAACGGTGCGCTGCAACTGCGCGGCCTCGGCGAAGGTCGCTGGCGCGTGCGCGATCTGTTCAACGAAGTCGATCTCGGCGAGGTCGACGCCAAGTCCGCCACGGTCCAGGCGAACTTCAAGCGCTTCCTGCTGCTGCAGGCCACGCCGATCGGAGCACGGGCGTGATGGCGGCGGTGCGCGCGCCGCGCGCGTGGATCGCCTACGCACTGGTCACCGTCGTGTTGTGGGGCGTATGGGGCGCGCTGGCCGGCTTGTCCGCGCAGCATGGATTTCCCGACACACTGGTGTACTGCGTGTGGGCGCTGACGATGATCCCGCCGGCGGCCTTCATCCTCTGGCGCAATGGCGGCAGGCTCGATCGCACGCCGCGCGCGATCGTCTACGGCATGCTGATCGGCCTGCTGGGCGCGGGTGGGCAGATGTTGCTGTTCCATACGTTGACCGTGGGCCCGGCGTACTTCGTCTTTCCGATCATCTCGCTGTCGCCGGTGGTGACGATCGCGTTGTCGTTCGTGCTGCTGCGCGAGCGCACCGGCAAGCTCGGCGCGCTCGGCATCGTGCTGGCGCTGATCGCGTTGCCGCTGTTCGATCTGTCGTTCGGACGGGCCGGCGCCGACGGACTGGGCTGGTTCGCGCTGTCGCTGCTGATCATGCTGGCGTGGGGCGTGCAGGCGTATTTCATGAAGCTGGCCAACAACAGCGTCGGTGCCGAGAGCATCTTCTTCTACATGATGGCCGGCGCGCTGCTGCTGATCCCGGTGGCGTGGTGGATGACCGATTTCAGCCAACCGATCAACACCGGTCTCGATGGCCCGTGGATGGCGGCCGGCATCCAGATCCTCAATGCGATCGGCGCGCTCACGCTGGTGTATGCGTTCCGCCACGGCAAGGCGATCGTGGTCGCGCCGCTGACCAATGCCGGTGCGCCGCTGGTGACCGCGGCGCTGTCGCTGATTTTCGCCGGCCTGGTGCCCGGCCCGCTGAAGATGGTGGGGCTGGCGCTGGCGCTGATCGCATCGCTGCTGCTGGTGCTGGAACCCGAGCGCGAAGCCGCCGCGCCGACGAACTCCTGATCGGATACTCACCCATGCATGCACTTCTCGATCTCGTCGCGCGCCACACCCGGGGCCAGTCCGTGGGCGTGACCTCGATCTGCTCGGCCCATCCCATCGTCATCGAAGCCTCGTTGCGCCATGCGCGCGCGCATGACGATGCCTGGGTGCTGTTCGAGGCCACCTGCAACCAAGTCAACCAGGACGGCGGCTACACCGGCATGACGCCAGCGGATTTTGTCGGCTTCGTGCAGGGCATTGCGCGGAAGGTCGGCTTCGATGTTTCGCGCATCGCGCTCGGTGGCGATCATCTCGGCCCGAATCCATGGATCTCGCTCGATGCCGACGGCGCGATGGCTAAAGCCGAACTGATGGTCGCCGCCTATGTGGCCGCCGGGTTCCGCAAAATCCATCTCGATTGCTCGATGTCATGCGCCGGCGATCCGGTACCGCTGCCGGAAGCGGTGATCGTCGAACGCGCGGTGCGCCTGTGCCGCGCCGCCGAGCAGGCCTGGAACACGGCCGGCGGCGAAGCCCCCGTGTACGTCATCGGCACCGAAGTGCCGGTGCCCGGTGGCGCCACCGAAGCCATCGAAGGCCTGGAGACCACCACGCCGCAGGCCGCGCTGGCCACCATCGCCGCGCATCACGATGCATTCGAAGCCGCCGGGCTGGCCGATGCGTGGACGCGCGTCATCGCCTCGGTCGTGCAGCCGGGCGTGGAATTCGATCATCACGATGTCATCGACTACCAGGCGGACAAGGCGCACGCGCTCAGCGCAGCGATCACCACCGTGCCGGGCATGGTGTTCGAAGCGCATTCGACCGATTACCAGACGCGCCAGGCACTGGCCGCACTCGTGCGCGATCACTTCGCGATCCTCAAGGTCGGTCCCGGCCTGACCTTCGCGCTGCGCGAAGCGCTGTGGGCGCTGGACGCCATCGAACGCGAGTGGATCCCGCCGGCATCACAGGCGAAGCTGCGCGAGGTCGCGCTGGCGCGCATGCGCGAACAACCCGGCCACTGGCGCCGCTATTACCATGCTGAAGGCCACGCGCTCGACATCGATCTGCAATACAGCCTCAGCGATCGCATCCGTTACTACTGGCCGGATCCGATGATCGAACAGGCGCGCGAGCGGTTGTTCGACAACCTGCGCGCCAGTCCGCCGCCGTTGCCGCTGATCAGCCAATACCTCCCCCATGCATTGCGCGCGCTGCGCAACGGCCACGCGGATCGCGATCCGCTGTCGCTGGTGATGGCGCACGTCAGTGCCGTTCTCGATGACTACCACCATGCCTGCCATCCCCATGACCACGATTGAACACCTCGGTGTTCCCGAACCGGATCTCGCCGCCGCCGGCGCGATCTGGACCGCACGCGAAATCGAACAGCAACCGCGCATGCTCGAACGCACTCACGCGCTGCTGGCCGGAATGCGCGCGCGCATCGAAGCGTTCGTTTCGCCGATCGCCCACAATCCCAACGCGCGCATCATCCTCACCGGCGCGGGCACGTCGGCCTATATCGGCCAGTGCCTGGCGCCGTGGCTGGATCGCCGGCTCGCCGCGCGCGTGGATGCGGTGGCCACCACCGATCTGGTGAGCTGCCCGGATCTGTACCTGGATCCGGATCAGCCGCTGCTGCTGGTGTCGTTCGGCCGTTCGGGCAACAGCCCGGAAAGCATCGCCGCAGTGGAACTGGCCGAGTCGATGGTGCGGCATGTGCAGCATCTGGTCGTCACCTGCAACGCGGACGGCGCGCTGGGACGCACCGCGATGCGTTCGTCAATGACGCTGCTTCTGCCGGAAGAAACCCACGACGTCAGTTTCGCGATGACCTCCAGCTTCAGCTGCATGCTGTACGCAACGCGGCTGGCGCTGGATCCGCAGGCCGCGCACGCCACCGACGTCGGCCGGATCGCGCGTGCGACCGCGCACGTGATCGAGCAGGCACGCCCCGCCCTGCAGACGCTCGCGCTGCGCGGCTTCGATCGCGTGGTCTATCTCGGCAGCGGACTGCTGCAGGGCCTGGCGCGCGAAGCTTCGCTCAAGCTCGGCGAACTGACCAACGGCGGCATCGCCACCTGCTTCGATTCGCCGCTCGGTTTCCGCCACGGGCCCAAGACGTTCCTCACCGGCAACACGCTGGTGGTGGTGTTCGTCTCCAATGATCCGCTGACGTGCCGCTACGATCACGATCTGATCGACGAATTGCGGCGCGACGGCGTGGCCGGCGCGGTGTACGAAGTGACCGCGCAGCCACGCGGCGAAGCCGGCGATCAAATGATCGCCGTCCCCGGTCTCGATGCCGCCAGCGATAGCGATCTGCTGTATCCCTATGTCGCCGCCGCGCAGGTGTTCGCCTTCCAGTGTTCGCTGGCGCGCGGTCTCTCGCCTGACAATCCCAACAAGCAGGGCACGGTGAACCGCGTCGTGCAGGGCGTGCGCATCCACGCACGCGACGCATGACGCGCACCGCATACCTGGGCGTCGACGGCGGCGGAACGAAGACCCGTTTCGCCGTGATCGATGCCTCCGGCCGGTTGCTCGCACAGGCGCAGCTCGGCACCACGTATCACCCGCAGGTCGGGCTCGAAGGCGTGCGCGCCGTCCTCGCCGATGGCATCCGGCAGGTGCTGACCGATGCCGGCCTGGACCTGGATGATGTCGGCTACGCGTTCTTCGGTCTCCCCGCGCATGGCGAGGACGGCCAGGCCACGCCGAAACTCGATGCGATCCCCGCCGCCATCCTCGGCCATGATCGGTATCGCTGCGACAACGACATGGTGTGCGGCTGGGCCGGCTCGCTGGCCTGCGCCGATGGCATCAACATCGTCGCCGGCACCGGTTCGATCGGCTACGGCCAGCGTCGCGGACAGGCCGCGCGCGCCGGTGGCTGGGGCGAAGCGTTTTCCGATGAAGGCTCCGCGCACTGGATCGCCGTGCAGGGCCTGAACCTGTATTCGCGCATGAGCGATGGCCGCCTGCCGAAGGGCCCGTTGCATGCGCTGTTCAACCAGACGCTGGCGCTGGAATCGGATCTGGACATCTGCGCGCGCATCTATGGCGAACAGGCATATACGCGCGGCGAACTGGCGCAGTTGTCGGTGCTGGTGTGCCGCGCGGCCGAAGCCGGTGACGCGGCGGCGGCGGCGATCTTCGATCAGGCCGGGCAGGAACTGGCCGCGATCGTCGATGCGCTGCGCCGCGCACTCGGGTTTGCCGATAATGAAACCGTGCCGGTGTCGTTCTCCGGCGGTGCGTTCAGCGCGGGCCAGCGGCTGCTGCATCCGTTCCGTGCTGCATTGCTGCGCGCGTGCCCGAACTACGACATCCGCGTGCCGCGGTTCGAACCGCATTACGGCGCCGCCCTTTACGCCGCGCTGCTGGCCGGAAACTTCCCGGACGTTGCACGCTGAACGCGCCACAGTCGGGCCAGGCTTGTAAACACCGCGTGAAAGCCCCCCTGGGCGCTGTTCAAATTTGTGGTCAAGGCGGATGGCTTGCTCTACCCTGTGTGTCTTCTTTCACATTCGGCGAGCCCGCATGGCTGCATTGCAAGAGCGCACGATTCAACGGATGCAGCGCGATGAAACTTCATTGCTGCAGAGCTGGCAGGCCAATCTGAAGGACAAGGGTTCGGCGCACGAGAGTCGTATTTCGCCGCAGGAACTGGACGGACAGACACGCGATTTCCTGCGCCTGCTGGTGCAGGGCATGAGCCACGGCGATCTGGACAACCTGCAGAGCCGCGAATGGGATGAACTGCGCCAGTTCCTCGAACGCCTCTCGCGCAGCCGCGCCGCGCAGGGCTTTGAATCGCGCCATACCGCGTACTTCATCCTGTCGATGAAGCGGCCGCTGTTCGATCTGGTGCAGTCCGAATACGGCAGCGATCCGACCCAGCTCGCCTCCGAACTGTGGGCCGTGTCCGAACTGCTCGATTCGCTCGGCATGCACACCGTGCGCACGTTCCAGAAAACGCGCGAGGACATCATCGTGCGCCAGCAGGAAGAACTGCTGGAGCTGTCCACGCCGGTGGTCAAGCTGTGGGACGGCGTGCTGGCGCTGCCGATGATCGGCACGCTGGATTCGCAGCGCACGCAGGTGGTGATGGAATCGCTGCTGCAGCGGATCGTGGAGACCGGATCGGAAATCGCGATCATCGACATCACCGGCGTACCGACCGTGGACACGCTGGTCGCCCAGCACCTGCTCAAGACCGTCACCGCAATCCGGCTGATGGGCGCGGACGCGATCATCAGCGGCGTGCGCCCGCAGATCGCGCAGACGATCGTCCACCTCGGGCTCGATCTGCAGGGCATCACCACCAAGGCCAACCTTGCCGATGCGCTGTCGCTGGCGCTCAAGCGTTCGGGCTTCGTGGTGGGCAAGGCCTGACGCATGGATCGCATTCCCATTCTGCGGATGGGAGACCTGCTGCTGGTCACCATCCAGGTCGACATGCACGATCAGCTCGCGCTGGCGCTGCAGGATGATCTGTCCGAGACGATCAGCCGCACCTCGGCGCGCGGCGTGCTCATCGACATCTCCGCGCTGGACATCGTCGATTCGTTCATCGGCCGCATGATCAGCACGATTTCCGGACTGGCCCGCGTCATGGACGCCACCACGGTGGTGGTCGGCATGCAGCCGGCCGTGGCGATCACCCTGACCGAACTGGGCCTGACCCTGCCGGGCGTGCGCACGGCGCTGGACGTGGAGCGCGGCATGAAGCTGCTGCGGGCCGGCCCGATCGAATGAGCACGATCGCCGACACCGGCACGCATCCGGTGCGCACCGAACAGGACGTCGTGCTCGCGCGCCAGGCCGCCCGCCGGCTGGCGGTGCAATGCGGATTGCGCCTGGTGGATCAGACCAAGTTGATCACGGCCGCCAGCGAACTGGCGCGCAACGCGGTGATCTACGGCGCCGGCGGCGACATGGACTGGGAACTGCTCAGCGATGGCGTGCGCAGCGGTCTTCGCCTGACCTTCCGCGACAATGGGCCGGGCATTCCCGACATCGCGCAGGCACTGACCGACGGCTGGACCTCCGGCAACGGCCTGGGCCTGGGCCTGTCCGGCGCGCGTCGGCTGGTCGACGAGTTCGAACTGGACAGCCGCCCCGGCAGCGGCACGCGTGTGTCCATCACCAAATGGAAGTGAACTTCACCGGTCCGATTACTCGCCGTGTGGTCATCGACGAGCAGAGCCAGGTGGGACAGGCGCGTCGCGAAACACAGCAGCTCGCGCGCGATCTGGGATTCGACGAGATCGATGCCGGTCGCGCCGCGCTGGTGGCCACCGAACTTTCGACCAACATCCTCAAGCATGGCCTCGGCGGTCATCTGACCCTGATGCCGGTGGCCGGGCGCGATTGCCTGGGCCTGGAGCTGTGCGCGATCGATCGCGGGCCGGGCTTCGCCTTGAGCGAAGGCCTGCGCGATGGCTATTCCACCCAGGGCACGCAGGGCATCGGCCTGGGCGGCGTGCAGCGGCAGACGCAGTGGATGGATGCGTGGAGCGATGCGCGCGGCGCGATCGTCTGCGCGCGTCTGTACCCGGGCGCACGTCAGGATGCGGATCAGCCGTATGGCGGTTGGCGCTTGCCGATGCATGATGAAACCGTGTGCGGCGATGCCTGGCATCTGCGTCATGAAGGCGGATGCTGGACGCTGGTGATCATTGATGGACTGGGCCATGGCGCGGCCGCATCGGTGGCGGCCAATGCCGGCGTGATCGCGGCGGCCGAAGCGGAACCAGCGGCCAGCGCGACCGCAATGCTCCAGCACCTGCATGCGTCGATGAACGGCACACGCGGCGGCGCGACGGCGGTCGCGCAATACGAGCAGGGCGTGCTGCGCTTTGCCGGCACCGGCAATATTTCCGGCGCGCTGCTCGATCCGCAGGCCGGCCGCTCGCGCGGGCTGGCCTCGCATCCGGGCATCACCGGCGTGGGTCCGTTCCCGCGCAGCCGCAATGATCTGCTGTTCGCGGACGCTGAGGGCAAACTGCTCGCGCTGCACAGCGACGGCCTGCAGAACCGCTGGAACCTCAAGGATTATCCCGGCCTGGCGCTGCGCCATCCGGCCCTCATCGCCGCCGTGCTGATCCGCGATTTCGATCGCGGCCGCGACGACGCCAGCCTGCTGATCCTGCGCCTGGGGAACTGACGTGAGCACATCGCCACCACCGCCGGACCAGGCACTGGAACGACTGCGCGAAGAGAACCAGGCGCTGCGCGACGAACTGGAGGAAACCAACCAGGGCGTGCTCGCGCTGTACGCTGAACTCGACGCGCAGGCCGAACAGCTCAAGCAGGTCTCCGAACTCAAGAGCCGCTTCCTCTCCTACATGAGCCATGAGTTCCGCACGCCGCTGGTGTCGATCCTGAGCATCACGCGCTTGCTGGAGGATCAGGTCGATGGCCCGCTCAGCGACGATCAGCGGACGCAGATCGGTTTCATCAGCCGCTCGACCCGCGAGCTGAGCGAGATGGTCGACGACCTGCTCGATCTGGCCAAGATCGAAGCCGGCCGCATCACCATCTCGCCAGCGTGGTTCGACATGATGGATCTGTTCTCGGCGCTGCGCGGCATGTTCCGGCCGCTGGTGGAAGGCGCGGGCGTGGAGCTGATCTTCGATTCGCCGCGCGGACCGACCCAGCTCTACACCGACGACAAGAAGCTGGCGCAGATCCTGCGCAACTTCATTTCCAACGCACTGAAGTTCACCGCACGCGGCGAAGTGCGCGTCGGCGCCGAAGCGATCGGCCACGACGAGATCCGCTTCAGCGTGCGCGACACCGGAATCGGCATCGCGCCGGAACTGCACGAGCGCATCTTCCAGGATTTCAGCCAGCTCGATTCACCGCTGCAGAAAAAGGTACGCGGCACCGGCCTTGGCCTGGCGCTGTGTAAGCGCTTCGCCGAACTGCTCGGCGGGCGCGTGGGCGTGAACAGCACGCCCGGCGTGGGCTCGGAGTTCTTCGTGATCGTGCCGGTGCGCCTGGACAAGGAGAGCCTCGATGCTTGACGAACGCCCCATCCTGATCGTGGACGACAACGAGGTCACGCGCTATTCGATCCGTCGCGCGCTGACGCGGCACGGATACGACGTGCTCGAAGCCGCCACCGGCGCCGACGGCCTGGCGCTGCTCGAAGCGCAGGACGTGGCCGCGCTGATTCTCGACGTCAACCTGCCCGATGTCAGCGGGTTCGACATCGTCCGGCAGCTGCGCATGCAACCCAATACGGCGCTGCTGCCGGTCGTGCACGTGTCGGCGGCGGCGATCGCCTCCGGCGACATGGTGACCGGCCTGGACGCCGGCGCCGATGCCTACCTGATCCATCCGATCGATCCGGATGTGCTGCTGGCGACGCTGCGCAGCCTGCTGCGTGCACGCCGCGCCGAGGACGCACTGCGCCATACCGAAGCGAATTTCCGCGAGATCTTCGAGAACACCGGCGCGCCGATCGCCGTGATCGACGCGCACCTGTGCATCAGCGACGGCAATCAGGCGTTCACCCGGCTCACCGGTCTCAAGCCCGGCGATTGCCTGGATGCGGCGTTGCGCGATCAGAACGGATCGCTGGACGGCATGCGCGAAGCCCTCGCCACGCGGCAGCGCTGGCAGGGCCAGCTCGAATTGAACACGCAGGGCGAACACCGCGATACCGAGTGGCGCATCGCGCCGTACCGCGAACCCGGCATCGGCCTGCTGTTCGTGCAGGACATC
The DNA here is from genome assembly GCA_023390905.1 of Pseudomonadota bacterium. GTDB lineage: Bacteria > Pseudomonadota > Gammaproteobacteria > Xanthomonadales > Xanthomonadaceae > Pseudoxanthomonas_A. Next base: position 38,798 of record JAEWBY010000030.1, on the reverse strand, counting down.
ACCCTGCACGTCAATCGCGATCGCGCCCGCCAGCGCGAACTCGACTACACCCAGCAGGAACTGGCGCACCAGATCGAGGAGCGCCGCCGCGCCGAGCAGCAACTCGTGCAGGCGCAGAAAATGGATGCGCTCGGCCAGCTCACCGGCGGCATCGCGCACGATTTCAACAACCTGCTCACCAGCATCATCGGCGGCATCGACATGGCCGCGCTGGAAGTGCAGCGCGGCAACCATGCACGCATTCCGCCCTTCCTGGAAATCGCGCTGGCCGCCTCGCAGCGCGCCGGGGCGCTGACCCAGCGCATGCTCGCGTTCGCGCGCAAGAAGCCACTGGATGCCGAGCCGTTCGACATCAACCAGCGCCTGCTCGCGCTGGACGACATGCTGCGCCGCGCGATCCCGGAGAACATCCAGCTCGAACTGAAACTGTCGCCATCGCCGCACGTGGTGGTCGCCGACGCCGACACGCTCGACAACGTGCTGATCAATCTGGTGGTCAACGCGCGCGACGCCCTGCCCAATGGCGGCCTGATCCGCGTGGACACCGGCATGCGCACGGTGCGCGGCGAAACCGATCTGGCCGATGGCGAGTACGTATTCGTGCGCGTCAACGACAATGGTTCAGGGATTCCGCAGGACGTGCTGGACAAGGTGTTCGAGCCGTTCTTCACGACCAAGCCGATCGGGCGCGGTACCGGGCTGGGCCTTTCCATGGTGTACGGCTTCGTGCGCCAGAGTGGCGGCGCGGTGCGCATCGACAGCCAGGTCGGCCACGGCACCACGGTGACGCTGCTGCTGCCGCGCAGCCAGACGGCCGCGCGCGAGGCGCTGGCGATCGCCGATGTCCCCGCGCCGGGCCAGGCGCAGCGGATCCTGCTGGTCGATGATTCGGACCTGGTACGCATGATGGCGCGCGAAGTGCTCACCGACGCCGGCTACGTGGTGATCGAAGCGGCCGAAGGCAACGAAGCGCTCGAACTGCTCAGCGCGCATCCCGATGTGGATCTGTTGCTGACCGACATCGGCCTGCCCGGCATGAACGGGCGGGATCTTGCCGCTGCCGCGCGGCGGCGGCGGCCGGATCTGCGCGTGCTGTTCGTCACCGGCTATGCCGAGTTGACGCTGGAGGGCGAGGACCGTCTCGACCAGCGCATGGATCTGCTCGGCAAGCCATATTCGCTGAAGGAACTGCTGGGCCGGGTGCACGGGCTGCTGCATAGCACCTAGCGCCAACCCATCCGCTCCGGAGCCGGCCGGTCGCCTCGCCCGACTTCGCTTCCGAACGAAAGGGCCCGACAACGGCGCCTGATTGAAAGCGGACTTCGCGCTTGCTTCACACAGCATTCGTCGTGCGCTCACCGGGATGCGGAAGATGGACGTTGCGGACAGCGCTCCGCACCTTTCTCCCCGCACAGGCAGATCCACATGAACCGCACGATGCAGCGACCGCAACCTCCACGCCATCCACTCTGGCGCCTGCCCGTCTGGGGCGGCGCGGCGGTGCTGTGGATGACGCCGTGGGTGGCGATGCAGTTCACCGACGAAGTGCGCTGGACCGGCATGGACTTCGCGGTATTCGCGATCATGCTGCTCGTCGCCTGCGGCGGCTGCGAACTGGCGATGCGCGTCTCGCGCCATCCGTTCTATCGCGCCGGCGCGGCGGTGGCGATCGGCACCGGCTTCATGATGGTGTGGAGCAATCTGGCCGTCGGCCTGCTCGGCAGCGAACGCGATCCGATCAATCTGGTGTTCTTCGGTGTGCTGGCGTTCGGTGCGATCGGCGCGCTGGTGACGCGGCTGCGCGCCGGCGGGCTGGCGCGCACGCTGTCGGCGATGGCGGCATTGCAGGGGCTGATCGCGATCGTGGCGATTGCCGGATTCCACGCCGCGCCGGTCGAAGCGATCGCGGTGACCGTCGCCTTCGCCGGGCTGTGGCTGCTGGCCGCTTGGCTGTTCCGCCGCGCGTTGCCGCGTTGAATCCGGGTCAGTCCTTGATCCAGCGGCCAGTGTCCTGCACGCGCACCGCGAAGCGCGCCCACTGGCGGAATTCCTCGATCGACGACGTGCCGCGCTGTCCCAGCCCTTCGCCCGCGACCACGCGCCAGGAGACGCGCGCAGGCGCGGACGATGCAGGCGGTTCGGCCGCCAGCACGTGGCGCACGCTCCACAGTTTCCCGAGCTTGCCGTTGCTGTAGCAGCGATCGATCTCGACCTGCTCCGGGTGGGTGACGTTGCGTTCGGCGTGCTGCTTGGCCAGTTCGAGCAGTTCGGTCAGGTTCTCCTCGGTGATGTCCACGTAGGAGTTGAGCTGCTCCATCGCGGCGGAGAAATCTTCCTGCGTCAGTTCGAACTGGCGGCGCGCCGGTTGCGTGATCACCGATTCGCGACGGCGGCGATGCAGGTGCGCCGGATAGCGCCGCCACGGAAAGAACACGTTGAAGGCGATCGCCATCGCGATGATCGCGGTGACGTTGATCGCCACCGGCGTCAGCAGATAGTGGTAGCCCAGCGCGTGCACATCGGCCCCGCCGATCACCGCCGCCAGCGCGGTCGCGCCACCGGGCGGGTGCACGCAGCGCAGGTAGTACATCGCCCCGATCGCCAGGCCCACCGCCAGCGCCGGCGTGAGCGCATGCGCGGGCAGCAGCTTCTGGCAGCTCACCCCGATGAAGGCCGACAGCAGGTGCCCGCCGATCAGCGCCCACGGTTGCGAGAGCGCGCCATGCGGCACGGCGAACAGCAACACCGCCGATGCGCCCATCGAGGCCAGCATGATCAGGCCACCCGAGGTACCGGCAAAGCCGTGCGGAAACATCGAGACGGTCACCACGTACACCGAGGCGATGCCGAGCAGCCCGCCGATCGCCGAAAGCCATTTTTCGCCATGACTGGTCGTGTTGCGCTCGATGCCGAGCCAGAGACGCAGTTCGTGCCACGCAGCGGATGGGGTCATGGGTCGGGGGACGGGCCGGGGAGCGGCGAGTCTATGCGAATGCGGCGGCGCAGCAAACACCTCCGCCCTTCGCCCTTCAATCACGCGATGACTCACACAGTAGACGCATGGCGAAGGCTTCGACTTCCACGCCGGCCCTGCGCATCGGCTGCGCCGGCTGGTCCATCCCACGGCAGCATGCGTCGCTGTTCGGCGAAGGCGAGAGCATGCTGGCGCGCTACGCGACGCGATTTTCCGCGGTGGAGATCAACTCCTCGTTCTATCGTCCGCACCAGGCCAAGACCTACGAACGCTGGGCCGCGTCGGTGCCTGCGGATTTCCGCTTCTCGGTGAAGATCCCGCAAGCCATTTCCCATGAGCGCGCATTGCGCGGGACGGGATCGCTGCTGGATGCCTTCCTCGATCAAAGCGCGGGGCTGGGCCGCAAGCTGGGCGGCTTGCTGCTGCAACTGCCGCCGAGCCTGGTGCTGGACGCGCGATCGGCGTCGGCGTTCTTCAGCGCATTGCGCCGTCGCACCGCATTGCCGGTGGCGTGCGAGCCGCGGCATGCAAGCTGGTTCACGCCGAAGGCCGAAGCCCTGCTCGAACGCCACGCCATCACCCGCGTGGCCGCCGATCCGGCGCGTTGGCCGGAAGCGGCCGTGCCCGCGCTCCCGGCGCGCTGGCAATACTGGCGCTGGCATGGTGCGCCGCGCATCTATTACAGCCAATACACCGAAGCCGATCTGCAGTCGCTCGCCACGCAGATCCGCCAGCACCGTCAGCGGCGCATCACCTCGTGGGTGCTCTTCGACAACACCGCGTACGGTTTCGCGATCCCCAATGCCGCGCGGTTGCAGGCATTGATGCGCGCCTCATCGTAGGAGCGGCTTCAGTCACCGTCGATCGCGCATTGCATCCCGGCCGCATGCGCGAGTGACCTATGCGGCGGCCGGCAATCCGATGCGGAACACGCTGCCGGCGCCCGGCTGGCTTTCGGCGACGATCGTGCCACCGGCGCGCTGCACGACATCGCGCACCACCGACAGACCCAGACCGGTGCCCTGCCCCGACGGCTTGGTGGTGAAAAAGGGATCGAACACGCGCGCCAGCACGTCCGGCGGCATGCCCGCGCCCGTATCGGCGAAAGCCAGTTCGATGCGGCCGATGCCATCGACCGTCGCCTGCATCGAGAACGTGCCGCCCTCGGGCATGGCGTGATCGGCATTGGCGGCGATGTTGAGCACCATCAGTTCGAATCGGTTGCGATCCATGCGCACCGGCGGCAGATCCTCCGGCAGCGCGGGCTCGATGCGCACGTCGGGATTGAACAACTGCCGCAGCATCGGCTGCATGTCGCGCAGCACCAGCACGGCGTCGAATTCTTCCTCGCGATACTCGTCCTGCCGCGCCAGCGCGAGCAGCTCGTGCGTGAGCAGCGTGGCGCGGCGCGCGGCGGCGTCGATGCCGGCCAGCGTCTGCTTCAGTTCCTCGGTGCGTTCGCTCCGCGCGCCCTTGCGGATGTAGCCGGTGATCACCGACATGAGGTTGCCGAAGTCGTGCGCCGCGCCGCCGGCAAGGCGGCCCACCGCTTCCAGCTTCTGCGCGTGGATCAATTGTTCCTGCACGCGCTCGCGCTCGCGGATCTCGTGATGCAGTTGCTGGTTGGCCAGGGCGAGCTGATCCGCGCGCAGGGTCGCTTCGCCCAGGCTCTGGCGCAGCGCGGCCGAACTGCGATCGAGCACGATCGCGATCATCAGGAACATCGCGATGCTGAAGGCCGCATCGCCGTATATCGCGGCGGCCTCGCCGGCCCGCGACACATCCACGCGCGCGCCAAGCAGGAAGGCGGTCGTGATGCTGGCGAACATCAGCCACAGCGCGGTGCGACCGATCACCAGCGCCGCCGCCGCCATCCAGATCACCAGCACGGGCTGTTCGAAGCGCTGGCTGCCGAACCCGGTCAGGCCATAGGTGGGAATCACCGTCACCGCGAACACCAGCAGCAGCAACCGCGCGGCCCAGGCGAAGCGGCCGAAGCGGATCAGAACGAAACTGGAGAACGCGGCCGCGCATACCGCCAGCCCCATCGCCATGCTGGTCAGTTCGCCGGGCCGCCAGGGAATATCGACGGCGAACGCGCGGTAGGACCACGCCAGTGCCGGCAGGATCGCCAGCAGCAGCGAGATCAATTGCAGCATCGGCGCATTGCGGCGATCGACCGGATCGTCGATCGGCACGTTGCGCAGCCACGCCACGGGGGCACGCAACACGGCCATCAGGGGAAACCACGAACTGCGCCGGCCGTCAGCCGGCGTTGCGGAACCGTCGATCATGCATGCGCTCTCGGATCACGGAGGATCCGGTGGAACGCGTCTGTCGCCTTCCCCGTCGGCGTTCCACCCGGTGTCCCTCCAGGCTTTGGCGCGATTATAAGCAGGGCCGCGGTGGCCCTTCTTCACCTGCCCCTGGGACGCGCGTGCAGGCGGACTTCCACGCGGCGATTGGGGATCAGGCACTCCTGCAATGCCGCGCGCGGGGTCACCCCGTCGCAGGCCTGCACCTGTTCGGTGTCGCCCTTGTACGCGTACTGCACGAGCGCGCCGTCGATGCCCTGTTCGACCAGCCAAGCGCGCACGGTCTGCGCGCGACGTTCGGACAGGCGCTGGTTGTACTCGTAGCCGCGGCCCTGCAGGCGGTCGGCATGGCCGACCAGCTCCACGCCGGTGAGCATCAGGCCTTCGGCTTCCAGCCGCGACAGCTCGCGCTGCAGCCCCTGCAGCGAAAACGCACGGATGTCGGCGCGTGCGGAACGATCGAATTCGAACAGCACGTTGGCGGTCAGGATGACGTCGCGACCCTCGGCCGGCAGGCCGGTCATGCCGCACTGGCGCGAGGCGGCTTCGGCATCGCTCACCCAGTCTTCGGCAATCTGGATGTACGGTTTGGCGTGCCGCCACTGCTGCTGGTTGTATTCGTTGCCGGCATGCACCAGTTCCACTTCGCCGCAGGCCACGGCCTGCTGCGCGCAGGCGAAGCCCGGCGTGCCGTGGATCGCGCCCAGGCGCTTCCACAGATCCTCGCGCACGCGCGCGGCGCCGTTGACCAGCGGCGTGTCGGTCGGCAGCGGCTGCACGCCCTGTTCCATGCCCACGATCAGCTTCTCCGATTCGCCCAGCGCTTCCTGCGGGAACGCGCTGCGATCGTTGCGGGTGTACTCGTGGAAGGACACGTCGAGCCAGCACTGCGCCTTGGACAGGTGGTAATCACGCAGCGGGCGGCCGGCATCGTTCAGCGCCTGGATGCGCTGCTGGGTGCGCTCGTAGGTGGAGAGATCGGCGTGGATCGCTTCGTCGGTGATGCGTGCGTCCGGCGCGGTCAGCGGCGTCTGCGCGATCGCGGCGAAGGACAGCGTGGTCAGGAGGACGCCGAACGTCCGATGGATGTGCTTGCTCATGTGTGGTTCCTCAGCGCACCGGATCGCGGTAGCGGGCGTCTTCCCGGAGGAAGAGGTCTTCGTCAAACTTGAAGCGCAGGCGGATGAACGCGCCCTGCTGGGTGTATTCGTAGCCGGTCAGATCGTCATCGCCGCGGAAGCCGGTGGCGTTGTAGCCGGCCGACAGCCACAGGTTCTGCCGCAGCAGGCGTCCGACTTCCACGCCGAACGCGTACTGGTTGGCGCCGCGCTGGCCGCGGAACGTCGATGCCAGCACGCCGATGTCCCAGTTCTCGGTGATGTCGTAGACCACGCGGCCGGACAGCAGCACGGCATGGAAGTCGTCTTCGACACGACCGGTGTCAGCGTAGAAGAACTGATCGTTCTGCCACTTGGCGGCGACACGGCCGGTCAGCCACCACGGACGCGAGGGATGCCAGTCCGCATGCGCCGAGACGATGTGCGCGCGCGTGCGGATGTCCTGCCCGGTCTGCGAACCGAAGCCGGATCCGTCCATGCCGCTTTCGTCCTTCTCCAGCTTGTACTCGTAGCGGGCCAGCGCGTTGACGCGGTTGGTGTCGGTATCGCGGTAGGCCGCGCCGATCTGGAAGCGATCCTGCAAGACATCGCCGCGGGCTTCGTAATCGGTCTTCAGCAGGTAGTTGCGCGCCAGCACGGTCCAGTCGCGATTGATCTTGCGGGCCAGCAGGAACTGCAGCAGCGTGGTGTCGTAGGCCTCGTTGACCGGGGTTTCTTCCACGTCGTCGGAGATGCGGTGCTCGATGCGCACGTTGCCGCGCCACAGCGGATTGGCGCTGTAGTCCATCGCCACGCCGATGCCGGTGGAATCGCCGACGCTGCCCTCGATCACGTTGGTGTGTTCCAGCGAGGTGTCCACGCGCACGCCTTCGGCCAGATCCCAGCGGTTGCGCATGCCCGAAGCGGCCTGGATGTCGCGGCCGGCGATCGCATCGCGCAACCGGTATTCCGAGAACAACTGCGTGTTCTTGATGAAGCTGGTGTCCACGCCGATCGCCAGCGTGTCGGCTTCGCGGCCGTCCTGGGTCAGGCCGTTGACGCCGCTGATGCCGGTCTGCTTTTCATAGCGGCCGTACAGGCGACTGCGTTCGCGCAACTGGTAGTCGATGCCGAGCGCGAGGCGATCACCATCCTCGTCGTGGATGTCCTGCTCGATCTCGCCACCGAGGCTGAGGCGATCGCTGGCGCGGTAGCCGACGCCGATGCGCAGCATGTCCGACGACAGTTCGGTGCCCACCGGCAATCCGCTGGCGACCTCGTTGGGATTGCCGCTGCTGATGATCGGCAGGCCGGTCAGCGGATCCAGTGGCTGCTGGCCATAGCCGAGGGCACCGCCGCCGGCGCCGGTGGCATAGCCGCCGGACAGTCCGCCGATGTTGCCGTAGGCGCTCTGCGTGGCCCAGGTGTAATACGCGCCGACGGTTTCGCGGATGGCGCGATAGCCGAAATCGAGCGTCAGCTTGTCGGTGAGCTTGACCCGCGTGCCGGCACTGGCCGCATTGCGTTCGCCGCCCTGCGGATTGCGGTCTTCGCTGCGCAGTCCTTCGACATACAGTTCGAAGCGCTCGCCCAGGCGCCAGCGCGCGTCGGCGCTGTATTCGCCCCGTCCGCCATACAGCGGCGAGGCCGGATTGTTGAAGGCCGGATCCGATTGGCCCGCGAACAGCTTCAGGTCGAACGCCTTGCCGGCGTGGCCCAGTTCCACGCGCCACGCATCGCCTTCGACCAGGCCGCTCATCCCCTGCAGGGCGGGCGTGCCGTACTGGTTGATCGAATTGGTGTTGACCTCGCTGCGCGTGCGCGCGGCTTCGGCGACCAGCCAGGTGTTCTGGCCGAAACGGTAGCCCACGTTGGCGCTGCCCATCTCGAAGGCCGCGAACGGATTGCGATCATCCACGTAGGAGCCGCCGATCTCGGCGCGCTCGCCCACGCGCAACTGCGCATCGGCGCCGAGCACGAGGAACTTCTCCGTGCCCTGGTCCAGTTCATAGGTGATGCGCAGCGAGACCGGATTGAGGTCGCTGTCGAACGAGGGCAGGAAGTTGCCGAGCAGGATGCGGCCGGAGAACGGCTCGAAGCTGTAATCGACCAGCCGCGCCAGCGGCCGCACCGAAACGATGCGCGAAGGCTGGTTGCGATCGCGCACCACCACTTCCACGCGTTCGCTGCCTTCGAGCACGGCGTTGTTGCGCAGGCCGTACGGGCCGCTGCCGGAGGCCGGCAGTTCTTCGATCACCTGGCGCAGCGAATCCTCGATCGCGAACACGTTGCCGCGCACGCGCTCGTTCTCGAAATGCCAGCCCAGGCCGGTGGCGGTGCGGTTGTAGGTGCCGAGCACGCGCGGCGCGGCGCGCGCGCCGAAGTCCACGCCGCTCTGCGTGGCCAGGTTGTCGCCGGTCTGGAAATCGCCGTACAGCAGGTAGCTGCGGTTCTTGTCCACGCGCACGTACAGGCGCTCGGCCGAGCGCGCGTCGAAGCCGCGCAGCGAGGCATCGCCGTACACCGGATAGAACTCTTCGGGCTGGATGTCGCGCAGCAGGCGCGCACGCACGTCCTTGTCCGAATCGTAGGCCGCGGTCAGCAGGTACTCGCCCTTGATCGCGCCCTTGACGAAGAACGCCGCGCGCGCGGCGCCGTTGGCCTTGCCGTGGTTGAACTGCTTCTCCCAGCGGCGGATTTCGCGCTCGAACCCATCGCCGTGCTGGCTGCCGGTGATCAGGTTGTCGCCCTTGCGGCGGAAATTGATCACGCCGTCGATGAGGCCGGTGGCGATCATCTCGCGCATTTCCGGCACGAATCCGATCACGCCTTCGGCGCTCTGCGATCCGGCGGTCACGCGCAGCAGCACGTCCTGCGGTTCGTGCGGCGCGAGCAGATCGAATTCGGCGCGGCCGTTCTCCACGCGCAACTGCACGCCGGGCGTCACATCGTCGGCGTCCAGATGGCCCGGGCCGAGTTCATCGGTGCGGCCGTCCGGCAGCTTGATGCGTCCACCGGTGTGCTCGAGGGTGGCGAAGGATTCACCACGCATCGGCGATCCATCGGCATCGAACAACTGCACGATCACGTGCACCGGCGATTGGCCGTCGGCCGGCACGCCGGCGTTGGACACTTCGACGGTGATGCGATCCACGCCCGTGTTGACGCGGTAGTCCACGTGGCCCGGCTGCGCGTACAGCGCCTGCGATCCATTGGCCTGCAACTGCGGCGACTGCGGGAACAGCGGCGTGGCCTCACCCAGTACCGGAGTGAAGCGTTGATCGCCGGCCACGGTCTGCGCCTGGGTCAGCGCGGGCGCGACCACCAGCGCGAGCGCGAGCGCCAGCGGATGCAAGGAAAGACGGGGTGCACGCATGGAGGTGTTTCGCGATGGGTGTGCGCGGTGGGCGGAGGTGCGGCTCATGGCTGCACCTCCTGTCCTGCTTCACCGCGCGGTGTGGTGGGCCTCGGGTCCACGACCGGCCGCTGGTTGGCCGAATCGGTGGCCTGCTGCGGCGCGCGCGCCGGCTTGCTCTCGAAACGCAGCGGCTGCCCGGAGCGCTCGGTTTCCGGCGCGCGGATTTCGCCCTGCGTGCGACGCGCCTTGACCTGTTCGATCACCGGATTGGAACAGCTTCCTTCGATGAAGTCGGCGCGATGCAGCTCGCCGTTCTTCAGATCGATGAAGAGGCTGTCGGCATCGCCGAGGTTGCGGTTGCTGCTGGTGGTCAGGCGCGAACCGATCGGCAGGGTCGAGGCATCCACCTTCAGCGTATGGCTGTTCGGCGGCAGGCCGCAGTAGCTGTACTTGCCTTCCGAGTCGCTGACCATCCAGGTGCCGTCCTCGAAGTACATGCGCACACCGGGGATGCCGAGTTCTTCCGGGTCCTGCACGTGGTTGACGTTGCAGTCCACGAAGATCTTGCCGAGCACGCAGCCTTCTTCGGCGAACACGCCGCCGCTGACGATCACGCGGTACTCGGCCGGGTTGGACGGCACCACGCCACCATCCGGGTAGGCGGTCAGCGAGTCGCCGTCCACGCAGCCGCCGGTGATCGAGCAACCGAAGGCGCGCGCGCGATTGATGCCGTCGCCCTGCTGGCTGCCGACGCCCACGCGCACGCGATAGGTGAGCGTCTTCTGCGCGCCGACCGCGAGCGGGCCGACATCGAACACCAGCACCGGACCGGGCTTGCCGCGCGGATTGGCGATGCCCGCACCATCGACACGCGCGGTGCCGTCGATGAAGGTGAAGCCATGCGGCAGGCGATCGATCACGTTGACCGTGCCCATCGCGGTGCCGGCGGTCTGGCGGATCGTGATCGTGTAGACCAGGCTGTCACCGACTTCCACGGTCTTGCGATCACCGGTCTTGGTGATGATCAGGCCCGGCGCGATCTGCGGATCCAGCGGGATGTGGTTGTGCACCGGCGCGGCCAGCGCCGAGCCCAGCGACACCTCGAGGTAGTACGCGGTATCGGTGCCCACCGGTCCGGTCGGCGCGGTCGCGTTGCCCTGCACCGGATGGCCCACGCCCGGCGTGGCCGGCGGCGTCAGCGCGCCCTGCTCGGACGGGATCATCGTCGACTCGAACTGATAGCCGGCCGGCGGGATCACCGCGATGCGGAAGCGGCACGAGGCCGGCGCGTCCGGTCCCATCAGGAACTGGTAGAAGCCGTCGTTGCCGACCGTCATCGAAGCTGATTCACCGTCGAACGCATATCCGCCGAGCGCTGCATTGAGCAGGTGCTGCTGCGGTGCGTAACCGGCGCAGGTGCCGATCGGCGACAGCGTCACCCGCGAACCCGGCACCGGGTTGCGGCTGGTCGCGTCGTAGACCACGCCGCCCGGATTCAGCGGCAGGCTCTGCTGCGGCAGGTTCGCGCCCGGCGCCAGCACCACCGACAGATGCGTGCTGCCGCCTTCGCTGCTCGCGCACGAACTGGCCGTGCCGTTGGCCATTGCGCTGGTCGCATCGCACGGCGCGGGCGTCGCGCCGCGGGTGTCGCCGTTGACCGGCCAACCCCACACCACGTTGGTGCCCGGCTCGCGGAAGCGGATGGCCAGCGGTACGCCCGGCACCTGATCGGCGATGGAATAGCTGCCGTCCGGTCCGGTCGTGGCGGTGCCGACCTGCTGGCCATTGGCATCGATCACTTCGACGATCCAGCCGGACAGACGGCGATCACCGCCATCGATCGCGCCGAAGTCGCTGCCCTGATCGAACCACACCGTGCCCGAGACCGAGGCCGACAACTGCACGGCGGTCGGTAGGCGGCAGGCGTTCTGCGTGATCGCCGGATCGCAGACCGGCAGATCCTCGCGGTTGCCTTCGAAGGCGCTGCGTTCGTCCGGCGTCGGCGTGCGGAATTCGTTCTCGCCGCCGCCTTCGACCATCACCACGTTGTGCACCGGCGATGCCGTGGCCGCCGACGCGGCGACCTGCACGCGCGCGGTGATGTTGCCGGCGATCGCGCCGGGCGCCAGTTCGACCGTGCTGGTGCAGCGGAAGCGATCGGCGCCGACGTCGCCGGTGCAGATCCAGCCCTCGCCGATCGGCGTGGACGCCAGGCTCAGGCCGGTCGGCAGGCGATCGTCGACGACGTACTGGCCGTTGCTCGGCTGCTGCCCGCTGTTGCGCACGCGGATGGTGTAGGTGCCGATGTTGTTGACGGTGAACGTCACCGGCGTGGCGGACTTGGTGACCACCAGATCCGGCGAATCGCCGATCTCGCCGAAGTTGTTGTCGATCGACTCGCCGCCGGTCGGCAGCACGATGCTGCTGATCGCCGAGGGCGTGGTCGCCACCGGCGTGGCGGTGCCCACCGGCGTGCCGCCGATGGTGCCGGCGCTGGTGATGCCGTTGAGCGTCTCCGGCGGCTGCGAGGGTTCGGTGACGGTGTAGTTGCCCGCGCGCAGATCCTCGAACCGGTAACGGCCTTCGCTGTCGGTGGTGACCGTGACGTTGACCGCTTCGCCCAGATCATTGGTGCCGGTCAGCACGACGGTGACGTTCGCGTAGCCGCGTTCGTTGCCGTCGATCACGCCGTTGTTGTTGCCGTCGTTGTAGACGCGGCCGGCGATCGAGCCCACCGGGATTTCGCCGAAGTCGTTGTTGTCCGCGCTCGCGGCCACGCCCAGGGTGATCGCGCTGATCACCGACGGCGTGACGGCCGGCGTGGTCGCCGTGCCGCCGGCGCTGCCGGGCACGGTGATGCCGTTGAGCGTGCCTTCGGGCTGATCCGGTTCGGTCAGCGTGTAGGTGCCCGGCGGCAGTTCGGTGAAGGCATAGCGGCCATCGGGCTGCGTGGTGGTCTCGCGGGTGATGGTGTTGCCGGCCAGATCGGTGCCGGTCAGACGGATGATGACGGTGGCGATGCCTTCTTCCTGCGCATCGATCACGCCATCGTTGTCGAGGTCGCGCCACACGCGGCCCGTGATCGCGCTGTTGAGCGGAATCTCGCCGAACAGGTTGTCGATCGAGGCCGCACCCGGCGTGGACAGATCGATCGAACTGATCGCGCTGGGCACGGTGGTGATCGGCGTGGCGGTGCCGGTGACGGTCGAACCGACGCGGCCGGCGCGGGTCTGGCCGTTGCTGGTGCCGTCGGGCTGCTGCGGCTCGGTCAGCGTGTAGACGCCCGGGCGCAATGCGTCGAAACGGAAATCGCCGTTGGCGTCGGTGGTGGTGCTGAGCGAGACCGCTGCGCCGGCATCATCGGTGCCGGTGAGCTGGATCGTCACGCTCTCGATGCCGGTCTCCGATGCGCCGTTCTGCGCGCCGTCGTTGTCGGCATCGAAGAACACGCGGCCTGCGATCGACACCGGCAGGGTTTCGCCGAAGTTGTTCTGCACCGAAGCGCCGCCGGCCGGCAGCACGATGCCATTGATCGCGCTGGGCGTGGTGGCGACCGGCGTGGCCGTGCCGCTCGGCGTGCCGCCGACATTGCCGGCCACGGTCGCACCGTTGAGCGTGGTCACGCCGTTGACCACAGGCTGATCGATCTGCTCGGTCACCGCATAGGTGCCGGCCAGCAGATCATCGAAGCGATAGTCGCCGTTGGCGTCGGTGATCGCGGCGGCCACGATCTGGCCGAGCACGTCGCGCGTGCCGGCCGGCAGGGCGACATTGACGCCGGCGATGCCGTTCTCGCCCGCATCGCGCACGCCGTTGTTGTTCGCGTCCAGCCACACGTTGCCCGACAGCGATGCGGCGCGTTCGCCGAAATCGTTGCCGCTGGATCCGCTCGCCGGCAGGTTGCCGATGTCGATGCCGTTGTCGGTGTTCTCCAGGCCATCGGCCAGGCCGCTCGGCTGGGTCTCGACGATGCGGTAGTTCTGGCCGGTGATCGCACCGCCATAGCTGTAGCTGCCATCGGGCCCTGTGGTCAGGGTGACCGGCGGCAGATCGTCGCCGTTGCCGAACACGCCATCCGGGCCTGCGCCCTCGATGACCACGGTGACGCCGGGAATGCCGGGTTCGCCGCCATCCTGATCGCCATCGTTGTCGCGATCCAGGTACACGGTGCCGCTGATGATCGCATTGGCCAGTTCACCGAACAGATATCCGGTGGCGTTCTGCCCGGCCGACACGGCGATGCCGTCGATCACGTTCGGCGTGGTCGCACTGCCGGGCGTGCTCGCATTGCCCGGCGTGTGGCGGCCATCGATGTAGCCGGTGGGCTGGGTTTCGGTGATCGTGTAGGTGGTGCCGCCCTGCGGCGGCAGCAGATCGGTGAACACGTATGCGCCGGTGGCGTCGGTCTGCGCGGTCGCGTTGATCGCGTTGCCGTTCAGATCGGTGCCGGTCAGCGTGAGGGTGACGCCGGCGATCGGATTCTCGCCGCCGTTGAACGCGCCGTTGTTGTTGTTGGCCGCGGTGGCGGAGAAATCCTCGAACACCACGCCGGCCAGCGACGCCAGCGTTTCGCCGAAGTCGTTGCCGGTGCTGCCGACCGAGGCCAGCGCGGCGATGTCGATCACGTTGCCGGTGTGCTCGCTGCCGTTGCCGTAGCCGGCCGGCTGCGTCTCGGTGACGCGATAGGCCTGGCCCACCACCAGTCCGGTGAACTGGTAGGCGCCATTGGCATCGGTCTGGATCACGACCGGCGCCGGATCATCGCCATTGCCGAACACGCCATCGATACCCGCGCCGGTCAGCGTGACGGTGACATCCTGCAGGCCGCCGTTCGGGCGCGAGTTGATCGTGCCGGCGTCGGCCGCGTCGAAATCGCCATTGCCGTTGCGATCGACGTAGACGCTGCCGGAGATGCCGGCCACGGCGTCTTCGCCGAAGTTGAACTGCGTGCCGTCGGCGCCGCTGCCCAGATCGATCTGGCTGATGCGATCGGTGGTGGCCGCATCGCCGTTGATCGCGGTGCCTGGCGTACAGCCGGTGGCGCAGGGCGCGCCACCGATCTGACCCGGGTTCACCGCGGTGGGGCGATTGCGGTAATTGCCGGTCGGCAGCGCCTGGCGCAGCGTGTAGACGATCAGCGGATCCAGGTTGGTGAAGCTGTAGGCGCCGTTGACGTCGGTGACGGTGCTGGTGATGACCGTGCCGGTGGCGGCGTTGAGCAGTTCCACCGTTGCGCCGGGGATCGCGCCGTCGCCGGCGTTGCGCACGTTGTTGAAGTTGGCATCGACATAGACGAAGCCCGACAGCGACGGCCGGCGCACTTCCGGGAAGTTGTACGCGGTGCCGGTGTCGTCGGCGCCCACCGGAATGGCGGTGTAGGTCGAGTCCGGCGCACCGGCGGCATACGTGCCGCCGAGCGTAGGCGCGGCCGCGCCGCTGGTCGGCGGATCGATCGGTCCGTTGGAGAACGCGCTCGGCTGCGTCTGCGTCAGCGTGTAGCCACCGCCATTGGACGGCGACAGGTTGGCGAAGCTGTAGCTGCCGTTGGCGGCGGTGGTGGTCGTGCGGTTGACGACGTTGCCGTAGGCGTCGGTGCCGGTCAGCGTGATCGTGACGTTGGCGATCGCCGGCTCGGCCGCCGCGCTCTGGCGCGTGCCGCCATTGGCGCCGGCGCGATCGCGATCCTCGAACACCACGCCGGCCAGGCTCGAGCGGGTCACCGCCAGCGGCACGTTGACGGTGTCGTTGCCCGGTTCCGGGTCGACCTGCTCGGTCTTGACCGTGGCGCTGTTGGTGCTGGTGCCGCCGGTGGGGTACGTGTCCCAGCGCGCGGGCACGATGATGCGCACGCGGCCGGTGGCGGTGACGTCGCCGAGGTTGCAGGTGATGGTGCTGCCGTTGCGCGCGCAACTGCCGCTGCCGTTGGGCTGTTCGCCGCCGCCCGGATTCGGGCCGATCTTGCTCCAGGTGCTGGTGCCGGTAATCACCACGCCGGCCGGCAGCGTATCGGTGACCACGGTGCCGGTGCCGTTGAGCGGGCTGCTGCCGGTGCGATCGCGCGAAAGGCTCGCGCCGGGGCCGTTGTTGACCGCTTCGATCACGTAATAGAACGGCTGCCGCAGCGCGACGCTGGTCACCGTGGCCGGCAGCGCGACGGACGGATCCGCATTCGGCGCCAGCGTCACCATCGTCTTGGACACGCCCATGTCGGCGCGCGAACGGATCGTGGTGTCCTGATCGGCGGTGTTGTTGGCCAGGTTGGTGTCGGTTTCGGCCGAGCTGGCCGTGGCCGAGTTCAGCAGGGTGTCGCCCGATGCACCCGGCGCGGTCTCGTACAGATAGCGCAGGTAGATCGTGCCGCTGCTGTTGGCGGCGATCACGCCCGGCAGGTTGCCGGAGAAGCCGGCGCCGGGCATCACGCAGTCGATGGTCATCGGCGCGTTGAGCGCCGGATTGCTGCCGGAGGTGATGCTGCAATCGGATTCGACGAACGGACCGGCCGTGCTGGCCGACGCGCCGAGGAAGCGCACGCTGCGGCCGGCCAGCGGGGTCAGCGTGTCGCTGATGCGCACGTTGGTCGCCACCGACGGGCCGTTGTTGGTCACGCGCACGCGATAGGTGATGACGTTGTTGCCGGGCGTCACCGCGTCATAGCCGAGCGGATCGATGCCGCCGGCAAAACCGGTGTCGACCTTGTTGGTCAGCAGATCCACGCTGCCGCTGTTGAACGGCAGCGTCGCGCTGCGCTGATCATCGGCAGCGCTGCCGTCGGTGTTGAAATCGAAGCTGCCGCTGGCGTCGGTGCCGCTGGCCGCATCGGCCACGCCATCGTTGTTGCGATCGAAATAGAAGTCGGCCAGGTTGGTGAACGCGCGCCCGGTGTTGGTCGCGTTGACGTTCGGCCGGATCACCACGGTCAGGCTTTCGGTCTGGTTGTTGTTCAACGACAGCGGCGCGCAGGTGATGGTTACCTGTGCCGGGCTGCCGGTCGGATTGGCATAGGAACGTCCGCCCGCGGCCGCGGTATCGGTCACGCCCGCGCCCGCGGTCGCGGTACAGGTCGTGGTGCCGCCGCCGGTGCGCACGGCCGACACCAGCACGAAGCCCGCATCGAGCGCCGGAATGGTGAACACGTCGCGGAACACCACGCCGGGCACCGTCGAGGGTCCCTGGTTGCGGTAGGACATCACGTAGGTCGTGTTGACGCCGGCCTGGCCGGTGGCGCCGGAGGTGATGTTCTTGGCCGTGGTCTGCACGTTGGCGACGCGATCGATCCGCACCCAGTCCGAGGCGCTGTTGTTGCTGCTGTCGATTTCGCCGACCGAACCGGGCACCGAGGCATCGATGCCGACGCCGGCCGTGTTGCAGAACGCGTTGCTGATCGCCACGCCGCCGCAGGTGGTGGCCGCATTGCCGGCGCTGTCGAACAGTGCGCGCTGCACCTGCAGCACGATCGTCGCGCTGGCGCCCGGATTGAGCGCGGTGGTGCCCGAGCGGCAGACCACCGAGGCGCCGGTCGAACAGGTCCAGCCGGATGGAATGGTGGTGGCGGTGACGACGGTGCGGCCGGTGACGTGGCCGGGGATGTCATCGTTGACGACCACACCGGTGGTGGCGTCTTCACCGATGTTGCTGACCACGAGCGTGTAGGTCAGCGTGCTCTGGTTGGCGGCCAGCACGTTGTCGGCATCGCCGGGGCCATTGGTCTGCTTGGTGATGCGCAGATCCGCACGCTCGGTGGTGGTGCGCGTGCCGGCGCCGGAGCAGTCGTTGCTGGTGACCGGATCGCGATTGATGCCGCCGGCGGTCAGCGGTTCCTGGGTGCCGTTGCTGCCGCCGGTGCACGCCTGGTTGGTGAGGCTGCCGGATTCGCGCGCACGGGTGATGATCCGCAGATCCGAGGCAAAGGCGTTGACCGCCAGAGGCAGCGTGCCGGTGTAGGTGCAGGTCACGCGCTGGCGCGAGGGCGGCGCGGCGTAGGCATCGGCCACGCAGTTCCATGCGCCGGTGGCGCTCAGGAATTCCTCGCCGGCGGCGAGTTCGTCCACCACTTCCACCCGTCCGGTGGCCTGGCGCGGGCCGAGGTTGCGCACGCGGATGGTGGAGGTCATGCGGCTGTCGGCATCGCTGCCGATGCCATCCCACGCGGCGACCAGATCCGGCGTCTTGGTCTTGCTCAGGGTCAGGTCCGCGCCGTCGGCCAGCACGGTGAAGGTGCTGGTGCCGATGTTGTTGTTCACGCCCAGCAGCGGACCGTTCGGATCCGGCGTGCTGGCGCTGATCACCGCCGAGTTGGTGACATCGCCATCGCTGTTCGGACCGGTCGAAGGCGCGGTCGCGACGATGGTGAGGGTTTCGGTCGTGCCGGCCGGCATGTCGGCCGTGCGCGTACAGGTGCGCTGGGTGTCGCCGGCGTTGTTGCCGCAGGTCCAGCCGGCCGGCGCCGAGCCGCCGGTGATGACGAAGCCGGCTGGCATCGGATCGACGACGGTGACGTTCTGCGCGGCGCTCGGGCCGAGGTTGCGCGCGGTCAGGGTGAAGGTGACGCTCTGTCCGGAAATGGCCGGAGCCGGCGACGTCGATTTGCTCAGCGCCAGATCCGCGCCGGCGGTCACCGCCGTGCTCACCTGCGCGCTGTCGTTGGACGGATTCGGATCCGGCGTGCCGGACGCCTGCACCACGGCCGCGTTGATGATGTTGCCGGTGCCGGCGTTGACGCGGGCGCGGAACTGGAAGCTCGCGCTCGCGCCGACCGCCAGCGAACCGGCATGGGTGGCCGTCATCGTGCCGGCGTTGAAGCTCCAGCCGCCGCCGCTGAAGCTGTTGGCGACGTAGCTGGCCGCGGCCGGCAGGGTATCGACCACGCGGAAGTTCGACGAAGCGCTGGGGCCGTCGTTGGTGACGGTGAGCGTGTAGGTCACTTCGGCGCCGCCGATCACCGGATCCGGCGTGGCGCTCTTGCTCAGGCGCAGATCGCCCGAACTGGTGAGGGTGGTGATCTCGGCGCGCTGGTTGTTGGCGGTGTTGCTGTCGCTGGCGAAGAACGGATCGCCCGCGCCCAGCGAGGTGATCGGCGTGGAGGCCGCCGGCAGGCCGCTGGCAAAGCCGATCGCGCCGCGGATGGTCACCGGCACCGGCTGCTGGCCGGCGGTGTTGACGCCGATCTGGAACGTCACCGGCAGGCCGGAAGAAGTCTGCGTGCCGATCAGCGGCGCCATCGTGCAGACCACGCGCGTGGGCGTGCCCGCATCGGCGGCGCAGAACGCCGGCAGCGTGCCGGCGACCGTGCCGGCCGGCAGATCGAAGATCACCACCGCGTTGTTGACCGTGTCGGCCGCGCCGTTTTCGACGGTGACGTTGTAGATGACCTGGCCGCCGGCCGGGGTCGGGTCGTAATCAGTGTCCGAAAGGTCGGTGATCTGCAGATCCGCCGCCATCGCCCAGGGCGTGATCAGGGCGAGCAGCAGTCCGGTCCATGCACGCCGGAAGCCGCCCTGGCCACGCTGATCGATCCCCTGTTCGGCACGCTTGCGCGGCGATTGCCCGGTCGATGCCGGTTCGGCTTGCTTGTTCACTGATTGTCCCCTGTGCACAGACCATCCGGAACAGCCCTACCCACACCGCGATCGGGCGACCGCAGCGGAATCTGACCGGTGATGGCAAGAAGGCGTCACCGCCTGCGCGGGGACGCCGCCAGGCCCGGAGGGCGCTGGATGTGCGCGAAGTCTCGATTACGACGGGACGACCATCAATGACGGAGCCTCACCGAAGCTCACCATTCCTCACCCGGGAGGGGTTCAGGGCGTCAGCAGGTATCCGGTGCCGCGCACCGCGCGCAGCGGCAACGGCCGGGCGAACACGCGGCTCACCCGCGAGCGCAGGCGGTGGATCAGCACGTCGAGCCGGTGCGGATCGAAGTCCCAAGGCTGATCGGTGAGCGCTTCGATCAGCGCGGTGCGCGCGACCGGCGCGCCGGGCCGTGCGAACAGCAGGCCGAGCACGCGACGCTCCGATTCGCTGAGCGGCACGCGCTGATCGTCCGGGCCGACGAGCGTCCAGCCGCCGTCGGCCAGCGACCACGCCGAAACGGCCTGCGCGGGCATTGCGGTGGCCGGCTGCAATTGGCGATGCAGGTGGGTGATCGCCGCGGCCAGCACGTCGTAATCCACCGGCTTGCTGAGGAACAGATCCGCCCCCTCGGCCAACGCCTGCACCATCGTCCGCCGGCCGGGGCGCGCGGTGAGCATGATGATGCCGACCGTCGCCAGTTGCCGCAGGTGCGAGGCCACGGTCAAGCCGCTCTCGCCCGGCAGCCCGATGTCGAGCACGACGATGTCCACGTCCTCCACGCTCATGTACCGGTACAGCGCCTCGGCGCTGGGCAGGCCGATCACCGGATACCCGCGCGCGACCAGATCGTCGACGAGCAGGGTTCTCAGTTCGTCCTCATCCTCGACCATGGCGACGCGTGGCGCGGACGGCGGAGATGACAGCACGCGGCGGTCCTGTGGGCGGGAGGAACGCCAGCGTAACCCAGATTATTAAAATGCTCGACGGCCGTCACGGTTGAGCCCGCTTTGTCCCCGCACGTGCGATCGCCCGACTCCGCGATCAGCGCAGCCAGCCGGCGTCATCCGGTGACCCGTCCGGATGGGCGAAGCCGCGCACGCGGTTGACGCCGTCCGGACATCCACTGCCCTGCGTGTGCGAGGTCAGCACGTCGCGCTGCCACGTCACCCGTTCGCGATGGCAACTGCCCAGGCTGTCGTTGAAGTAGTGGCTGCGTGCGCCCTTCCAGTCCGTGGAGGTGCCGTCGGCCTGCAACGCACGGCTGCCGACGAAATTGGCGTATACGCGGTCGGCATACGCGCCCGCCGGCCGCATGTGGGCGGTGGTCTGGTGATGGCCCTGCTCCACCGAAGCCTGCGCGCTGGTCAGGTGGGTGTCGTTGGCGCCGTCCGGCCCGGTGCCGCCGCTGGCGCGCAGGAACAGTTTCAGCGGGTAGTGATAGCGCACGCGATCCAGCGCCAGCACCGTGCCGCCCTGCTGCCGCAGACTGCTGCCTTCGGCGACGCTGACCAGATCCACGCGCTGTTCGTACGTATGCGCCGGATAGTTGTCGTAGCCGATGAGGCGGATGGCCTGCACATGGGTGAACACCTGTTCCTGCGTGACCGTCGTATCGATGCGGCCGTGCGAGGTGTTGACGTAGCCGGCGATTTCCCAGGCGCGCCGATAGCTGCGCTCCACGTTGCCGGTCAACGTACTGCCGCTGACGTTCCACTCGTTGCGCGTGGTCGCCGCCTGCGGCAGCGTGCCGTGCAGGGTGTTGCGCAGCACCGCGCCGGTGACCTGCGTGCTGCCTTCGTCCAGATGCAGCAGCAATGCGGCGGTGATGACGCTGCCGCGGAACGATCCGATCGGATCGCCGAATTCCACCGCGATGTCGTGGACGGAACCATTGCTCAGCCGGCCGGCGAACGGCGTCAGATCGATCCGCAGCGGCATCAGGTTGATCGATTGCGGCGTCGGCACCGGCACATCGACACTGCGCTCGAACCAGCGGTTGATGTCGCTGTTCAACCACGGATACAGCGGTGCGGTGCCCGCGGCTTCACCATCTATGTAGACGATGACGTCCTTGTAGACATTGCCCGCACAACCCTGCGAATCGGGCTCGTAGGTGCCGTCGTTGTCACCCGGCGCGAACGGTGTCTGCACCAGCAGAGGCCAGCTCGCGGCCGCGTTGTCGGGTACGCAACTGAACCAGAAACGCGGCAGCTGCGCATACACATCCACGTACGCGCGCTCGATGTTGCGCGGCAGGTTTTCGAAGTGGCCGGCGCCGCTGGTCATCGGCAGCACCGCATCGGGCGTCCGTGCGGCGGCCTGCGGCGTGGTCGCCGGATAGAAGATCAGCCGGCCGGTCGCGCGCGCGCCGTCTTCCCAGTTCGGATCGCGATAGTAGATGTCGGTGTCACGTGCGAAGCCGGGCCGCGGAACGCGCAGCAGCGCCGCATAGTCGGTGGCATCGCGTTCGACGCGCCAGCGCGTCTGCCCCGCGTTGAACTGCGCACCGCCGACGAACAGGCGCGTGGAGATGAAAGGACTGCGGCTGGCATCGCCCAGGCCGATGGTGATGTTGGCGATGTGCGTGGTGCCCGGCCCGCTGAAATCCACGCTGAGGATCACCTTGGCCCACGGCCACGGACACCCCGGCGGCGGTGCGTATTCGAATTCCGGCTCGAACTCCGGTTCGGCGTAGTAGCCGGTGCCGATGTCGCGGAACAGTTCCACCACGCACGGCGTCACGCCCAGTCGCGGCACGCGCGGCTCGACCGACAGGCGGTTCATCGGTGGCGCTGGCGAGGGCGCGCTCTGCGCATGCAGGGTGGCAGTGTGTGCGAACACCGCGATCAGCACGCCGCCGATCACGGACTGGAGGAAGGAGCGTACCGGCAGCGTCATGGCGCACCTCGCGGAGCGATGCTCCGATGACTGCGTTGCAGTGCAGTGGCGACGAGTGTTCTCCGGCTCCGATGAGGAGCGTGTGACCTGCGCACGACCGCAGGTCGGATGCACGCGAACGATCCGACCGGACGCCTTGCATCACACGCATGCGCATGCGCGGGTCCGGATCGCCGTGCCGAACCGATCGACGGGACGGCCGGCTGTCTAGCGCCCGGCGGGCGGGTCGACCGGGATACCATATTGCGCGAGGATCCTGGCGATCGCCGGCGCCTGCCGTTCGAGCGCGCGATCCAGTTCGCGCCGCAGTTCGCGATCCTCGCGGCGCACGCCGAACGATATCTCGAACGTCATCGGCCATTGCGGCCCATCGAGCCACGGCGTGACGCGCGCCAGTTGCAGTTCGCGATGATCGCGCGCGAAGTAGCCGGCTGTCGGCCCCCACACCGCGGCCACGTCGATGCGTTGGTCCACCACCGCGGACACGATGTCCGACTGCGGCGCGGCCTGGGCGTAATCGCCATACACGGTGAAGCCGCGGATGTTGGCGAACATGCCACGGCGTGCGAGCGCGTGCGCCGGCGGCGTGTTCGCGCCGTCATCGCCGATCAACTGCACGCCGATCGTGGCATCGCGCAGGCGCGGATCATCGAACGAGGACACGCCGGCCCACGCGCCGTCGCGACGCGTCACGAAGACGTAGCTGGAGCGGTAATACGGGCGCGTGGTGGACAGCCCTTCGATGCCGCTGGCGATGCCGGGCACGACATCGCATTGCCCGGCATGCAGCGTATTGCGCAGCGCGCCGCGCCGCTGGGCCCACCAGGTGTAGACCACGCGCGCATCGAGTTCCTGCGCGATCAGTTCGACGATGCGGTTCTCGAATCCCTCACCGGCGCGGTTGGAAAACGGCAGGTTGTTGGGATCGGCGCATACGCGCAGATCGCGCGCCTGCACCGCGCCGCACACCGCGAGCGCCAGCAGGATGCCGATCACCGTTTTCATCGGCCCACCTCCACGCCCCACGGTCGCCCACCGGTGTGGACGGTCGCGATCAGCCGGTTGTTCACCAGATTGATGACCGTCACGTCACCGGACAGGCCCGCCGCCGCATACAGGCGCGTGCCGTCCTTCGACAGCGCCACCGACCAGGTGCGCTGGCCGACCGGAAAATAGCGACGGATGGTTCCGGTGCGCGGATCGACTTCGGCCACATGGTTGCCGCGTCCCAGCGCGACGAACGCGCGATGGTAGGCGGGCGTGATCGCCAGGCCCACCGCCTGCACGCCGACCGGTGCGCCATCGTCGCGATCGAAATCGATGGTGCGCACGATCGCGCGCGTGCGCATGTCGAACACCGTCACCGTCGCGCGCATCTCCGAGGACACCCACAGCCAGCGCCCGTCGGACGAGAACACCGCATCGCGCGGACGCGTCCCGACCATCACGCTGTCGACGAGCCGGCGCGAGCGTGCATCGATGAAATGCACCAGGCTGGCAGTCTCCGACGTGCAGATCACCCAGCGCCCGTCCGGGCTGGCGGCCATGCCTTCGGGTTCGGCGCCGACCGCGACCTCGGCCACGATCTGCTTCGCGGCGATGTCGACGAAGGACACCTTCACATCATCCTCGTTGGCCACGTACAGCCAGCGCCCATCCGGACTGAGCGCGAACTGCTCCGGATCCGGGCCGGAGGGAAGCTGGCCGCTCACCTTGCCGGTGGCCACGTCGATGAGATCGATGCGGTTGTCCTCGCTCACGGCGACGAACAGCGTCCTGCCGTCGCGGCTCAGGTGCAGGCCGCGCGGACGCTTGCCAGTGGCGATGGAGCCGAGCGTCTTCCAGTCCGGCGGCGTGATCACGTGCAACACGTGCGCCTGTTCATCGGAGACATAGATTTTTTCCGCGCGCGCCTGCGCGGCCGGCAGCATCGCCAGCGCCACGATCAGGCCGGCGAATCCGGATCGCCGCGCTTCCTGGCGCTCCAGCCCGCGCGCCAGGAGCACGATGCCGGCCGCCGCGTGCATCAGTCCGCCGGGCACCCACATCAACAGGCCGGCGATCTGCTGATCCTCGGCCGGGCTGAGTCCGAACGCATCCAGTCCGAGCCGGCTGTAGCCGGCGTACCAGGGACCACGCGAGAACGCCATCAATGCACCGAGTGCGCCGCTCACCAGCGAAGTGAAGAACAGGCAGCCCACGCTGATGCCGATGCGTTGCGGCCGCGCGACCAGCATCGCCCACCAGAACAGCAACGCCGAGACCACGAAGCACAGGTGCTGCACCACGTGCCATCCACGATGGACCAGCGCGAGATCGAAGGCCGCCGGCGCATGCCAGAGCCAGAGCACCGCCGCCTGTGCGATCGTCGCGAAGATCGGCGCGCTGGCGATCCGCCACGGCACGGACACACCGCGCCCGCGCGACCAACGCGCCAGCGCCAGCCGCATGCCGCGCGGCAGCGCCCACAACGCCACGCCGAGGGGACGCGACAGCACCAGCAGCGGCGCGGCGACCAGCATCAGCAATTCGTGTTCGAGCATGTGCGCGGCGAATGATCGCTCGCCGGCTTCGTGCAGCGGGCTGACCAGTGCGCCGGCCATCACCAGCCATCCGCTGCCGAACAACCATGCCTTGGCACGCGGCCGATGCTGCGCTGCCGAACGCCGCGCCAGCCGTGCATGGCCGATGGCGAACCACAGCAGCGACAGCAGCAGGGGAACGACGACCCATGCATCGAAGGTCCAGTCCAGTTCCGGCGACGGATCGCCATGCGCGGCGGCCGGCGCGCTGCAGGCCGCCGAGGCGATCAGCACGATCCAGCGCTTCATGGGCACGGCGGCAGGATCCATGTCGCCAGCGTTTGCCACAGGACCGCCACCGAGAACAGCGCGCACATCATC
This sequence comes from Pseudomonadota bacterium, assembly GCA_023390905.1. Lineage (GTDB taxonomy): Bacteria > Pseudomonadota > Gammaproteobacteria > Xanthomonadales > Xanthomonadaceae > Pseudoxanthomonas_A. The sequence continues at coordinate 13,683 of JAEWBY010000030.1, read as the reverse complement.
CCGCCGATCGCAGCGATGAAACGGCGCGTGCGATCATGCGGATCCCGATCCGGGCCGCGCACGGAGGCCCAGGACATCCACGCGCCGGCGGCCATCAGCATCCACACCAACAGCGCCAAGGCCAGACCGGGCAGCGGACCGCCGAGTTCGCAGCGGAAGCGCAGCATGTCCGACAGCACCTGGTGGTGCAGCGCCTCGCCGATGAGCGCGGCCACCGCCGCCGACCACGGCGCATGACGGCTGGATCGCAGTGCGTTCACAGCCATCGCGGCGTCCAGTAGATGACGACGTACAGCGCGACCCAGCTCCACACGATGAAATGCCAGTACATGGCGTTGTCGGTCACGTCGGAGAACTTGCGGCCGCTCATCTGCCGCGTCCAGCTCAGCGCGGCCAGCACGCCGGTGTCGAACACGTCGGTCACCGTGTGGAAGATGTGCAGCACGATCAGCGCCCACACGATCGAACCATAGGCGGTGCGGTCCCAGCGCACGTTGAGCGCGTCCAGTTCCAGGATGCGCAACGCCAGCAGCACGATGCCGAGCACGGTCATGATCATCAGGCCCCAGCGCACCTGGGGCAGCCGCTGCGCCCGGCCCATCCGCTTGACCCAGACGTTCAACGGCTCGGTGGCGAGCAGCGCGAGCGTGAACACGCTGCTCCACAGCAACGGCGGCGGCTGCGACGACGGCGGCCATTCGATCTCGTTGTGCAGCAGGTAGTAGTACGCGCCGACGGCAAGGATGAATGCGATGCCCTCGATCAGCATGAAGCCGACCACGCCCCACCAGCTGATCGTGGAGGCGCCGAACGCGTAATCGTCCAGCGCCGACACATCGCAGATGCTGCGCATCTCCCGTTTCATCCGTCGGACCTCAGGCTGGGATCGGATCGTTTGGGCCAGAACCAGATCGTCAGCGTGATCGCCACCGGTATCGCGCCCCAGATCACGCCCCACTGATCGAAGATGGACCAGATGAACATGACCGTCAGCGCCAGCGCGGCCCACAGCGGCCAGAAGGAGGGATCCGGCATCGCCCAGCGGCATACGGGGATCGCATCGACCGGCGTGGTGAGCAGCACTTCGCGGCGATCCTCGCGCACGCCGTCCAGGACCGTCAGATCGAGGCGCGGCTGGCCGTCATCGCCGGCCCACAGCGGATGGCGGCCGGTGAGCACCGGCGTGCGTTCGAAGTTGTAGCAGGGCGGCGGCGAGGTCACGGCCCACATCAGATCCGGTGATCCCCAGGGATCGTCGGCCGCCGGTTCGCCATTGCGCAGGGATCGCCACACGTTGACGATCAGCACGAGCACGCTGGCCGCCATCAGGTATGAGCCGAGCGTGGCGATCAGGTTGTAGAGATCCCAGCCCAGCCCGGGCTGGTAGGTGTAGACGCGGCGCGGCATTCCCATCAGGCCCAGGTAGTGCATCGGGAAGAACGTCACGTTGAAGCCGATGAAGAACAACCAGAACTGCCAGCGCCCGAGGGTGTCGCCCAGCATGCGTCCGGCGATCTTCGGGAACCACAGGTACAGCGCGCCCATCAGCGGGAACACCGCCCCGCCGATCAGGACGTAATGGAAATGCGCGACGACGAAATAAGTGTCATGGACCTGCAGGTCCAGCGGCACCGAGGCGAGCATCACGCCGGTCAGGCCGCCCAGCACGAACAGCGCGAAGAACCCGAGCACGAACAGCAGCGGCACGGTGAAACGCAGGCGGCCGGTGGCCAGCGTGGCGATCCAGCAGAAAATCTGGATGCCGCTCGGCACCGCGATGAGCATGCTGGCGGCGGTATAGAAGCTGTTGCCCATCGGCGGCAGGCCGGCGGCGAACATGTGGTGCACCCACAGCCCGAATGCAAGGAAGCCGGTTGCCACCAGCGCCATCACCATCGGCGTGTAGGCGAAGATCGGCCGGCGCGCGAAGGTTTCCACGATGCTGGAGATCATCCCCAGCGCCGGCATGAAGATGATGTAGACCTCCGGATGGCCGAAGAACCAGAACAGGTGCTGCCACAGCAGCGGGTCGCCGCCTTCGGCCGCGTTGTAGAACTGCGTGCCGACCAGTCGATCGGTGATGAGGAAGGTGCTGGCGAGCATCACCGCCGGCATCGCGAAGATCACCATGAAGCTGGTGACCAGCATCGACCACACGAACAGCGGAATGCGCGAGAGCGTCATGCCGGGCGCGCGCATGGTCATCACCGTGGCGACGATCTCCACGGCCACGCACAGCGCGGCCACTTCGGTGAAGGTGATCATCTGCGCCCAGAAATCGGTGCGCTTGCCCGGCGAGAAATCCGAGGACGACAACGGCACGTAGCCGGTCCATCCGGCTTCCGGTCCGATGTCGAGCAGGAAGGCGGCGAAGATCATCACGCCGCCGAACAGGTACACCCAATAGCTGAAGGCATTCAGTCGCGGGAACGAGATGTTGCGCGCGCCCACCATCAGCGGCACCACGTAGACCGCGACCGCTTCCATGATCGGCACGGCGAACAGGAACATCATCGCCGAGCCGTGCAGCGAGAACATCTGGTTGTACTGATCCGGTCCGAGCAGGCGGTTCTCGGACGTGGCCAGTTGCGTGCGCATGATCAGCGCGAGCACGCCCGCCAGCGCGAAGAACACCAGCGCGGTGATGATGTAGCGTCGCGCCACCCGCTTGTGATCCACCGTGGTCAGCCAGCCGATGAAACCGGGCCGGTCCGCCCACGTGCGTGCGAGGCGATCGGCGGCGGTGTTCATTCCAGCTCCATCAGGTAATCGACCAGCGCGGCCGAATCCTCGTCCGAGAGCCGCACCGCCGGCATCAGGTTGCCCGGCTTGTAGTGCTGCGGGTCGGCCAGCCAGCCGCGCATGGCGTCCGCGCGCATCGGCAATGCACCGGCGGCGAGGCTGCGGCGGCTGGCCAGATGCGTCAGATCCGGGCCGACCCGCCCGCCGGCGATCGTGCCGCGCACGGTATGGCAGGTGGCGCAGGCCGAGGCCACGAACAGCCGCTCGCCGCGCAGCGCGCGCGGATTCGATGGCGTCGCCGCCGGCGCGAGCTGCCGCGACGCCCATACCTGGAAGCTGCGTTCATCGCTCACCTGCACGTCCAGGGCCATGTGGGCGTGCTGCAACCCGCAGAACTCCGCGCACTGTCCACGGAACACGCCGTCGCGGCGCGGGGTGATGAAGACCGCATTGGTGTAACCGGGGATCAGATCTTCCTTGCCGCTCAGCGCCGGCACCCAGAAACTGTGGATCACGTCGCCCGATCGCAATTCGATGCGTGCGGTGCGATCGCGCGGCAGGCGCAGTTCGTTGGCAGTGGTGAAACGGTGCGCAGGTTCGGGCATCAGGTATTCGACCTGCCACCACCATTGCTTGGCGGTGATGCGGATTTCCAGATCCGGCGTGCCGCCGTGCAGGCGCCGATCCGCCAGGAAGCTGACGGCGACGAACCACGTCAGCAGGCCGACCACCAGCACCACCCATGCGATCAGCGCGTGCGAGATCATCGGATCACGCGCCACGCCCTCGCGCACCTGGTGTGCGCGCCGACGCCAGAGCGCCCATGCCAGCGCGCCGAGGGTGAGCAGATAGATCGCACTGCACGTCCACACCATGATCTGCCAGACGCGATCGATCGCCGCGGATTGATCGGCCGCCGGCGAAAGCGCCGACTGCACGCCGCTGCACGCCGTCAGCAGCAGCAGGACGATCGCGATCCACGGCGCGCGCACGGGCTTCATTGCGGCGGCGGCTGTTGCGCGGATGGATCGCCGGCGCGGATCGGCTGGCGTGGCAACTGGGTCAGCGGCGGCGTGGCGGTCATCGCGTCGCGGCGGCTCGGCGCGGCCGCCTTGGACACATTGCCCGACAGCGCGCGGACGTAGGCGGCCAGTTGCCAGGCCTGCATGTCGGTCAGCTTGCCGCGCCAGGCCGGCATGCCATTGGGGCGACCATCGAGGATGCTGGCGTGGATCTGATCGATCGTGCCGCCGTAGCGCCACGCCTCATCCATCAGCGCCGGCCCCATCGCCCCGCCTCCCGCGGCATGGCATCCGTTGCAGTTGAAGGCGCGGTACCAGCGCGCGCCTTGGCTGATGTGGTACGCGTTGCGTTCGTACGCCAGTCCGATCCGGCTGGCCGCCTGCGGCGCCGCTGCACCGGGCTGGAAATCGGTGAGCGCCGGACGCGGATTGTCGCCCTCCGGCGCACCGTGGTACGCACGGCGTTCGCGCTCGCAGCCTGCCAGCGCCAGCAGCGCCACCAGCATCACGCCGACGGCGCGTTCAGCGCGGCAGCGCGAAGACACACAGCGTCCCACCCGGTGCGGTCCGGTCCTTGAGATCGGCAAGCACGCCGCCCCAGCCTCCACCTGCGGTCGCATCGCGCGTGTCGAGGTTCTGCACGACGATCGCGCCCGGCCATCCACCGATGCCGGACAGCACCGCGATGTACTGCCGACCATCCGGACCGCGATAGCTCACCGGCTGGCCGATGATTCCCGAGTCCATCTTGAACCGCCACAGCAGCTTGCCGCTGCGCGCATCCACCGCCTTGAACCAGCCATCCATCGTGCCGTAGAACACGAGATCGCCGGCGGTGGCGAGCGCACCGCTCCACACCGGCAGATCTTCCTTCACCTGCCAGGCGATCCGGCGCGTGACCGGATTCCATGCGGTGAACGCGCCGCGATGTCCGCCCGGTCCGGCGTAATAGCGCGCATCGGCGCCCAGGTAGGGCGTCCCGGCAATGTAGTTGACCTCGTTGGTCTGCCAGTCCATGCACAGATTGTTGTGCGGAATGTAGAGCAGGCCCGTGCGCGAGGAATACGCCGACGGATTCCAATCCTTCGCGCCGGGCGCGGCCGGGCAGACTTCACGCACCGTCTTGCCGGCCGCCGGCAGCTTGGCCGGATTCCAGTGCGCGCGGCCGGTCCTGGGATCGATGCGATCGATGGCGTTGACCGCGGCGAACGGATCGGCCGAGAGCACCTGCCCGGTCGCCCGGTCCATCACGTACACGTAGCCGTTGCGTTCGGGCCGCACCAGCACCTTGCGGCGCGTGCCCTGGATCGGCAGATCGATCAGCAGGCTTTCGTTGACCGCGTCGTAATCGAACAGATCATGCGGGCTGAACTGATAGAACCAGCGCGCCTGTCCGTCGTCCGGATCACGCGCGAACATGCCCGCGGCCCATTTGTTGTCGCCCGGGCGCTGCTCGGCGTTGCAGGGGACGGCATTGGCGGTGCCGTAGTAGATCAGGTCCAGTTGCGGATCGTAGGAAATCCATCCCCACACGGTGCCGCCGCCGATCTTCCAGGCATCCGGCGGCCAGCTCTTCACGCCGAGGTCCTTGCCGCGATCGGTGGCGTAGAACGGCTTGAACGACGGGCCGATCAGCACGTCGGCGTCCGGGCCGGTGCTGTACGCCTTCCATGCCTGCCGGCCGTTTTCGGCATCCAGCGCGACCAGCCAGCCGCGCACGCCGAACTCGCCGCCGGAATTGCCGACCAGCACTTTGCCCTTCACCACCATCGGCGCCATCGTGATGGTTTCACCGCGATTGATGTCGGCCAGCTTCACGTCCCACAGCGGCTTGCCGCTGTCCGCATCGAGCGCGATGGTGCGGCCGTCGAGCGTGTTGAAGATCACCCGCCCCTGCCAGAACACCGCGCCGCGATTGACCACGTCGCAACAGGCCACGCCCTGCGCGGCGGGCAACGGCCTGGGTTCGTACTTCCATTTCTGCGGCGCGCCCGGACGGGACAGATCCAGCGCGTACACGACATTCGGCCACGGTGTGACGATGTACATGGTGTCGCCGACCACGATCGGCGCGGCTTCCTGTCCGCGATTGACGCCGGTCGAGAAGGTGAACTCCACCCGCAGTTGCCCGATGTTGTCGCCGCGGATCTGGGCGAGCGGGCTGAAGCGCGTGTTCGCGTAGTCGAGCGTGGCCATCGGCCAATCGCCTTCGCGTGCGGAAGCGGACGCGGCCACCGCGACGAGCAGCAGCGACCGCCACAGTCTCGACCCGGACGTCATTGGCATGGAGGACTCGACATTGGGGGGCTGAACTTAAATTCACCGGCGTGAAGAGAGACTGTGTCTGCACGGCGGCTCGACGATCCGCCCTTAACGGACCCGACCGCATAGTGGAGCGCGCAGGGCCGGCACGGGGACCGCTGCGGGCCGGGCACCGCTTCGTCGCCGCAACACCGTCATCCAAGGAGATCGCATGGAGCAGGAATCCCTCACCCCGCCCGCCTACGAGGAAAGCCGGATCTCCACCGGCAACGCGGGGCTGGATGACATCCTCGGCGGAGGATTCGATGCCGATCGCATGTACCTCTACGAAGGCCGCCCCGGTACCGGCAAGACCACGCTGGCGCTGGAGTTCCTGCTGGAGGGCGTGCGCCGGGGCGAAAGGACGCTGTACATCTCGCTGTCCGAAACCCAGCGCGAACTCGAACTGGTCGCCACGCGCCACGGCTGGGACGTTTCGGGCGTGGAGATCTTCGAACTGATTCCGCCGGAGACCACGCTGGATCCGTCGCAGGAACTGACCGTGCTGCATCCGGCCGAAGTGGAACTGGCCGAGACCACCCAGCTGATCCTCGACAAGGTCTCCACGCTCAGCCCGGGGCGCGTGGTGATCGACTCGCTGTCCGAACTGCGGCTGCTGGCGCAGAGTTCGCTGCGCTATCGGCGGCAGGTGCTGGCGCTGAAGCATTTCTTCGCCAGCCGCGCGTGCACGGTCGTACTGCTGGATGACATGACCTCGCACGAAAACGATCTGCAACTCCATTCGATCTGCCATGGCGTGGTCCTGCTCGAACAACTGGCGATCGAGTACGGCGCCGAACGCCGCCGGTTGCGCGTGGTCAAGATGCGCGGCATTCCCTTCCGCGGCGGTTACCACGACATGTCGATCAAGCGCGGCGGGCTGCAGATCTATCCGCGCCTGGTGGCGGCCGAGCACCACAAGGCATTCGTCGGCGATCTGGCCAGCAGCGGGAACGCCGAACTGGACAAGCTGCTGGGCGGCGGACTCGAGCGCGGCACCAATGCGCTGCTGATCGGTGCGGCCGGCGTGGGCAAGTCTTCGCTGGCGCTCACGTTCGCGCTGGCGGCCGCGCAGCGTGGAGAGAAGACGGCGCTGTTCGCCTTCGACGAAGGACGCGGCACCATCGAGGCGCGCGCGCGGACGCTGGGCCTGCCGTTGCAGCCGGCGCAGGATTCGGGACGGCTGATGTTCCAGCAGATCGACCCGGCTGAACTTTCTCCGGGCGAGTTCACCCGCATCGTGCGCGATCGGGTGGAGCGGGATGATGCGCGGCTGGTGATCATCGACAGCCTCAACGGCTATCTCAACGCGATGCCGGACGGCCGCTTCCTGATCCTGCAGATGCATGAGCTGCTGACCTACCTTGGGCAGCAGGGCGTGCTCACCATCCTGGTGATGGCGCAGCACGGGCTGGTCGGTCCGATGGAAACACCGCTGGACATCAGCTATCTCAGCGATGCGGTGCTGATGCTGCGATATTTCGAATACGCCGGCACGGTGCGGCGCGCACTGTCGGTGGTGAAGAAGCGCAGCGGCGATCACGAGCACACCATCCGCGAGTTCAAGCTCAGCCGGCGCGGGCTCGCGCTCGGTCCACCGCTGAAGGATTTCAACGGCGTGCTGACCGGCACCCCGGTGTACGTCGGCGGCGGCGAGCCGCTGCTGGACGGCGAGCACGGGAAGGATCGCTGAGCGTGGACGGCACGGTACTGGTGCTCGCGCCGATCGGGCGCGACGCGACGGCCGTCGCCGACGTACTGGCTCGCTCGGACATCGCCACGCGGGTATGCAGCAACATCGGCGCGCTCGTCGATGGCCTGGAGGCCGGCGCCGGCAGCGCCTTCGTTGCCGAGGAAGCACTGTTCGGTGAAGACACCGCGCGGCTGGCGCACTGGGTCGCCACGCAGGAACCATGGTCGGATTTTCCGTTCGTCATCCTCACCAGCCGGCATGATCAGCCGAAGGCGCGCCGCTGGCGTCGCCAGCAGATGATGCAACTGGGCAACGTGTCGCTGCTCGAACGTCCGGTGCAGCCGATCACGCTGATCAGCCTCGTGCAGGCGGCGCTGCGCGCGCGCCGGCGACAGTTGCAGATCCGCCTGCTGCTGGAAGAGCAGCAGCACGCGGCCGCGCGGCTGGAAACGCTGATCGATGATCGCACCGTGCAGTTGCAGGAAGCCAACGCGCACCTGCGCGCGCAGATGGAGGAGCGCGTGCGGATGGAGGAAACCCTGCGCCACGCGCAGAAGATGGATGCGCTCGGCAAACTGACCGGCGGCGTCGCGCACGACTTCAACAACCTGCTGATGGTGATCACCGCCGGCATCGACATGCTCGAGCGTCCGGTCGATGCGCAGCGGCGCGAGCGCATCACCTCCGGCATGCGCCAGGCTGCGCAGCGCGGGGCGAGCCTGACCCGGCAGTTGCTGTCGTTCTCGCGCAGCCATGCGCTCAAGCCCGAAGCGGTCGATCTGCCGCGGCTCATCAATGAAATGCGCGATCTCCTGCACCGCAGCCTGCGCGGCGACATCGAGGTCCGGGTCGACATGGCGCCGGAGATCTGGCCGGTGTATGTGGATCCGGGCGAGCTGGAAATCGCGGTGCTGAATCTGTGCGTCAACGCGCGCGATGCGATGGAAAACGGCGGCGTGATCACGATCAGCGCTGCCAACGAATGGCAGGGGCCGCTGGGTGGCAACGCCGGCGTGCGCCTGACCGTATCGGACACCGGCACCGGCATGACGCCGGAGGTCAAGGCGCGCGTGTTCGATCCGTTCTTCACCACCAAGGAAGTGGGCAAGGGATCCGGCCTCGGGCTCGCGCAGGTGTACGGGTTCGCGCGGCAGTCCGGTGGCGATGTCGAAATCGAGACGCAGGTGGGCGTGGGCAGTGCGATCTCGCTGCACCTGCCACGCGCCGACGGCACCGCCCGATCGGACAGTGCCGATGAGCCCGTGACCAACGCGGCCGAGGTGGCCAGCGGCTCGATCCTGCTGGTGGAGGACGATGCCGAAGTGGCTTCGATGATCATGGATCTGCTCGAAGGCCTGGGCTTCGACGTCATCCATGCCGCCAGCGGCGTATCCGCACTGGGTGCGCTCGCCAACGGTCGCGTGATCGATCTGGTGCTGTCGGACATCATGATGCCCGGCGGCATGAACGGCATCGAGCTGGCCCGCGAGATCCGCGCGCGCCGTCCCGGCGTGCCCATCCTGCTCAGCAGCGGGTATTCGGATGCTTTCCGGGAGGAAGCCGAAAAGCTCGGCATCGCCATCCTGGTCAAACCCTATCGCATGCAGGATCTGCGGAGCGCCGTCGAACGCGCGATGTCGCGCGAACGGCATCCGCAGCATTCATTATTCAGTTGATACTGCTTGGCCGTGCGCCACGGCGACGATTCTCTCTCTCAGGTCAACGCACGGCGCAGATAAGGTGCGGTGCGGCTGCCCTCGCTCCGGCTGACCGCTTCCGGCGTCCCAGCGGCGATCACGCGGCCGCCCTCTTCGCCCGCGCCGGGGCCGATGTCGATCACCCAGTCGCTGCCGGCGATCACGCGCATCTCGTGCTCGATGACGACCACCGTGTTGCCGGCGCCGACCAGCCCGTGCAGTTGCGCGAGCAGCTTGTCCACATCGGCGGCATGCAGGCCGGTGGTGGGTTCATCGAGTACGTACAGCGTGTCGGCGCGCTGGCTGCGCTGCAATTCGGTGGCGAGCTTGATGCGCTGCGCCTCGCCACCGGAAAGTTCGGTCGCCGGCTGGCCGAGCCTCAGATAACCCAGTCCGATGTCGTGCAGCAGTTGCAGCGGCCGTCGGATGGCGGCTTCTTCGGCGAAGAACGCCAGCGCCTCGTCCACCGTCATGCCCAGCACCTGGGCGATGTTGCGCCCGTTCCATTCCACTTCCAGTGTCTTGGCGTTGTAGCGGCTGCCGTGGCAAGTGGGGCACGGCGCATACACGCTCGGCATGAACAGCAGCTCCACGCTGACGAAACCCTCGCCTTCGCAGGTTTCGCAGCGGCCCTGTGCGACGTTGAAGGAAAAGCGGCTGCCGGTGTAGCGGCGTTTCTTCGCCATCGGCGTGGCGGCGAACAGTTTGCGCACGTGATCGAACAGACCGGTGTACGTGGCCAGGTTCGATCGCGGCGTGCGGCCGATCGGCTTCTGATCGATGTTGACCATGCGCCGGATTGCATCAACGCCGGACGCGATGCGTCCGCGCGTGCGCGGCATCGCGGTGAGCGAGGGCGCATCGGATTCGTTCTCTTCCACCGGCGGTTCATGGCCCAGGTGTTCGCCGACCAGTTCGACCAGCGCCTGGCTGATGAGGCTGGACTTGCCGGATCCCGAAACGCCGGTGACCGTGGTGAACGCCCCCAGCGGGATCCGCACGTCCACGCCATGCAGGTTGTTGCGATGGATGTCCTGCAATTCCAGCCATTGCTCCGGCGTGCGCGCGATGCGTTGCGGCGGCGCATCGGTGGCGAACAGATAGCGCCGCGTCACGGAGGCATCGACCTCGCGCAGGCCTTCGGGTGGGCCACTGTAGAGCACCTGGCCGCCGTGCTGGCCGGCGTTCGGGCCCACATCCACCAGCCAGTCCGCGCGACGCATGATGTCCAGATCGTGTTCGACCACGAACACCGTATTGCCCGATGCCTTGAGTTGATGCAGCGCCGCATACAGCGCCTGGCTGTCGGCCGGATGCAGCCCGGCCGATGGTTCGTCGAGCACGTACACCACGCCGAACAGGTTGGAGCGAATCTGCGTGGCCAGCCGCAGCCGCTGCAGCTCACCCGGTGACAGTGTCGGCGTGGGCCGATCCAGCGCGAGATAGCCCAGGCCCAGCGATTGCAGCGTGCCGATGCGTTCGATCAGATCGTGTGCGATGCGTTGCGCCGCGATGCGTTTTTCTTCCGACAGATCCGGGGTGAGCCGCACGTCGGAACTGCCCGCGTGCGCGGCGCCGCCGCGCGCGATGCGGCGCGCGGTGTCCTTGCGGCTGGTCGCGCGGCTGCGTTCACCCCCGCCGGTGATCGGTTCGAAGCGGCCTTGCGAAGCGGGTTCCAGCGCGCGCGCGATATCGCTCAGCGGCAATGCCGACAGCGTTCCGATGTCCATGCCGGCGAAGGTCACCGACAGCGCTTCGGGTTTCAGCCGCCGCCCGCCGCAGACCGGGCACGGCGCGCCGGTCATGAACCGGGCGACGCGCTTCTTCATCAGCGCGCTCTGCGTGGTCGCGAAGGTGTGCAGCACGTAGCGCCGCGCACCGGTGAACGTGCCCATGTACGCCGGCTCGGTCTTGCGGCGCAGCGCGGTGCGGGTCTCGGCCGGCGTGAAGCCCGGATACACCGGCACCGTGGGTTGCTCCTCGGTGAAGAGGATCCATTGACGATCCTTCTTCGGCAGGCGTGACCACGGAATGTCCACGTCGTAGCCCAGCGTCACCAGGATGTCGCGCAGGTTCTGCCCGTGCCACGCGGGCGGCCACGAGGCGATCGCGCGCTCGCGGATGCTCAGCGACGGATCGGGCACCATCGATTCTTCCGTGACGTCGTACACGTGGCCCAGCCCGTGGCAATGCGGACACGCGCCCTGCGGCGTGTTGGGCGAAAAATCCTCGGCGAACAGCATCGGCTGATTGCGCGGATAGGTACCGGCCCGGGAATACAACATGCGCAGCAGGCTCGACAGCGTGGTCACGCTGCCGACGGTGGAGCGCACGTTCGGCGTGCCGCGCTGCTGTTGCAACGCGATGGCCGGCGGCAGTCCTTCGATGGAATCCACATCCGGCACGCCGACCTGATCGATCAGCCGCCGCGCATACGGCGACAGCGACTCCAGATACCGGCGCTGCGCCTCCGCATACAGCGTGCCGAACGCCAGCGACGATTTCCCCGACCCCGACACCCCGGAGAACACCACCAGCGCATCGCGCGGAATATCGACATCGACATCGCGCAGGTTGTGTTCCCGCGCACCCCGCACGCGGATGGAGGTTTCAGCAGTCAGCAGAGTACGCGCGGCCACGCCTCATTGAACCCGGTGGCGTGCGGATGGGAGGTGAAGTGGGGGGACGGGCTGCGGACCTGTGCACGCCCGCAGGAAGACATCCTGGACCGCTTGCTCCTTTTGAGCGGATACCGTTGCACGCTCTGCCGTCATTGGCGCGCATGCAACTGCGGAACTGATTGACGCAGGTGATCACGGATGACTTGCGTTTTGCCAGTGCCGCACGTGCTGGCTAGTTTCCGAACAGCAACATTGCGGAGAACGCTCCCGCGAACGCACCAACGCACATCGCGACGCCACCCAACACGTGCCGTTTGACGGATACGCCGTACTGGCGCAACAGCTCCACTTTCATCTCGCGCAATTCGTCGCTATCTGCAGGTGCGAAAATTGCCCCCGCGTTTCTTAAAAGATTGGTACGCCCCCGATTCCGTAGACACCTGATAGTGTCTTTTGAGGATCGGAGGATCTATGGCGAGCAAGCGATTCACAGACGAGTTCAAGGCCGAGGCGGTCAAGCAGGTCAGCGAGCGTGGTTACCCCGTCACTGAAGTTGCCGAGCGGCTTGGCGTGTCATCGCACAGCCTCTACGGTTGGCTGCGCGAGCGCGGGATCAGCCGCGAAGTACGCAAGGCCAAGAAGAGCGTTGACCTAGTCCAGGAGAACGCCCGGCTGCGTGCCGAGTTGCGTCGCGCCGAAGAGGAGCGCGACATTTTAAAAAAGGCCGCCGCGTACTTTGCCAAGGGGTAAGGGCAAGGTACGCCTTCATGCAGGCCCATCAGCAGCAGTTTCGGGTCGTGACGATGTGCCGGGTGCTCAAGGTGGAGCGCAGCGGCTACTACGCATGGCTGAAGTTTCCGCAGTCGGCACGTGCCAAAGAGGATGCGCGCCTGTTGGCGTACATCGAGGAGTCTTACCTGGCCTCCGGTGGCGTGTATGGCAGTCGTAATGTGCACCGCGATCTGACCGAGGCCGGCGAACGTATTGGCCGCAAGCGGGTGGAGCGATTGATGCGACAGAAGGGACTGCGTTCGGTGCGCTCTCCGCTGCGTCGCAGATACAAGGGCGGTAAGCCTGCAGTGGTGGCGCCCAATCGCTTGCAACGACAGTTCACGGTCAAGCAACCCGACCTTGCCTGGGTCACCGACATCACTTACCTGCGCACCGCCGAAGGTTGGTTGTACTTGGCCGTGGTGATCGACCTCTACTCGCGCGCGGTCATTGGTTGGTCGATGAAATCCAGCTTGGCGCGCGAACTGGCGATGGACGCACTGTTGATGGCCATCTGGCGGCGGCGCCCCACTTCGGAGGTCGTCATCCACTCCGACCAGGGCGTGCAATACGGCAGCGATGACTGGCGCCGCTTCTGCCGCGAGCACGGCTTGGAAGTCAGCATGAGTCGTCGTGGCAACTGCTGGGACAACTCAGTCGCTGAGTCGTTCTTCAGCAGCCTGAAGAAGGAGCGCGTACGCGGCAGGGTCTATAGCAGTCGCGAAGAAGCACGCAGTGACGTGTTCGACTACATCGAGGTTTTCTACAATCGACAGCGCCGCCATGGACATCTGGGAGGCCTTGCGCCAATGATGTTTGAGGCGGTTAACTCAAAA
>JAEWBY010000025.1 GCA_023390905.1 Pseudomonadota bacterium | reverse complement strand
GCCCGGGGTGGGCCCCCCCCGGGGGGCGGCCCCCACGACCGCGAATACATTGATCAGCGCGCCGGCCGCGCCATCCACGCGCGCACCCAGCAACGGCCTCAGCAGATCGCTCACCTGTCCACGACCGCCGCGGTTGTACTGGCCCCACGCCATCGCCAGACCCATGAGTGCGTAGATCGCCCAGGGATGCAGGCCCCAATGGAAGAACGCATAGCGCATGCTCGCCCGCGCCGCGGCGGCGCTGCCGGGCTCGAGACCTTCCGGTGGCGCACCGAGATGCGACAGTGGCTCGGCCGCGCCCCAGAACACCAGGCCGATGCCCATGCCCGCCGAAAAGAGCATGGCGAACCAGGACCCGCGCGAAAACTCCGGCACGGCATCGCGCCCGCCGATGCGCAGCAGCCCCACGCGTCCGAACGCCAGATAGACCAGGAACGCCAGCACGCAGAAGACGATGACCAGGTACAGCCATCCGGCACTGCCCAGCGTGAGGGCCTGCATATGCTGGCTCCATACACCGAAGGTGTCGGGCGCCACGACGCCGGCCACCACCAGGATGGCCAGAAGCGCGATCGAGAGACGGAAGACCATTGCCGGGCTCGTCATCGACGGTGGCGCAGTCTATCACCCTGCCCATGATGGCCGGACGCGAAGCCGTCACGCCGTAGCTGCATCGGGCTTTGCGCGCGTGGATCATCGGCGATATGTGCACTGGAAACTGCATGCACGCCAGGAGGACGTCATCCTGATCCGCTGCAATTGCATAACCGCGGGATCACGCATCGTCGAATGCACGGCATCCATCATCGAAGAATGGCGCAATGCGGTCGACGATGACGGGGCGGCGATGGCCGATCGTTCGGCCACGCATCCAGCATCTTCTTCGCAATGACGGTTGATGCGCAGCGGCAGGCTTACCGAAGCGGCGCATCCGCGATCCGTCGAGGCTGCTTTGCACGCCAACGTTCGTCGGCGTGCTGCTGTGGCAGGTGTGCTCTTCACCGCGGTTTCATCGTGGCGGGGATGTGCTGCTCACGAAGAATTCGATGGCGTGGGCGATCCGGATGGTCGATCACCGCGCCCGGGAGCGAGCGATGAAACGCGTGTGGCTGGGGATGTTTGCGGGGCTCGCACTGGCGGCGCTGATCGGTGCGGGGCATCTCTGGAACACGCATCTGCGCGCGCCGCCGATCACGCCATTGCCGATGCCGGATCATCTGGTGGCGTTGTCATCGGCCACAGGCACTGCATGGTTGCGCGAAAGCGAATCGGCCGATTACGCCGCGCTGGCGGCGCACTTCGTCCCGCAATCGCGCAAGGCCTATTGCGGTGTGGCGACTGCGCTGACAACGCTCAATGCCTTCGGCGCGGAACCGCACATCGACGAGCAGGCGCTGTTCGCGCAGCCGGATGTGGCGTTGCATCCACTCAAGGTCAGCTTCAGCGGCATGTCGCTGCGCGAACTGGGCGGGCTGCTGCACGCGCATGGTGCGAAGGTCACGGTCGTGCCGGCCTCCAGCATCGACCTGCCGCGCTTTCGCGAAACCGCTCGCGGGAATCTCGCGCGGCCCGGCGATTTCCTGCTGATCAACTACGAGCGCGCGCACGTCGGGCAGCAGCAGATGGGCCACATCTCGCCGGTGGCGGCGTATCACCCGCCCAGCGATCGCCTGCTGATCCTCGACGTGGCGGCGCACAAGTACCCCTCGGCCTGGGTGCCGCTGGAGGATGTCTGGCAGGCGATGCGTGCGCCCCTGAACCCGCGGACGGCGAACACCCGTGGTTTCGTCATCGTGCATGGCGCGTCGGGTCCGATTGCCCGGTAGCGCACGCTACCGCGGGCGCACGGCGTGCGGTAAGCTGTCCGACTGAGAAGAGCGTCACATATTCAGGGCCCTTGGGGAGGGGCGATGTACCGCGATACCGTCGAAATCTATTCCGATCGCACCAATGCCATCGTGCTGCGCCATCCCGGCCGCAAGTATCCGGGCGTGCTGGTGCAGGGAGATGCGCTGTACCAGTTGTTCCAGCAGGCTGATCACGCGTGCAATGCCGCGCGCGATCAACTCGACGCGCGCGGCCATGCGCCACTGATCGAGCTGCGCGATCATCTGCTGACCTGGCTGGACCATTACAGGACGGTATTGCAGGAACACGAGATCCACGCGCCCTTCGTCGATCCGCGTGACTGAAACGAAAACGCCGCGTTTCCGCGGCGTCGTCGTCAGGCGGCCGGCGCGCGCAACGCCGGTGAATCCCACCCCGGACGCGGCGCGAAGCGATCACCGTGGCGGGCCTGCAGCGCCTTGAGCCTGGCCAGTTGCACATCGGCGCCGCTGCTGCGGATGTACTGGATCGGACCGCCGCGGAACGGCGCGAAGCCGGTGCCGAAGATCACGCCGGCATCGAGCAGATCGCTGTCGCTCACCACGCCATCGTGCAGGCACGCGACCGCTTCGTTGAGCAGCGGCAGGACCAGGCGATCTTCCAGATCGTCCGGCGCGGTGTACTCCTTCGGCACTTCCGGTTTCACCGCGCGGCCGTTTTCCCATCGGTAGAGGCCCTGGCCGTCCTTCTTGCCGCGCTTGCCATTCTCCACGGTCGTCAGCGCGGCCGGCACGCTCAGGCCAAGGAAGGGCGCCAGTTCCGCGCCGACGCCGGACGCCACGTCCAGCCCGACGGTATCGAGCAGTTCGATCGGTCCCATCGGCATGCCGAACTTCACCGCGGCCTTGTCGATCACCGGGCCGGGAATGCCTTCGGCGTAGGCGGTCGCGGCTTCGAGCATGTACGGGAACAGCACGCGATTGACCAGGAAGCCCGGCGTGCCGGCCACGGGCACCGGCAGCTTGTCGATGGCCTTGCAGAATGCGGCCAGGCGCTTCTCGGTGTCCTCAGCCATCGCGTCGTGGCGGATGATTTCCACCAGCGGCATCAGCGCGACCGGGTTGAAGTAGTGCAGGCCCGCGAATTGCGCCGGACGCTGGATGTGTTCGCGCAGTTCGATCAGCGGAATCGACGAGGTATTGGTGGTGAGCAGCGCGTCGGCCTTCATGCGCGGCTCGATGCTCTGGTAGAGATCGCGCTTGGCTTCCGGATTCTCGATGATCGCTTCGATCACCAGATCCGCCGAGGCCACGCCTTCGCCGGCCAGATCACCCTTCAGCCGCGCGGCCACCGCCGGACGCTTGGCGTCATCCTTCACCCGCTTGGCGAACAGTTCCTGCGCGCGGGCCAGCGCACCGTCGATGAAACGCTGCTCGCGATCCTGCAGCGTCACGTTGAAGCCCTTGTACGCCGACCACGCCGCGATGTCGCCGCCCATCACGCCGGCGCCGACCACATGCACATGCGCGATGCCGTGCTCCTTTCCGCCAAGCCCCTTGAGGCGTTCGGTGAGGAAGAAGATGCGCACCAGGTTGCGCGCGGTCGGCGTGGAAGCGAGCTTCACCACGGCCTTGCGTTCGGCATCGAGGCGGCCCTGGATGCCCTTGCCGGCCGACTGCTGCCACGCGCTGATCAGCGCATACGGTGCGGGGTAGTGCGCTTTCGGCGCCTTGCGCGCGACCTGCTTGCTCATCTGCGGGGCGAGAATCTGTCGCGCCGGCCATGTATTGCTGATCCAGCCGAGGAAGCGCTGCGAGGCCGGGCGCTGCACGCCGTTGAGGATCAGGCTGATGGCCGCATCGATCAGCACCGCCGGTTCCACCACCTTGTCCACCAGCCCCATCTCGCGCGCCGCGCTCGCCGAGACCGTGCGTCCGGTGAGCATCAGATCCATCGCCCTGGGCGCGCCGATCAAGTGCGGAAGCCGTGCGCTGCCGCCCCAGCCGGGGAAGATGCCGAGCTTGACCTCGGGCAGGCCGATGCGGGTGGACGGATCCCTGGAGGCCACGCGATACCGGCAGGCCAGCGAGATCTCGGTGCCGCCGCCCATGCAGAACCCATGGATCGCCGCGACCGTGGGGCAGGGCAGTTCGGCCAGTTTCTGGAACACGCTCTGTCCGCGGCGGATGGCGTCATTGACGGTGCCGCGGCGATCGAATTCCTGGAATTCCTTCAGATCCGCGCCGGCGATGAAGCCCGAAGCCTTGGCCGATCGCAGCACCACGCCGCGCGGCGGATCGATGGCCAGGCGTTCGATCAGATCGCCCAGTTCGATCAGCGCGTCCTGCGAGAACGCGTTGACGCTCGCGCCCTGGCGGTCGAAGCTGAGGATGACGATGCCGTCGCTGCGCAGTTCGGTCTGCCAATGACTGAATCGCAACCCATCGAAATTTGCGGCCATGCTGGGACCATCCGTTCACGTATGGACAAGGCCGCTATCATCCCGAGGTTGTTTAACCCGCGTCAAATCCACATATGGAAGCGAGTACGGTCAGCGGCCCGCCGATCATCGTTGGCCGCGGGTTAAAAGACGGTATCGCCTGAAGGTCCGCGGGTGTTCGAAGAACGGACAGCGGTTTTTGAACTTTCCTCCGCGGATGCGGTCACAGTGCCTGGTGATGCCGGGCGGACAGGAGTGCGCGCCGGCATGGCCGGAACAGATTCGACACAGGAGTTGGACCTCGAGCTGGTCAAGCGCGTGCAGCGCGGCGACGGCGCGGCCTTCGATCTGCTGGTGCGCAAATACCAGCACCGGGTGATCGCGTTGATCGGGCGCTACATCCACGACTGGAGCGAGTGCCAGGACGTGGCCCAGGAAACGTTCCTGCGCGCGTATCGCGCGCTCGGGAACTTCCGCGGCGATGCCCAGTTCTATACATGGCTTCATCGGATTGCCGTGAATACCGCCAAGAACCATCTCGTAGCGCACAACCGCCGACCGCCCACAGACGACGTGGACGCGGCCGATGCCGAGCAGTACGACGCCGGCACCCGGCTCCGCGACACCGACACGCCGGAACGGGAACTGATGCGGCAGGAACTGGAGCGCTCGGTGATGAAGGCGGTCGATCGCCTGCCCGAGGAACTGCGCACCGCCATCACCCTGCGCGAGGTGGAGGGCCTGAGTTATGAGGACATCGCGCAGAAGATGGATTGCCCGATCGGCACGGTGCGCTCGCGCATCTTCCGCGCGCGCGAAGCCATCGATGCCGAACTCCGGCCCCTGCTTGATATCGACAGCGCCACCCGGGAGCGTAATCGCCCATGACCGTTGAACTCGACAAACTGGACCTCCACAACCGCCAGCAGCTCTCGGCGTTGATGGACGGCGAACTGTCGCCGGACGAAGCCCGTTTCCTGCTTCGCAGGCTGCAGCACGATCGTGAACTCTCCGCGCAATGGGAACGCTGGCAGTTGTGTGGCGATGCGTTGCGCGGCCAGGCCCGCGCGCCGGCCCCGGCCGGGTTCGCCGAACGCGTCGCCGCCGGCATCGCCGCCGAACCGCGCGTGGCCGCGCCCGTGGCCGATATCGCTCCGCGCGGCCGTCTGTTGCGCTGGGGCAGCGGTGCGCTTGCCGCATCGGTGGCGCTGGTGGCGTTGTTCATGGCGCGCCAGCAGGCCCCGCAGGACGAAGCCGCGAGCGCGGCGCCGGCCATCGCCACGACCCGGGCCGCGCCGGAACCTGCCGCCTCGGCCGATGACGGCACGCTGGCCGATGCCGGCAATGCCACGGCCCAGACGCTGGCTTCGGCGGCGACCGCCTCGATCGCGGCGGCTTCGGTGCCCCGTCGGATCGATGCGCGCCGGGCCAGCGCGACGCGCACCCAGCAGGCTGCACGCAGCACATCGCGCATCGCGCAAGCGCCGGCCCGTGCCGTGGCTTCGGCGCCAATCGCTGCGCCGGCCGCGGTGGCTTCGCACGCTTTGCCCAGCCTGGAAGGCGGAGCCTCGATGGCCGTCCGGGATCCGTTCTCGCGCACGCCGGCAGCCGCCCCGGCACGGCCGTGGCCGCGTTCGGCGCTTTCCCCCTACGCGGGCAATGCGGCCGGAAGCCTGACCACCGGCTATTCGAACGATTCGGCCGCGCGCACGTTCTACCCGTTCGACCCGTCGTTGCCGGCCGCGCCAAGCGAACCGCAACGCTGAGTCTGCGCGGTGCGGCGCGCCGCACCGCCCCGCGTTCCTGCCCACGAGACGAGATCGAGGCCTGCATTCGATGAGCCTGAGTGCCCGTTCCACCCTGTTGTCCCTGCTGATCCTCACCACGCCGCTGGCCGCGTGCGCGCGTCCGGCCGACCCGGCGCCCGCCGCCGCCGTGCCTTCCGTCGCGCAGTCGGCTGCGCCGCAACTGGTCAGCGGATTGCCGGATTTCACCCAACTGGTGGACAACGTCGGCCCGGGCGTGGTCAACATCGAGGCGCGCATCGGCAGCCGCCAGACGGCGCAGCAGGGGATGGACGAGGACGAGATTCCGGAGTTCTTCCGCCGCATGCTGCCGCCGGGCTTCCAGATGCCGGGGCCGGGCGATCGCGGCCCGTCGCGCCGTGGCATTTCGATGGGGTCGGGCTTCGTGATCTCCAACGACGGCTACGTGCTCACCAACCATCACGTGGTCGATGGTGCCGACGAGGTGAAGGTGAAGCTGCCGGATCGCCGCGAATTCGCCGCCAAGGTCGTCGGCAGCGATCAGCAGTACGACGTCGCCCTGCTCAAGATCGACGCCAAGGGCCTGCCGGCCGTGCGCCTGGGCGATTCGCGCTCGCTCAAGCCGGGCCAATGGGTGGTGGCGATCGGTTCGCCGTTCGGTCTGGATCACTCGGTCACCGCCGGCATCGTCAGTGCGGTCGGCCGCAGTGCCTCGGCCGAACAGCGCTACGTCCCCTTCATCCAGACGGACGTGGCGATCAACCAGGGCAATTCCGGTGGCCCGCTGCTCAATACGCGCGGTGAAGTCGTCGGCATCAATTCGCAGATCTTCTCGGCCTCCGGCGGTTACATGGGCATCAGCTTCGCCATCCCCATCGATCTGGCGATGAGCGCGGTGGATCAACTCAAGGCCACCGGCAAGGTCAGTCGCGGCCAGCTCGGCGTGGTGGTCCAGCCGATCAGCACCGATGAAGCCAAGGGCTTCGGGCTGGCCGATACACGCGGCGCGCTGGTCAACCAGGTGCTGGAGGACAGCCCGGCGGCCAAGGCCGGCGTGGTGCCGGGCGACATCATCAAGTCTTTCAATGGCACGCCGATCAATGATTCCAGCGACCTGCCGCCGCTGGTCGGCGCCCTGGTGCCGGGGACCCGCGCCAGGATCACCGTGCTGCGCGACGGCAAGGAACGCGACCTGAGCGTCACCCTGACCGAACTCAGCGAGGATCAGGCCAGCGCCGGAGGGCTGCCGGCCCTGCCCGGCAAGCCGGCGCCGGCGGCAGGCACCAACCCGCTGGGCATCGTGGGCCAGGAACTGGACGCCAATACCCGCAAGCAGTGGAACCTCAAGGCGGGCGAGGGCGTGCTGATCAGCCGCGTCACCAGCGACGCTGCGCGTGAAGCCGGGCTGGCGCCGGGCATGGTGGTGCTGCAGGTCGGCCGTACCGCGGTCGGCAGCCCCGCCGCGCTCAATGCCGAACTCGCCGGCGTCAAGGCCGGCCAGACCGTGATGCTGCTGGTGCGCGTGCAGGGCGGTGCGACCCGCTTCCTCGCGGTGACCGCCGGCGACGACGCGCGCTGAGCCACCGATTGACCTGACGCAACGCCCGCCGGGGTTCCGGCGGGCGTTTGCACATCCGCGCGGCCGGCTTCACCGCCGGCCATGCGATAATGCCGCGTTATCCTGACGACGGCCGTTGCCGCCGCCCCACATGTCCTCTGATTCCATGCGGAACATCCGCAACTTTTCCATCATTGCCCACGTCGATCACGGCAAGTCGACGCTGGCCGATCGCATCATCCAGCTCTGCGGCGGCCTCGAGGCCCGCGAGATGGAAGCGCAGGTGCTCGATTCCAACCCGATCGAGCGCGAACGCGGCATCACCATCAAGGCCCAGTCGGTCTCCCTGCCTTACAAGGCCAAGGATGGGCAGACCTATTACCTGAACTTCATCGACACTCCCGGCCACGTGGACTTCAGCTACGAAGTCTCGCGTTCGCTCGCCGCGTGCGAAGGCGCGCTGCTGGTCGTGGATGCCGCGCAGGGCGTGGAGGCCCAGTCGGTCGCCAACTGCTACACGGCGGTCGAGCAGGGGCTGGAAGTGGTGCCGGTGCTCAACAAGATCGACCTGCCGACCGCCGACATCGAGCGCGCCAAGAACGAGATCGAAGCGGTCATCGGCATCGACGCGGCCGACGCCGTGCCGGTCAGCGCCAAGACCGGCCTGAATGTCGATCTGGTGCTGGAAGCGATCGTCCAGCGCATCCCGCCGCCGCAGCCGCGCGATACCGACAAGCTGCAGGCGCTGATCATCGACTCCTGGTTCGACAACTACCTCGGCGTGGTGTCGCTCGTGCGCGTGATGCAGGGCGAGATCGGCTCGAAGAGCAAGATCCTGGTGATGTCGACCGGGCGCACGCATGAAGTCGACAAGGTCGGCGTGTTCACGCCCAAGCGCAAGGAGCTGAAGAAGCTCGGCGCCGGCGAAGTGGGCTGGATCACCGCCTCGATCAAGGACGTGCACGGTGCGCCGGTCGGCGACACCCTGACCCTCGCCGGCGATCCGGCGCCCGGGCCGCTGCCGGGCTTCCAGGAAATGCAGCCGCGCGTGTTCGCCGGCCTGTTCCCGGTCAACGCCGAGGACTATCCGGCCCTGCGCGAAGCGCTGGAAAAGCTGCGCCTCAACGACGCCGCGCTGCGCTTCGAGCCGGAGAGTTCGGAAGCGATGGGCTTCGGTTTCCGCTGCGGCTTCCTCGGCATGCTGCACATGGAGATCGTGCAGGAGCGGTTGGAGCGCGAATACGATCTGGATCTCATCACCACCGCGCCGACGGTCGTGTATGAAGTCCTGCGTACCGATGGCACGGTCATGTCGCTGGACAATCCGGCCAAACTGCCGCAGTCCAACCTGATCGAAGAGGTGCGCGAACCGATCATCCGCGCCAACATCCTGACTCCGGAAAGCTACATCGGCGCGATCATCAAGCTGTGCGAGGAAAAGCGCGGCGTGCAGATCGGCATCCAGTACCTGGCCAGCCAGGTGCAGATCAGCTACGAGCTGCCGATGGCCGAGGTGGTGCTGGATTTCTTCGACAAGCTCAAGTCGGTCAGTCGCGGCTACGCCTCGCTCGATTATTCGTTCCTGCGTTTCCAGGCTGGCCCGTTCGTGCGGCTGGACACGCTGATCAACGGCGACAAGGTCGATGCGCTCAGCCTGATCGTGCACCGCAGCCATGCCGATCGGCGCGGCCGCGAACTGTGCGAGAAGATGAAGGATCTGATCCCGCGCCAGATGTTCGACGTGGCGATCCAGGCCGCGGTGGGCGCGCAGATCATCGCCCGCAGCACCGTGAAGGCCATGCGCAAGAACGTGCTGGCCAAGTGCTATGGTGGCGACATCAGCCGCAAGAAAAAGCTTCTCGAGAAGCAGAAGGAAGGCAAGAAGCGGATGAAGCAGGTCGGCCGCGTGGAAATCCCGCAGGAAGCCTTCCTCGCCGTATTGCAGGTGGACAGCAAGTAACGCGCCGGGATCGGGATTCGCACGTCGGGATTCGTATGACCGGCCGCGAATCCCACCCCGGATTCCAATCCCGTTCCGAAGGAACACCCGATGGTCTGGTTTGAAACAATCCTTGTCGTGCTGACGCTGTTGAGCGGCGCCATCTGGCTGCTGGACAGGCTGTTCTTCGCCAAGCGCCGCGCCGCCCGCGGCGGGCTGCTGGACGAAGAGCCGGTGCTGGTCGATTACTCGCGCGCGTTTTTCCCGGTGCTGGCGCTGGTGCTGGTGCTGCGCAGCTTCGTCGCCGAGCCGTACAAGATTCCCTCCAGCTCGATGATGCCGAACCTGCTGATCGGCGACTTCATCCTGGTCAACAAGTTCGCCTACGGCCTGCGCCTGCCGATCACCAACCAGAAGTTCGTTTCGATCGGCGAGCCCAAGCGCGGCGACGTGGTGGTGTTCAAGCCGCCGCACGATCCTCAGAACAACTGGATCAAGCGCGTGATCGGCCTGCCCGGGGATCGCATCACCTTCCAGGGCAACACGGTGTCGATCAACGGCCAACCGCTGACCTACCAGACCCTGGGCACCTACAGCGGCCGCGGGCTGCAGATCGGCGATGACAGCGCCACGTTGCTGGAAGAACAACTGCCGGGCCGTCCGCACAAGGTGCTCGAGGTGCTCGACCGCGTCACCGGCGAAGGCGAATGGGTGGTGCCGCCGGGCCACTATTTCGTCATGGGCGACAATCGTGATAATAGCGAGGACGGCCGGTTGTGGACGCAGACCCATTTCCTGCCGGAGGAAAACCTGCGCGGCAAGGCCTTCCTGATCTGGCTGAACTGCGAGGACTGGTTCTGCAAGGGGAGCTTCCAGCCGTCGCGGATCGGCAATTCGATCCAGTAACGGCGGACCAATCAACAGGCGTGTGACAACGGGGGAACGGCAATGAACAATCGCAAGCGTCAGGGCGGCATCACGCTGCTCAGTTTCCTGATCGTGCTGGCCGTGGTGGGCTTCGCGGCCTTCATCGGCATGAAGTTGTTCCCGATGTACCAGGAGTACTACTCCGTCCGCTCTTCGATGAAGGGGCTGGCGGACGAGGCAGGCGTGGCCGACATGAATCCGGATCGCATCCAGGAAATGTTCTTCCGCCGCCTGTACATCAACTACTCGGCGAACGTGAAGCCGGCCAACGTCAAGTTCGAGCGCACCGACGGCGGCTGGAACATGCGCGTCAACTATGAAGTGCGCCGCCCGCTGGTGGGCAACCTCGACGTGGTGGGCAAGTTCGACACGACCCAGCGGCTGGTCCGCCACGGTTCGCCGGAATAAGGGTTGACCGCGCTCCGGCTGACGCACGCGTTCGTCAATCAGGGTTTGCTGGAGCAGGCCCTGACCCATCGCAGTGCCGGCGCGCCCCACAACGAGCGGCTCGAGTTTCTCGGTGACGGCATCGTCAACCTGCTGATTGCCGAGGCCTTGTTCGATCGCTGGCCCAAGGCCGACGAAGGCGCGTTGACGCGCGCCCGCGCCGAACTCGTGCGCGAGGCGTCACTGGCTGTCATCGCGCGGCGGCTGGATCTCGGCGCGCGGCTGACGATGGGACCGGGCGAAATGAAATCCGGCGGCCATCGCCGCGATTCGATCCTGGCCGATGCGCTGGAGGCGCTGGTCGCTGCGATCTATCTGGATTGCGGGTTCGAGCGGTGCCGCGCCGTCGTGCTGCCGTGGTTCGAGGATGCGCTGGCCGCATTGCCGGTGGGCAAGCCCGAGAAGGACGCCAAGACACGGTTGCAGGAATGGCTGCAATCCAAGCAGCGGCCGCTGCCGCTGTACGAACTGATCTCCGAGAGCGGCGACGATCACGCCAAGCAATTCGTCGCGCGTTGCAGCCTCACCGAGCCGCCCGTCGCGGCCGAAGGCGAGGGCACGTCGCGCCGCATCGCCGAACAGGCCGCGGCCGCGGCGGTGCTCGAGAAACTTGCGGAAACCAAACGCATATGAGCGATACCTCTTCCCACCGCAGCGGCAGCGTCGCGGTCATCGGCCGTCCCAACGTCGGCAAGTCCACGCTGATCAACGCACTGGTCGGCGCGAAGATCAGCATCACTTCCAACCGGCCGCAGACCACGCGCCATCGCCTGCTCGGCATCGCCACCTTCCCGCAGGGGCAGATCGCGCTGGTCGATACGCCCGGCCTGCACAGGCAGCAGGGCAAGTTTTCTGCCTCGGCGATGAGCCGCGTGATGAACCGCGCCGCGCGCGGCGCGCTGGAAGGCGTCGATGCCGGCTTGCTGGTGATCGAAGCCGGGCGCTGGGATGAGGAGGACACGCTGGCCTACAACGTGCTGAGCGATGTCGGCATTCCGGTGGTGCTGGTGGTCAACAAGGTCGATCGGCTGCGCGAGAAAAGCGCGCTGCTGCCGTTCCTGGCGCAGATCAGCGAAGGCCGCCAGTTCGCCAGCGTGCATCCGGTATCGGCGTTGAAGAAGAACGGCCTGGAGGCGCTGGTGAAGGACGTGCTGCGGCTCCTGCCGGAAGCGCCGCCGATGTTCGGCGAGGACGAGATCACCGATCGCAGCGAGCGCTTCCTGGCCGGCGAACTGATCCGCGAACAACTGATGCGGCAGCTCGGCGCCGAACTGCCATACGCGACCACGGTGGAGATCGAGCGCTTCAGCGAAGATGGCGAGATGCTGCGCATCGGCGCGGTCGTGTGGGTCGAGCGCGAGAGCCAGAAAGCGATCGTGATCGGCAAGGGGGGCGCGCGGCTCAAGGAAATCGGCAGCAAGGCGCGCATGCAGATGGAACACCTGTTCGATCGCAAGGTCTTCCTCGAAACCTGGGTGCGCGTGCGCGAAGGCTGGTCCGATGACGAGACCGCGCTGAAAGCCTTTGGTTACGAGTGAGCGCGTCCGAAGCGGATAACCGGTAGCCGACAACCGGAGTCTCTATGTTCCCCGCACTGGCGGCTTGCGAACGACATGAGCGGTTTCCGGCTCACGGTTCCCGGCAGACTGGCCGCAGCCCATGCGCCTGCTGAACGAGCCGGCCTTCGTCCTGCACGCGCGTCCCTGGCGCGAGACGAGCCTGCTCGTGGAAGTGCTGACCCGGGATCACGGGCGATTGGGGCTGGTTGCGCGCGGCGTGACGGGACCGAAGAAACACGTGCTGCGCGCGGCGCTGCAACCGCTGCAGCGGATCCGTCTGGACGCCGAACCGCGCGGTGAACTGGCGCGCTTGATCAGCGCCGAAGCCATCGACACCGCCCCGCGCCTGTCTGGCGATGCGATGCTGGCCGCGTTCTATCTGAGCGAACTGGTGCTGCGCCTGGCGCCCAGGCACGACGCCGTGCCGGAACTTTTCGACGCATATGGACGCGCGCGAGATGGACTGGCCACGCCTGCCTCGCTGGCGTGGACGCTGCGTCGTTTCGAGCGCGATCTGCTGGAAGCGCTGGGATTCGGCTTCGCACTCGATGTCGACGTGCAGGGAGAAGCGATCGATCCGGCTGCGCGCTATCGGCTGGATCCGGAACAGGGGCCCGAACGGCTGCGCATCGATCGCGGCCACGGCGAACGCAACGCGGCGGCGACCGGACGCGCACTGCTGGCACTGGCCGCCGATCGCGTGCCGGAGCCCGAAGATCTCGCCAGCCTGCGCCTGCCGCTGCGATCGGTGCTCGCGCATCACCTGGGCCCGCGCGGCCTGAAATCCTGGGACATGCTGGGCCAACTCGGACGCCTGCGATCGCGCGAATGAGCCCTGTCGTGCGCTCAGCGCAGCAATGCCCGGGCAGCCTGCCGGAAGGCCTGCATCGATTCGGATGACGCCGGCGATCGCTGCAATGCGATCACCGCCTGCTCCAGTCGCTGCGCGCCGACGAAGCCGCAACTGGCGCGCAGCTTGTGCAATTGCGCGGACATCGCCGCGCCGTCCACCGTGTCGAATGCGTGGTCGATCGTGCGCAGCGCGCCGGGCAGTTCGTCGATGAACAGCGTGCGCAGCATGGCGACATGATCGCGGTTGCCGTTCAGCGCACGCAGTGCGGCGTCTTCATTCCAATCGCCCGCGGCGGAAAGCGGCAGGCGGGATCGCACGCGGTCCTGCAGATGCGCGGCGGGCAGCGGTTTGATCAGTACCTCCTCGAACCCGGCGTCCAGCAGGGCCTGCCGCTGATCGGCCGAGGGATCGGCCGTGTGCGCCAGCGCCACCGTGGCGGGCGCGCGCAGCCGCAGCGTGCGCAGCAGATGCGCGCCGCTGATGTCCGGCAGGCGCGCGTCGATCAACCACAGCGCATGCGGCCCGGGCAGGGCGATTGCCTCGGCGGCGGTCGCCACGGCATCCACCTCGGCCGGCAGCGCCCGCAAGGCCGCCTGCATGAAATTGCGGCTGATGGTGTCATCCTCCACGAGCAGCAGTCGGGGCGTGCCGGTTGCCTCATCCATCCTCGCGTCCTCCGTGTGCGTGCGCATCCTAACGCCTGGCGTGTCGAGCGCGTTGACGCAGGGCCGCATCGCCGCGCACGGGCGCCGCATCCGGCCATGCGACAATGCCGGCCCGTTTTCGCACGCAGCTTCCGCCACGTGGCCCGTTCTCCCCGCATCGACCGCACCCCGTTCCCCGCCGACATCCTCGATCTGACCCACGATGGCCGCGGCGTCGCCCGCCGCGATGGCAAGGCCGTCTTCATCGCCGGCGCGTTGCCCGGCGAGCAGGTGATGGCCGAGCAGACCGCGCGTAATCGCCATTTCGACGAAGCGCGCACGCTGGAAGTGCTGCAGCCCTCGCCCGATCGCGTCACCCCGCGCTGCATCCACTTCGGCGTGTGCGGTGGCTGCGTGCTGCAGCATCTGGACGAAGAAAAGCAGATCCTCGCCAAGCAGCACGTGCTGAGTGAGAACCTCGAGCGCATCGGCCACGTCGCGCCGGAAACCCTGCTGCCGCCGCTGGTCGGGCCGAGCTGGGGCTATCGCCGCAAGGGGCGGTTCTCGGTGCGCCGCGTCAACAAGAAGGACAGGACGCTGGTGGGCTTCCGCGAGCAGGATCCGCGCTTCGTCGCCGATCTGAGCCTCTGCCACACCGTCATTCCCGCGATCGGCGGCAGCATCACGCCGCTGGCCGAACTGGTGGAGTCGCTCGATGCCCGGGCCGACATCCCGCAGATCGAGTTCATCGCCGGTGACCCGACGCCCGAGTTCCGCGGGGTCGCGCTGGTGTTCCGTCATCTGCGTCCGTTGAGCCAAGCCGATTTCGAGGCCTTGACAGGCTTCGGCCAGGCGCATGGGTTCGCCATCTTCCTGCAACCGGGCGGCGTGGACAGTGTGCATCCGCTGTGGCCGGAGGCTCCTGCGCTGGCCTTCACGCTGCCGGCCTGGAACATCGAGCTGGGATTCCGTCCGCTCGACTTCATCCAGGTCAATGCCGGACTCAACGAGAAGATGATCGCGCGGACGTTCGAACTGCTGGATCCGCAGCCGGGCGATCGCATCCTCGACCTGTTCTGCGGGCTGGGGAATTTCACCCTGCCGATGGCGCGGCTGGCCGGCGAGGTGGTCGGCGTGGAAGGCGAGGCCGGACTGGTCGCGCGCGCGCGCGAAAACGCCCAGCGCAACCAATTGTCGAACGTGCAGTTCCATGCCGCGGATCTGACCCAGGATCAGCGCGGCACTCCATGGATGCGGCAGGGCTTCGACAAACTGCTGCTGGATCCACCGCGCTCGGGTGCGATCGATGTGTTGCAACAGCTCCCGCTGAAACAATTCCAGCGCATTGTCTATGTCAGTTGCCACCCCGGATCCCTGGCGCGCGATGCCGGCTATCTGGTCAACGAACACGGCTATCGCCTGAAAGCAGCCGGTGTGATGGACATGTTCCCGCACACCGCGCACGTGGAGTCCATCGCGCTCTTCGAGCGGTGAAGAAGGAGCGAGGCATGGGTACATTCAAGCGCGGTGATCTGGTGCAGATGGACGGTCTGCTGGCGGTTGTCGTGGGTGCCGAAGGAGAGCCGACGGTACCTGATGAGCATCTGGCGTTATCGTTTGGTCCATCGACGCCCCAGGTCCGTACTTCGAAGGGCGGGGCGGGCACGCAAACGCCAGAGGTCTGGATGGTGCCTGCGTATCTCTGCCAAGCCGCGCCCGCCCCCGTCATCTGCCACTGACTCCGTCCATGCCCCTCGAAATCGAACGCAAATTCCTGGTGACCGGTGATGGCTGGCGCGCGGCCGCGCACGAGGTCGTGCCGATGGCGCAGGGCTACATCAATGATATGGCGGCGATGGGCGAGGGCGGCCAGAAGGCATCGGTGCGCGTGCGCATCCAGGGCGATGCGGCCTACCTCAATCTCAAGTCTCTGCAACTGGGCCACACGCGGCAGGAATTCGACTACCCGATTCCGGTCGAGGACGCTCGTGCCCTGCTGGCGCTGTGCGTCGGCGGCAGGGTCGAGAAGCGCCGGCATTACGTCCGCCATGCCGGTCATCTGTGGGAAGTCGACGAATTCCTCGGCGAGAACGCCGGGCTCATCGTGGCCGAAATCGAACTGGATGCCGCCGATGAAACCTTCGTGAAGCCGGACTGGATCGGCAAACAGGTCACCGACGGCCGGCGCTATTACAATCTGGCCCTGGCTTCGCGGCCTTACGCGCAGTGGTCGCGTGAGGAGCGAGAAGCCCGCGATCTTCCCTGAGGACTCCCATGCTCGTCATCGGCATCGCCGGCACCGAACTCAACGAACAGGAACGCCACTGGCTGCAGCATGATGCAGTGGCCGGCGTCATCCTGTTCACCCGCAATTTCGCCTCGCGCGCACAGGTGAGCGAGCTGTCCGCCGCCATCCGCGAAGCCGCGCCTCGCCCGCAACTGATCTGCGTGGATCAGGAAGGCGGCCGGGTGCAGCGTTTCCGCGAAGGCTACAGCGCACTGCCGCCGCTGGAGGGCTTCGGCAAGCGTTACGCACAGGATCCGCAGGCGGCGCTGGCCCTGGCCGAAGAGCACGCCTGGCTGATGGCGAGCGAAATCCGCGCCAGCGGGATCGATCTGAGCTTCGCGCCGGTGGTCGATCTGGCACGCGGCAATCGCGCGATCGGGGATCGCGCATTCGATGCCGATCCGATCGTCGTCGCCGATTTCACCCGTGCCTACGTGCGCGGCATGCACAGCGTCGGCATGCCCGCCACGCTCAAGCATTTTCCCGGGCATGGCACCGTGCTCGAGGACACGCACTTTGACGATGCCCTTGATCCGCGCCCGCTGGAGATCCTGCGCGAACACGATCTGCTCCCGTTCGTGGCGGGCATCGAAGCCGGCGCCGATGCGGTGATGATGGCGCACGTGGCGTATCCGGCCGTCGCGCCGGAACCCGCGGGATATTCGCCGCGCTGGATCCAGCAGATCCTGCGCGAGGAAATGGGCTTCGGCGGCGTGGTGTTTTCCGATGACATCGGCATGGCGGCCGCGTTCTCGGCCGGCGGCGTGAAAGCGCGCATCGATCTGCATCTGGATGCCGGCTGCGACGTGGTGCTGGTGTGCTCGCCCAAGCTGGTCGAGGAATCGCTGAAAGCGGTCGAAGGCCGCCACTTGAACACGGCCGCGCTGCTCGGCCTGATTGGACGCGGCGGGCTGGGCTGGGACGGCCTGCTCGCCGATCAACGTTATGGCCAGGCGCAGGCGCGTGTGCTCGGCAATTCGGAGACTGCATGATGACGACGCTGGGCAATCCACGACCCGCACTGGCCGACGCGCTGGCCAATGCCGATCTGCTGATCGATCGGCAGACCCTGGAAAACGCGATCGCGGCGATGGCCGAGCCGATCGCGCGCGACTACGCCGGTGAAGTGCCGGTGTATCTGACGATCATGCATGGCGCGCTGCCATTCGCCGGCCAGCTCGCGCTGGAACTCGGCGCGCGCGGCCTGGATCTGGAATTCGATTACCTGCATGCGACCCGCTATCGCGGCGAGACCTCCGGCGGCGAACTGGTGTGGAAGCATCGTCCGGCCACCGCGCTGTACGGCCGGCGCGTGCTGCTGGTCGATGACATCCTCGATGAAGGCCACACGCTGGCCGCGGTCAAGCAGTGGTGCCTGGAACAGGGCGCCACTGACGTTCGCATCGCCGCGATGACGGTCAAGCAGCACGACCGCTGCGTCGAGGGCATCTGCGCCGATTACGTCGGCCTCGCTGTCGCCGACCGCTACGTTTTCGGCTACGGCATGGATTATTACGAGCAGGGCCGCAATCTGCCGGGGATTTATGCGTTGAAGGATCGGTAGCGGTAGCCGGTAGCCGGGAGCCGTGATCGGCAATCGGAAATCGGCCAGCGGCAAGCGGAATCCGTCGCTTGCTCGTTGATCAAACAGGCGAAGCACCCGTTCCGCATTCTCTTTCGAGCCGTCGCGAACTCCGCATTCCAAATCCGATTTCCGTTCGCCCACCCGCTACCGGCTCCCGATTCCCGGTCCCCGCTCTCCGCTCCTACCCACCACGCTCCACCGGACAACCCACGCCATGCATTCCGCACCCTCACTGGCCGTCATCGGCGGCACCGGCATCTACAAGCTCGCGGCTCTGGACGATGTGCGGACGCGCGAGATCGATACGCCGTTCGGCCAGCCGTCCGGGCCGATCCGGATCGGCCGTCTGCTGGGGCAGCAGGTGGCATTCCTGGCGCGGCATGGCGAAGGGCATTCGGTGCCGCCGCACCGGATCAATTACCGGGCGAACCTGGCCGCGCTGAAGGCCATCGGCGCCACCCGCGTGCTGGCGCTCAACACCGTCGGCGGCATCACCGATGCGTACGGGCCGCGCGTGCTGGCCTGCCCGGATCAGATCATCGATTACACCTGGGGCCGCATTTCCACCATCTGCGAAGAGCCGGGCAGCGAAGTGCTGCACGTGGATTTCGGCGAACCCTACACGCCACTGCTGCGCCGGAAGATCCTCGCCGCCGCGCGCGTGACCGGGGTCGGCGTCGTGGACGGCGGCTGCTATGGCGCCACGCAGGGACCGCGTCTGGAAACCCGTGCCGAGATCGCACGCATGCGCCGTGACGGCTGCGATCTGGTCGGCATGACCGGCATGCCCGAAGCCGGGCTCGCGCGCGAACTCGGCCTGGATTACGCATGCCTGGCGATCGTCGCCAACTGGGCCGCCGGCTGCGGTGACGGCGAAGAGATCACCATGGCCGAAGTGCTGGCGAACGTGGAGGCCGCCTCGGCCGGCTTGCCGGAACTGGTCGGCGAACTCGCGCGCGGGTGATTGTCAACGCCGCCAAGGCTTTGCATACTCGGCGGCGTGCGGTTGCGGCCGCACGTATTCCACCCGCCTAACAAGGAAACGCAAGCGCTATGCCGTACGGTACCGTGAAATGGTTCAACGATGCCAAGGGCTTCGGGTTCATCGCGCCAGAAGATGGCAGCGCCGATGTCTTCGTGCATCACACCGCGATCAACTCCAAGGGTTTCCGCAGTCTGAAGGAAGGCCAGCGCGTCACGTACGAAGTGACCCAGGGCCCCAAGGGCGCGCAGGCAGGCAACGTCGTGCCATCGGCCTGATCGCGGCTTGAAGAATTTTCCGACCCCGCTCCGGCGGGGTTTTTTATTGCCTGGCGCGGGCGCGCGCGTCGCGTGGATGGGCCACAATCGGGACGAGCACCGGAGAGGCCAATGAACGCACCCGCCGAATTCGAGACCCATCGCGTCGAGAACCAGCCGCCGCCGTTCGAGCCCCGTGATCTGTGGCAGGCCGACGCCGCCCTGCGCGAAAGCGTGGCGCGCGAAGAGGCGGGCGATTTCGTTCCGCGCTTGGCGGCCTACGGCGCGCTCGCGGGCGATGCGCTCTATCGGCTGGGCTTCGATGCCAATCGCGATCGCCCTCGGTTGATCACCCATGATCGCCATGGCCATCGCATCGATCGGATCGAATTCCATCCGGCATATCACGCGCTGATGGATGCGGCGAAGCATCACGGCGTGGCGGGACTGTCATGGCATGAGCCCGGTCCGGGAGCGCACGTCGCACGTGCGGCGCTGAGCTACCTGCATCATCAGGCCGATGCCGGCACCAGTTGTCCGCTGACGATGACGCACGCGGCCGTGCCGGTGCTGCGTCGCGAGCCCACGCTGCGCCGCTGGGCCGAAGGCGTCGCCGCGCCCGCGTACGACGCGCGCGATCTGCCGATGGCCGACAAGCGCGGGCTCACCCTCGGCATGGGCATGACGGAAAAGCAGGGCGGTTCGGATGTGCGCGCCAACACCACGACCGCCACGCCCGACGGCGACGCGTACCGCCTGGTCGGCCACAAATGGTTTTTCTCCGCGCCGATGAGCGATGGCTTCCTGGTGCTTGCGCAGGCACCGGGCGGATTGAGCTGCTTCCTGATGCCGCGCCGCCTGGACAGCGGCGACAGGAATGCGTTCCACCTGATGCGCCTGAAGGACAAGCTCGGCGACTGGTCCAACGCGTCCAGCGAAGTGGAATTCTGCGGCGCGCGCGCCTGGCGCGTGGGCGAGGAGGGGCGCGGCGTCGCCACCATCATCGAGATGGTGATGCTGACGCGGCTGGACTGCATGCTCGGTTCGGCGGCCGAAATGCGCATGGCGCTCGCGCAGGCGCTGCACCATGCGCGGCACCGCCGCAGCTTCGGCAAGCGGCTTTGCGAACACGCGCTGATGGCGAACGTGCTGGCGGATCTGACGATCGAATCCGAGGCGGCGACGGCCCTGTCGATCCGCGTGGCGCGGGCCATCGATCGCGCAGCGCAGGATCCGGCCGAAGCCCCGTTCGCGCGCGTCGCCACCGCGATCGGCAAGTTCTGGATCTGCAAGCGCGCGCCCGCCTTCGTCAACGAGGCGCAGGAATGCCTGGGCGGCGCGGGGTATGTGGAGGAATCCATCCTGCCGCGCCTGTACCGGCAGGCACCGTTGAATTCGATCTGGGAAGGCAGTGGCAACATCCAGTGCCTGGACGTGCTGCGCGCGTTGTCGAGAGAGCCGGAAAGCCTGCGTGCACTGCTCGCCGAGTTCGAGCACGCCTCCGGACGCGCACCGGCGTTCGATGATTTCATCCTGCAATTGCAGGCGGCTCTGCACGCGGCCGACGAAGCATCCGCGCGCTGGCTGACCGAACGCCTGGCGCTGGCGTTGCAGGCGGCCGTGCTGCTGCGCGCCGACAGTCCGGTCGCCTTGCCGTTCGTGCGCAGTCGACTGGCGGGCGCGCGCGGACAGGTCTTCGGTACGTTGCGGCCGGATACGATGACCGCGCCCATCATCGAACGCGCCCTGCCTGCCTGATGCCCCTGTTCCGACGCGACCGCCTCCTGCACCGCATCGCGCAGCCAGTGCTGTGGCTCCCGATTCTTCTGTGCATGCCGATCATCACGCTGGCACGCGACATCCCGGCACTGCTGCCGCCCGCACAGCGTGCCGACGCCATCCACGTCTACAAGGCGCAGCGGCGGATGGAACTGCGGCGCGGCGGTGAGGTCATCGCGACGTACCACGTCGCACTGGGTGACGCGCCCGTCGGCCACAAGCGGCAGCAGGGCGACGAGCGGACCCCCGAAGGCGATTACCGCATCACCTATCGCAACGATCGCAGCCGCTATCACCTCTCACTGCGGATCTCGTATCCGAACGAAGCCGATCGCCGGCAGGCACGCGCACGCGGCGTGGATCCGGGCGGCGACATCATGATCCACGGCGCGACGCCGCCGGGTTATCGCGGCGACTGGACCGATGGCTGCATCGCGGTCACCAATGACCAGATGGATGCGATCTGGCAACGCGTGGCGGTCGGCACGCCGATCCGCATCCATCCTTGAGGAGCGGCAGAGGCGATCAGCCGCGTGCGCGCGCAGCGAATTCGGCCACGATCGCGGGCGTGCGGAATTTCCAGATCAGCCACGCGGACAAGGCGATGAAGGCCAGAGCGCTCATGATCGAGTACACCTGCATCACCGTCATCATCGAGTTCATCCGCGCGACGATCTCCGGGGGCGACTACGCCAGGTCCGGGATGCGCATCATCTCGGAGATGAATCGGCGCTGCAGCAGGCAGCCCACGATCTGCCAGACGATCGCGATGGCATGCAGTCCGATGAACAGCCGCCGTCCCCAGTTGCGTCGCAGCAGCAGGCCGGTCGATGCGGTGAACATCAGCAGGTTCGCGACCAGGAACAACGCAAACCACCACGGGAAGTACTGGAACACGAAGGCGGCCGTGGCCGGCAACTGCTCGCCCGCCGCCTGGCTCTGCGACCGGAATTGCTCCAGAGGGAACAGCAGATGCAGCATCAGGTTCTGCAGGATGCCGACCAGCGCGCCGAAGCCGCTGAAGGTCATGAACACCGTCGCCACCACGGTGACGAAGGTCGAGCGCGGGGGGGGTGTCGTCATGCGCTGCGCCGGCTGGCCCGCTGTTCCACTGCCGCGATGGCGCGCGCGCCGGTGATGATCATCCGCACCATCTGCGACATCTGATCGATCAGCTCCGGATCCTTCTCCGGCGGCAGATCCATCGCGGTGGCCCCCATCGCGAACACCAGGCGCGTGATCGCCTTGGACACCAGCGCCGGTTCGTGCAGGGCCGCGCCATCGCGCGCCGCCAGGCGGATCAGATCGATGCGCAGTTCTTCCTCGAAGAAGTTCAGCTCGCGATCGACCGCCTGCTTGAACGCATCGGATCCGACCGTGCCCTCGCGCAGAAGCACGTGTAGCAGTTTGTCGTCGGCGCGCAACTGTTCGATGAAGGCTTCGACCGAACCGCGCACCACGCTGCGATCGCTGCTGGTGGCGCGTTGCCGTGCGGCGCCGATGATGGCGCGCAGCGAGCGGCCGGCAAGATCGATCAGCGCCACGGCCAGTTCGTCCATGTCGCGGAACTGGCGATAGAAGCTGTTGGGTGCGATCCCGGCCTCGCGCGCCACCTCGCGCAGGCTCAGCGTGGAGACGCTGCGGTGCGGCCCGATCAGCTTGAGCGCGGCCGCCAGCAGGTCCTCGCGCGAGATCGTCGCCTTGCGGCCGGGGCCGTGGTCTTCGGGGTGGGGCAGGGCGGGCTGGGACATACGGTCCATACGGAGGTGAACGGCGGCACGCCGAGCCGGCATCATACCGGCTGGAATTAATATACAGGTGTATACACGAATGTATTCGCGCCTGTATAGTGCCCCCATGAATGCTGTCGTCCGTCCGATCGCCTCCCGTCCGAAGGGAACCCTGCGCCGCCTGCTGCAGCCGTTCGTGGCCCCGCCGGTGTTCGACTTCTGGGCCGGCCACTTCAACCGCAACTGGACCTGGGATCGACCCCGCGCGCGGCTGCTGTCGCGCGAGCCGGCGGCCGAAGGCGCAATGACGCTGCTGCTCAAGCCGAACCGCCACTGGACCGGCGCGCGTCCGGGCCAGCACGTCAATCTCGGCGTGGACATCGACGGCGTGCGCGTCACCCGCAGCTACAGCCTCAGTGAACTGCGCACCGATGGCCTGCTCGCGATCACGGTCAAGGCCGTCGAAGGCGGGCGCGTCAGCGGTCACCTGTGCGAGCGCGCGCGGCCGGGCGAGGTCTTCGAACTGGGCCAGGCCTTCGGCGATTTCCGCGCCCCCGAGGCTCCGCTGCTGCTGCTCGCGGCCGGCAGCGGCATCACGCCGCTGATCGCACTGGTGCGGGATCGCGCCGCGCTCGGCATGCCGACGCCGATCGATCTGTTCTATTGGGCCAGGACGCGCGAACAACTGTGTTTTGTCGACGAACTGCGTGCGCTGGCGATGCGCCATCCGCAGTTCCGTTTCCATGCCGTGCTCACCGCACAGTCGGCGCGCGCGGCGGATGAATCCGAAGGCCGTTTGCACGCTGCGCAGCTGGACGTGTCGGTGCCGGACATCACCGTGCGACATGTGCTCGCCTGCGGCCCGGGCGGATTCGTCCACACCGCACGCGAACTGCTGGCCGATCGCGTGGCGTCGTTCCAGTCCGAGGCCTTCAGCCCCGCGCCGGCTGCCGTCATCGACGAAGGCGAAGTCCAAGTGCATCTGCGCCGCAGCGGGCGCCGTCTGCAGATCGCGCGCGGCCAATCGCTGCTGCTCGCGCTGGAAGACGCCGGGCTCAAGCCTGCGTCCGGCTGCCGCATGGGCATCTGCAACACCTGCGCCTGCGGCAAGCGCACGGGCAGCACGCGCCATCTGCCCAGCGGCGAACTCGTCCACGAACCCACGCAAGCGCTGAAGCTCTGCATCCACAGCGCCGCCACCGATCTGGAACTGGATCTCTGATGACCGCCCCACGCAACCGTGCCCTCACGCCCGCCGAACTCGATCGCTTCGGTGCGGAACTCGACGCACTGCGCGCGCGCACCGTCGCCACCCTCGGCGAGCGCGATGCGCGCTACCTGCGCCGGATCATCAAGGCCGTGCGCTATATCGGTTTCAGCGGGCGGGTGATCCTGTTCGCCGCCGCGCTGCTGGGCGGCCTGCTGGTGGCCGGCCAGCCGTGGGCCTGGCTGTTCTGGCCAGCGTGGATCGCCGGCACGCTGCTGATCGCGCTGGGCAAGATCCTGGAGAACATGGAACTGGGCCACAACGTCATCCACGGGCAGTACGACTGGCTCGGCGATCCGCAGATCAACGGCCAGACCTACGAGTGGGACATCGTCGCCACCAGCGAGAACTGGCGCCACACGCACAACTTCCGTCACCACACCTACACCAACGTGCGCGGCATGGATGACGACATCGGCTACGGGCTGCTGCGCATCTTCCCCGAACAGAAGTGGAAGCCGTTCTACCTGGTGCAACCGATCATCGCGGTGTTCTTCGCGCTGCTCTTCCAGTGGGGCGTGGCGATCCAGGACGTCAAGCTCGGCCGCTGGTGGCACGGCAAGATGACCACCGCGCAGTTGCGCCGCAAGTTCCGCCCGGTCGGGCTGAAGATGGCGCGCCAGCTCGCCAAAGACTACCTGATCTTCCCCGCGCTGGCCGGCCCGTTCTTCCTGCCGGTGCTGCTCGGCAATCTGGTCGCTAACGGACTGCGCAACCTGTGGACCTACGTGATCATCTTCTGCGGTCACTTCACCGCCGATGCCGAGACCTTCCCCAAGGAATGCATCAAGGACGAATCACGCGGCCACTGGTATCTGCGCCAGTTGCGCGGCTCGTCCAACATCGGCGGCGGCAACTGGATGCACATCCTCTCGGGCAATCTGAGCCACCAGATCGAACATCATTTCTATCCGGACGTTCCGGCCAACCGCTATGCGGAAATGGCGGTGCACGTACGGGCGATCTGCGCCAGGTACGGCCAGCACTACAACACCGGATCGCTGCCGCGGCAGTTCGGCCAGGTGGTCTGGCGCATCGTGCGCCATGCGTTCCCCAGCCGCGCACCGATCAAGACGCCGCTGCGCATGCCCGAACCCGAGCCGCAGCCCGAAGGCGTCTGATCAGCCGCGCTGGAAGTAATGCACGGCGATCGCGAGCAAGGCGATCCCGCCGACCAGCCACCACAGGCCGTAGCGCAGGCGTGCGGGAATCGGGACGCCGCCGAGTTGGCGTTCCATTTCGCGCGTGTCCAGCCGCCAGCCGTGATTGCATTGCGGGCAGGCGAGCTGGTAGCGCTTGTCGTAGACGAAGCCGAACAGCACATCGAAGCTGCCGTAGGAATAACGCAGTTGCGGCACGAACGCCTGTTCCGAGTCGCACCGCGGACAATGCCGCACTTCCGCCGGCCCGACGGTGACGATGCGTTCGCCCTGGCCGATCAAGAACATCATCGTTGTCCGATCCCGTGGTTGCCAGCCACAGTGTACGTCCACGCGGCTGTCCGGTCGCGGTGACCACTCCGGCGCGCGCGATCTTCGCCAACCGTGCTGGAAAACCGCGCAAATCAAAATTCCGCGCTTCGGTGGACCATGGGCTTCCACCCATCGTTTCATCGAGGACACCATGAAAAAACACTATCCGGTCATGCTGCTCACCGCCGCATTGACCCTCGGCGCCGGCATCACGACGCAGGCCCATCCCGTGGATCTCGGCCGCGCGCTGGGTTCGGCGGTGAAAGCCGGACAGGCGCTGAGCCTGAGCGATCAGGAGGTCATCGCCTACGCCGCCGAAGGCTGCGCCGCGGAGGACAAGTCGAACCGGATCGCCAGCGGCAAGGATGCCTATGCCACGCGGCTGGCGCGGGTGGTCAAGGGCCTGGAAAACGAGGATGGCCTCAAGCTCGACTTCAAGGCGTACATCGATCCGGAGGTCAACGCCTGGTCCACCGCCAACGGATGCATCCGCGTGTTTTCCGGACTGATGGACATCGCGGATGACGACGAACTGCGATCCGTGATCGGGCACGAGATAGGCCACATCAAGCTCGGGCACAGCAGGCAGCGCATGCGCACCGCGCTGCTGGCGGCGGCTGGCCGCGAAGGCCTGCAATCGAGCACGGGCAAACTGGGCGCGTTCGCGGGCGGTGATGCAGGCAAGTTCATGGAGGGTGTGCTGAAAGCGCAGTTCTCGCAGAAGGACGAGTACGCATCGGACGAGTACGCCTACCGTTTCATGCTCCGGCGCGGCTTCAATGCGCAGGCCGAGGTGACCCTGCTGCGCAAGCTTTCGAGCACGGGCGGATTGACGGCCAGCCATCCAGGTTCGGAAGCGCGCGGCAAGCGCATCCAGAAAATGATCGAGTCCGATCGCAAGAAGTAATCACGAAGCGCGACCGGAGCCGGGCGGGCGTCGATGACTCCCGCCCGGTGTCCCTGTCGTGCGGGCGGCCAGGTTCAGTCGAGGAACTGCAGCTTCGCCAGCTCCGCATACAGCCCGCCCTCGGCCAGCAACTGCGCATGCGTGCCCTGGGCGACGATGCGCCCGCGATCCATGACCACGATGCGATCGGCCTTGAGTACGGTCGCCAGGCGATGGGCGATGACCAGCGTGGTGCGGCCCTGCATGAGGCGCTCCAGCGCATGCTGCACGGCGCGCTCGCTCTGCGCGTCGAGCGCGCTGGTGGCTTCATCGAGCAGCAGGATCGGTGCGTCCTTCAGCAGCGCGCGTGCGATGGCGATGCGCTGCTGCTGGCCGCCGGACAGGCGCGCGCCGCGCTCACCGAGCGGACTGTCGATTCCTTCCGGCAGATCGCGCAGGAATTCATCGGCCTCCGCGGCTTCGGCGGCGGCGAGCACTTCCGCGTCAGTGGCTTCGAGCTTGCCGTAGCGGATGTTGTCGCGCGCGCTGGCGGCGAAGATCGTCGGCTGCTGCGGCACCAGTGCGATGTGCGCGCGCAGATCGGCCGGATCGGTCTGGCGCAGATCGACATCATCGATGCGGATCACGCCGGACTGCGGATCGTGGAAGCGCAGCAGCATCGAGAACACCGTACTCTTGCCCGCGCCGGAAGGGCCGACCAGCGCGACGGTCTCGCCCGCGCGCACGTGCAGGTTGAAGCCATCGAGCGCCGGCAGATCCGGACGCGCCGGGTAGTGGAACACCACGTCATCGAAGTGGATTTCGCCATGCAGTGACGCCGGCAATGCACGCGGGTGCGCCGGTGCATCGATCACGCGCGCCTCGCCGAACAGCTCGGCGATGCGGCCCATGCCGCCGGCCGCGCGTTGCAGTTCGTTCCACACCTCGGCCAGTGCGCCGACCGAACCGCCACCGATCACCGCATAGAAAATGAACTGCGCGAGCGTGCCGGCCGACAGCGTGCCGTTGACCACGTCATGCGCGCCCATCCACAGCACCAGCACGATGGTGCCGAAAATCAGCGTGATCGCGATCGCCGTCACCCATGCCTGCGCGCGGATGCGGCGGCGCGAGGTATCCACCGCCACCGCCAGCGCTGCATCGAAGCGGCTGCGCTCGTACGGCTCGCGCGCATGCGCCTGCACGGTGCGCACCGCGCCGAGGGTTTCGCTGGCGAGCGCGTTGGCCTCGGCGACGCGATCCTGGCTGGCACGCGAGGCCTTCCCCAGGCGGCGCGAGCCGATCACGATCGGCAGCACCGCGAGCGGGATGCCGAGCAGCGCGAACGCCGCCAGCCGAGGGCTGGTCACGAACAGCATCACCAGGCTGCCGATGACCGTCACCGTGCTGCGCAGGGCCACCGACATGCTGGTCGCCACCACGCTGCGCAGCAACTCGCTGTCGGCGGTCAGGCGCGAGAGCAGTTCGCCGCTGCGGTTGCGATCGTGGAATTCGGCGTCCAGCGTGATCAGGTGCGCGTACAGCCGTTGGCGCAGATCGGCCACAACCTTCTCGCCCAGCAGCGAGACGAAATAGAAACGCGCGGCGCTGGCGATCGCCAGCACGATGACCACCGCGAGCATCAACAGGAATGCCTGGTTGATTCCGCTGCCGCCGGTGCGGAAGCCGTCATCGATCACCTGCCGGAAGGCGGTCGGCAATGCGAGCGTGGCGGCCGAGGCCACCGCAAGGGCGACGAGCCAGGCGACGAACAGACCGCGATGCCGGCCGATGAAGGGCCACAGCGCGCGCAGCGCCACCAGTTTCGCGCGGGGTGGCTTGCCGGCATCGGCCGGCGGAATGTCGTCGCTCATCGTGGATACCGTGGAAGCATTGTGGAAACGGCTGCCGCGACAACCGTTTCCACAATCATTCCGGCCTCGGCGGCCAGTGCACGCGATTACGGGTGGCGTCGCGGAGATGGTTTTTCAAGCCGTCGACCCGATCGAACGGCAGACGCAGTTCGATGCGCACCCCGTCCTCGGCGAACTCCTCGGCCAGTTTTTCCGCGCCGAAGCTGGCCAGGGCCGCGTGCACCGCACCCAGATCCTCGAATGGCGCGGCCAGCCCCAGCGTGCGCCACTGGATCAGTTCGCGCCGTTCGGCCACGCGCAGGCATTCGGCCGCCGCGCCGCCATAGGCGCGCACCAGACCACCCGCGCCGAGCTTGATTCCGCCGAACCACCGGGTCACCACCACCATCACCTGATCCAGCCCCTGCCCATCGATCGCGGCCAGGATGGGCCGGCCGGCCGTGCCTGCCGGTTCGCCATCGTCACTGGATCGGTAGTCGCTGCCGATGCGGTAGGCCCAGCAGTTGTGGGTGGCAGCCGGATCGGCCACCCGCGCGAGGAACTCCAGCGCCGCGTAGGCGCTTTCGACCGGCGCGGCGTGCACGTGGAAACGGCTGTGCTTGACCTCCAGCAGATGCGAGGTCGCCACGGCCAGCGTGTGGTTCATGGGCCGAGCAGTTCCTGCAGATCGTCCGGGACTTTCTGGAACGGGTGGCTCTGCTTGAAGCGCAGCAGGCTTTCGCTGGCGCTGGCGTGATCGCCGAGATCGCGGCGCAGGCGGATGCGTTCGAGCCAGTCATCCGGGTCCAGCTTGCTGTCCTCGGAGACCGGCAATTGCAGATCGGTGCGCTTGAGCGCATTGCGCACCGGCCCGGAAGGGCTGCCGAGGCCCGCCGACGGGGCGGACGGCGCATTGGCCATGCGCGGCTTGGACGGTACGGCCTCCTGCAATTCGGCCGAGGCCCGGCTCGCACGGGCCTGCGCTTCGCTGCGGCTGGCCTGCGCCTTGGCCGAATCCAGCGTGCGGGTCTGTTCGGCGCGTGCCTGTTCGCGCTGCCGTGCGATGGCGGCCGTGGTGGCGGCATCGGCGACGGAGCCGAGTTCGTCGCGCCCGGGATTGAGCGGCGCGCTGGCGGCGTCCGCTGTCGCCGCCACCGCCGCTGGAGCGGCGTCGACGGCGTAGCTGCCGGCCGGCGCGGGCGGGGCCGGAGGCGGGGGCGGCGGAACGGCGGCGGTCCAGCTATGGCCCGAAGGCCCATTTTCGCTGGCGACCGCAGGCGAGGGCACGCGCTTGGACTGCACTTGCCGGGGTGGGCTGGCGGGCGCTCGGGATGCCGATGGCGCCACTGCTGGCGGAAGCGACTCCTGCATCGCCGGCGGCTCCTGCGCCGGGGCCTGCGCGATGCTCCGGGGTGCAGGGGCGATATCGGCCGCTTCGACCGCGTCGGTGTCCGCGGTGAGGGCAGGTTCGGCGGCGCGCTCGGCGACCGGCGGTGCATACAACTGCGCCGTGTC
Source organism: Pseudomonadota bacterium (assembly GCA_023390905.1). Taxonomy (GTDB): domain Bacteria; phylum Pseudomonadota; class Gammaproteobacteria; order Xanthomonadales; family Xanthomonadaceae; genus Pseudoxanthomonas_A. The sequence goes on along the minus strand of JAEWBY010000025.1, from coordinate 51,298 downwards.
GGTCGGCCGCAGTTGCCAGGCGATGCCTACCGCCAGCAGCGTCGTCGCGGCCACGCCCAGGCCCACCGGCCAGCGCCGGCTGCGCGGACGTGCGGCGGCGGACACGGCGATCGCGTCGTGGGCCGCCGCCAGGATGCGGGCATCCAGCGCGGCGGACGGCTCGCCATGCGGCCCCAGCCGCGCGAGCTGGTCGGCCAGCGCGCGTTCTTCCGGGCTCAGGGGCTCGAGGGGACGGCGGTTCATTCGGTCAGTCTCGCGCGCAGTTTGTCCATCGCGTAGCGCAGTCGCGATTTGACGGTCTCCCGGCCCACACCGGTGATCTCGCCGATTTCCTCCAGGCTCAGTTCCTGCTCCAGGCGCAACTGGATCACCTGCCGCTGATCCTGGGGCAGATCGGCCAGCGCCAGTTGCAGGCGCCGGCGCTGCTCGAACTGGCTGAGCTGGCGTTCCGGCGTGTCAGGGTCCGGCACCCGCGCGGTGCGCTCGTCGGCGTCCTCCGGGGCGGCCGGCCGGTGTTTGAGCGAGCGCCAGTGATCATTGAGCCGATTGTGGGCGATGCGGTAGAGCCAGGTGGTGAAGGCCGCGTCCGGTTTCCAGCTCTGGCGCGCAGCGATGACGCGCTGCCAGACGTCCTGGAAAAACTCGTCGGCCAGCGCCCCGTCGCGCAGGTTGCGCAGCAGGAACCGGTAGAGCGGGCCCCGATGGCGCGCGTAGAGCCGCTCGAATGCCGAACCGTCGCCCGCCGCATAGGCGAGCATCAAGGTTTCATCGGCGGGGTCGGCGGCATCGTTCACTGCGATCAGCGTAAGCGGTGCGCGCTTTTCCGTGAAGCCGTCACGGAACCGTTTTCTGAACGGGCCGTTCGGCTGCGGGCCGATCGCCGCGACGCACGGCGCGCCGGGGCTCAGGGTGATCTGCATGGAGGTCGAAACGGCGGAGCAGCGGAAGTGGGGTTGCATCCACTGCCGGCGGGGTCACATGCGGTTATGCTGCGGGCGGGGAATCGAACTCACAGTCAAATGCTCTCCGGAACCGGCATGCCCAGCCCGATCGCGAACGACGTCGCCTCGACCGAAGGCGCCGCGTCCTCGATCGCGCGCGCGTTGCAGGTCCTGCTGGATCTGCTGCCGGCCGGCAGCACGCTGGCGGTGAGCTGGCGCGACTGGGCGCTGGGTGCCGGCGGCGGGGTCTGCCCGCAGACGGCGGCCACGCTGCGGCGGCGGTCCGACCAGTTGTTGCAGGAAGGCCTCCTGCTCACCGGCCATCTCGATGCGGAACTCTCGCAGGTCTGGGACAACCACGAAGGCACCGCGCGGATCGCGCTGGCTGCCGAACTGTCCACGCCGATCGAGGCCGCGCAGGCACGCACCTGGCATGGGCTGGCGCGTGCGCTGATCGACGCGACGCTGGACACCGCACGCGCGCATGCACGCATCGAGTCGCTGGAGAAATCCAAGCGCTTGCAGCAGGCGCTGTACGAAATCGCCGATCTCGCCGGCGCCGATCTCGAGATGACCGAGATGCTCCGCCGCATCCACGCGGTGGTGAACTCGCTGATGTACGCGCAGAACTGCTACATCGTCCTCTACGACGATCAGCGGCGCACGGTGCGGTTCCTGTATTTCGCCGACCAGAAGGATCCCTACATCGCCGAACCCGAGCGCGAGTTCTCCGAAGAGGAGATGGCCAACAGCATGACCTTCGCGCTGCTGCGCCACGGCCAGCCGCTGCGCGGGCCATCCACGGTCATCCGGCAGAAGCTCGGCGTGATCCGCGATCCCAGCCACGGCCCGGACAGCCTGGACTGGCTGGGCGTGCCGATGCGTCGCGATGATCGCGTCTGCGGTGCGATCGTCGTGCAGAGCTATGACGCGCCGGCCAGCTATGCCGATGAGGATCGCGCGCTGCTCGGTTACGTCGCCCAGCACATCCTTACCGCGCTGGATCGCAAGCATGCCCACGTGGATCTGGAACGCCGCGTGGAAGCGCGCACGCACGAGCTGCAACGCGCCAACCGCGAACTCCAGGCCGAGATCATCGAACGCAAGCGCGCCGAGAAGCTGCAGAGCGCGCTGTTCCGCATCACCGATCTGGCGATCACCTCCGAATCGCTCGAACACTTCTATGCCGACGTGCATGCGGTCGTCGATGAACTGATCGATGCGCGCAACTTCTACATCGCGCTGCTCGGCGACAACAAGCAGACGCTGCAGTTTCCGTACACCATCGACGAGCGCGATCCGATGCGCAAATCGCGGCGCATCGGCAACGGGCTGACCGAATTCGTCATCGAGACCGGCAAGCCGCTGCTGGCCGATCGCGAAGTGATCAGTGGCCTCAGCGACGGCGGCAAGGTCGTCCAGCACGGGCCGCCGGCCTACAGTTGGCTGGGCGTGCCGCTGTTCCAGGGCGATGAGGTGCTGGGCGCGGTGGTGGTGCAGAGCTACACGCCGGAAGTGCGGTTCACCGGGCATGACCAGAGCCTGCTGACCTTCGTCGCACACAACATCGGCAACGGCCTGGCGCGGCAACGTGCACAGGAAAGCCTGCGCGCCGCGCATGCCGAACTGGAGCGCCGCGTGGACGAACGCACGCGCGAACTGGCGGAGGCGAACACGCAACTGCGCGCGCAGATCAGCGAACGCCTGCGTGCCGAACAGCGCCTGACCCATCAGGCCACGCATGATGCGTTGACCGGTTTGCCCAATCGCCCGCATCTGCTGGATCGCCTCGCCGCCGCCATCGAACGCGCGCGGCACGGGGACGGGCAGTCGTTCGCCGTGCTGTTCCTGGATCTGGATCGCTTCAAGCTGGTCAACGACAGCATCGGCCATGCGGCCGGTGACGAACTGCTGATCGAAGTCGCCCGCCGCATCACCAGCACCGTGCGCAGCAACGACGTGGTGTCGCGCCTGGGCGGTGATGAATTCGCGGTGCTGATGGAATACAGCGACGGGGAGGAGAACATCCGCGAGCTGGCCCATCGCCTGCTGAGCGTGCTGAGCCGGCCGATGTGGGTGGCGGGCCGTGAACTGTATCCTTCGGCCAGCCTCGGCATCGCGGTATGGCATCCGCGTTATCGCAACGGCGAAGAACTGCTGCGCGATGCGGACGCGGCGATGTACCGCGCCAAGGAACAGGGCCGCGATCGCTGCGCGATGTTCGACGAGGAAATGCGCGAAGCCGCGATGCAGAGCCTGGATCTGCAGGCGGATTTGCGGCGCGCGATCAACAACCGGGACTTCATTCCGTTCTACCAGCCGATCCTGCGCCTGGACGACGGCGAGGTGGTCGGCTACGAAGCGCTGCTGCGCTGGCAGCATGAACGCCGTGGACTGCTGTCACCGCCGGATTTCATCGGACTGGGTGAAGACAGCGGGTTGATCGAACAGGTCGACTGGCTGATCTACGAGCAGGTGGTGCGCCAGATTGCGCGCGGTGGCGAGGGCTATGTATCGGTGAACGTCTCGCCGCGGCATTTCCGTTCCGCCGATTTCGCCGATCGGCTGCTGGCGATGTTCGAGGCGCAGGGCGCGGATCCGTCGCGCCTGCGGGTGGAGATCACGGAGGTGGCGCTGCTCGATGACGCGCCGCGCACCCTGCGCACGCTGAGCACGCTGCGACAGCACGGCATCCTCGCCCAGCTCGATGATTTCGGCACGGGCTTCTCGGCGTTGTCCTACCTGCATCGTTTTCCGATCTCGGTGCTCAAGATCGATCGCAGCTTCGTCGCCGGGATCGGCGATGCCGGCCGGCCGGAAAGCCTGGGTCTGGTGCGCGCCATCCTCGCGCTGGCGCAGACGCTCGGCATCGACACCATCGCCGAAGGCATCGAAACCGAAGAGCAGCGCCAGGCGCTGCTCGAACTCGGATGCAGTTTCGGCCAGGGCTATCTGCTCGGCCGGCCCGCCGCCCTGGTGGGGGGGCGCGGCTGATCCGCCGGGCGCATGAGCCGCATCGGCGGCCCATGCGATGCAGCGTCATTGTTCGATCGCGATATCCGGCGTGGTCACTTCGTGCTCGACCAGTGACTGCGCACGGTCAACCAGTTCGACGAACTCGCGCCGCAGCCCGTAGGGATCCGAGCCGAGCGAAGCCTGCGCGGCGGCATGCACGTCCTTCCAGCTCCAGCGATCGATCTGCTTGCCGCCGCGCAGCAGATCCGCATAGGCGGCCACCGCGCTGGCAAAGCGCAGGCGTTCGCTCGGCTGCGCCGTGGCGCTTCCGCGCAGGATCGGCGTTTCGATCAGCCGGCTGCTGTCCTGTCCCGGCAGCTTGTAGCGCAGGCGCAGGTGGGCCAGTTCGCCGGAGGCCGGGCCATGCGCGCTGGCGGGGCCGTAGCGCAGCGGCGGCAGGCGCGTGGCGCCGCTGCCGACCAGCGTGACCTCGTACAGCGCCGTCACTTCGTGGCCGGCGCCGATGTCACCGGCGTCGACCTTGTCGTTGGCGAAATCCTCGCGCTTGAGCAGCCGGTTTTCGTAGCCGATCAGGCGATATTCTTCGACCACGGCCGGGTTGAACTCGATCTGGATCTTCACGTCGCGCGCGATCGTCAGCAAGGTGGACTGCATTTCCTCGACCAGCACCTTGCGCGCTTCCTGCAGGGTGTCGATGTAGGCGTGGTTGCCGTCGCCGATGTCGGCCAGTTGCTCGGCCATCGCATCGTTGTAGTTGCCATCGCCGAAGCCCAGCGTGGTCAGCGCGATGCCGGATTTGCGCTGATCGGCCACGAGCGTTTCCAGCGCGTCCTGATCGACGGTGCCGACATTGAAGTCGCCATCGGTGGCGAGGATCACGCGGTTCACGCCATCGGCGACGAAGGACTGCCGTGCCATCGCGTACGCCAGGCGGATGCCGTCACCGCCGTTGGTCGAGCCGCCGGCTTCCAGCCGATCCAGCGCGGCCAGGATCTCTTCATGGCGATCACCGGGGGTGGCCGGCAACACCAGACCTGCGGAACCGGCGTACACCACCATCGACACGCGGTCCTGCGCGCGCAGTTGCGGCACCAGTTGCGCGAAGGCCTGCTTGAGCAACGGCAGCTTGTCCGGCGAGGACATCGATCCCGAGGTGTCGATCAGGAACACCAGATTGGCCGCCGGCAGCGTTGCCTTGGGCACGTCGTAGCCCTTGATGCCGATCATCAGCAACTGGCGCTGGCGGTTCCAGGGCGCCGGCGTCAACTCGGTGCTGACGCGGAAAGGCGTGGTGCGATCACGCGGCGCAGGATGCCCGTAGTCGAAGTAGTTGATGAACTCCTCCGCGCGCACCGCGTCGGCCGGCGGACGCACGCCATCGCGCAGCATCCGCCGCACATTGCTGTAACTGCCGGTGTCCACATCGATGGAGAAGGTCGACACCGGTTGCTCGCTGGCGCGATGCACCGGGTTGTCATCGTGCTCGGCGTAGCGCTCGGTATTGGCGGCCTGCATCGGAGGCGGCGGTGGGGGAGCGGGCGGTGCATGGGCCCATCCGGGCGCGAGCGCTGCCTGGGCCGGCGCGGGCACGGCGCTCTTGCTGAGCTGGGTCTCTCGCCGTGCGCGCGAGGCGTCGGACGCGGCGGTCGTGGCCTCGGCGACGGCTTCTAACGTGTTGGCTTCCTGCGCGGCAGCGGCCTGGCGCTCATGCAGGGAGGGCCGGCTCTGGCAGGCCACCAGCGCGATGGCGATCAGCGCACCGGCGGCGGGGAAAACGAAACGCTTGGACATGGCGGAACTCCCGTTGGGTCGGGAGATTCAACGCGCCGGTTCGCGGATCGGGGTTGAAGCGGCCGCCGATCCGATCGTGTGCGCAGGAGCGGGCTACTCGACGCGCAGCTTCAGTGACCCGTCGGCCAGCCGCGCCTGCACTGTTTCACCTGTCCGGACCTGTTCGACCGAACGAACCAGCGCACCGTCTTCACGCGTCACGATGGCGTAGCCGCGCGCCACCGTGGCCAGCGGGCTCACTGCTTCCAGCGAGCGCGCCAGCCCGCGCAGCTTGATCGCATCGCGCTGCAGATGGCGCGCGATGCACGCCTGCGGGCGCAAAGACAACGCCTGCAGGCGCTCGCGCAACCGAGCCAGTCGGCGCTCCGGCTGCGCGGCGCGCAGGACCGCCGAGGCATGGCGCAATCGCGCGCGGCGTTGTTCCAGTTGCGCACGCCAGCAGGCATTCAGGCGGCGGATGGCGTCTTCCTGACGGCGCTGGATGAGCGCGAGCCGCGCTTGCGGCCGTGCCGCGTTGAGGCGCAGCGCCGCACGATCGGCGCGCTGGATGGCCTCGCGCAGGCGGCGCTGTTGCAGATCGTCCACGCGCCGCTGGATCGTCCGCAGGCGCGTGAGCAGGTCGCGCCGATCCGGGACCAGCAGTTCCGCCGCGACCGATGGCGTCGGTGCGCGCAGATCGGCGGCGAAATCGGAAAGGCTGAAATCGGTCTCGTGACCCACCGCCGAGATCACCGGCACCGGGGAGGCCGCGATCGCGCGCGCCAGCGTTTCATCGTTGAACGCCCACAGATCTTCCAGCGAACCGCCGCCGCGGGTGATCAGCACCGCGCCATAGCGGCCGCTTTCGCCGGCGCGGCGCAGCATCGAGACGATCTGCGCGGGCGCGGCTTCGCCCTGCACCTGCACGGGGAGAATGTCCACTTCCAGCAACGGAAAACGGCGGCCCAGCACGCTCAGCACGTCGCGCACCGCCGCGCCGCTGGGCGAGGTGATCACCGCGAGCCGATGAAGGTGCGTCGGCAATGGACGCTTGCGCCCTTCATCGAACAGGCCCTCGGCGGTCAGCCGCGCCTTGAGCTGCTCGAAGGCACGGCGCAGCGCGCCTTCGCCGGCGTCTTCCAGATGATCGATGACCATCTGGTATTCGCCGCGCGCCTCGTACAGGGTGACGCGACCGCGCGCCAGCACGTGCAGGCCTTCGCGCGGCACGAAGCGCAGCCACTGGCTCTTGGGCTTGAACATCGCGCAGCGCACCTGTGCGCGGCTGTCCTTCAGCGTGAAATACAGATGGCCCGACGACGGCCGCGTCACGTTGCCCAGTTCGCCTTCCACCCAGATCAGCGGAAAGCTGCCTTCCAGGATGTCACGCGCAAGCGTGTTGAGCTGGCTCGGCGTGAGGACGGTGGGCGAGGGATTGGGCATGGCGGCGCGAGACGGATTGGGGATTCGGCGGACGGTATTCGTGGGAAGGATAGCGGTTTGTGGTTGCGGGGCTGGGAGCCGGGAGCGGGTAGCTGGGAATTGGGATTCGGGATTCGGGATTGGGGGATCAGGGATCGGGATTCGGATTTGGGATTAGGGATTAGGGGATCGGAATTGCGTTGGTTGTGGCTGTATGCAAGGTGTAGGAGGGCCTTCAGGCCCGACCGCGATTCATGGTCGCGGCTGTTTTCAACAGACGCGTGTCTGGGCAGCCGCTCCTACGAAAACTTCGACCTGTCGGTCGTGACTGGCTTTCAACAGACGCGTGTCTGGTCAGCCACTCCCACATCCCAACGTTCAATGCGATGCAATTCGATTTCCAATTTCCGCTACCGGCTACCGGCTAACGTCTCCCGCGCCCACTCACTCGTCGATCGAACGCCGTTCCGGTCCCGGCCGTTTCATCAGCTTGCGTTGAAGGGAGCGGCGGTGCATGCCGAGCAGGCGGGCGGCGGCGGAGATGTTGCCGTCGGTTTCGGCCAGCGCCTGCTGGATGTGTTCCCACTCCAGCCGATGCAGCGGTGTCATCGTGTCTTCCGGCTCGGGATCCTCGACCTTCGCTTCCAGCCCGAGCGCGCGCACGATCGAGGACAGCGAGGCCGGCTTGGGCAGGTAATCGTCGGCGCCGCGCTTGATCGATTCCACCGCCGTGGCCACGCTCGCGTAGCCGGTCACCAGTAGGATGCGCATGTCCGCGCGCAGGGCGCGCAGCGGTTCGATCAGATTGAGGCCCGAGGATTCGCCCAGCTTCAGATCGACCAGCGCGAAATCCGGCGGTTCCTCGCGGGCCAGCCGAAGCGCCGCGCCGGCGTCCAGCGCGATGCGGGTTTCGATGCCGCGCCGCGCGAGCATGCGCTGCAGCGTGCGGGCGTAGAGTTCGTCGTCGTCGATCAACAGGCCGTTCATGGGAACTCCTTGCGGCAGGCGTGCGGCAGGCAGAATTTCACCCGCACGCCGCGCGGCTGCGCCGTCTGCAATGTCAGGGATCCACCGAGCCGCTCGACCGCGGCGTGCGAGAGCGCCAGGCCCACGCCCATGCCATCGGGCTTGCTGCTGCGGAACAGGGTTTCGGACTCGAAGGGCAGCGTTTCGTGGAAGCCGTTGCCTTCATCGCGCACTTCGCCGATCAGCTCGCCGCCCTGGCAGCTCAGCTTGAGTTCCACGCACTGGGAACCCGCCTGCTGGCTGGCGTCGGCGGCGTTGTTGAGCAGGGCCTGCAACAGATGGCCGATCGAGGGATCCACGCGCAGGTTGGCCGGCAGATCGCCTTCGCGGTGCAGTTCGATGGTCGGGCGCACCAGTTGCCAGCGATGGATCACGCGCTCCAGATCCACGCCGGTGCGAAAGCCCATGTCGGCCGAGGCCGAGAGCTCGCGCACGCGATCGCGGCACAGATCCACCAGTTCGCGCAGGGTCATCGCGTCGTCGCGGATGTCTTCATCGTCGGTCTGCTCGGCGATTTCCTCGCTCAGCAACGTCATCGTGCCCAGCGGCGTGTTGAGTTCATGCGCGACCGCCGCCGCGTGGGTGGCCAGTGCGACGATGCCCTCGTTGCGCGCGAAGCGCTCGCGCAGCGTGGCCAGTTCGCGCTCGCGCTGGCGCAGTGCACCGACCAGCAGCGTGGAGAAATACAGCACCACGCCGACCGAGAGCAGGAAATTCACCGCCATGCCCCACAGGTGCAACGTGTAGTGGCCGTGCGCGCTCGGCAGCGGATGGCCGAAGATCGCCATCAGCGCATAGCCCACCAGCGACGCGGCGGCGGTGGCCATCACCCAGCGCAGCGGCAGTGCGACCGCGGCCACGGCAATCAGCAACAGGAACATCGGACTGAACGGATTGGTGATGCCGCCGCTCCATGCCACCAGCCAGGCCAGCACGGCCACGTCCACCAGCATGTGCAGGAAGGCGATGCGCGGCGGATCGGTCAGCGATTGCCGGCTGCGCCAGCTCGCGTAGACGTTGAACAGCGCCAGCACGGCGATGCCGCCCCACAGCGGGGCTATCGGCAACGGCAGATCCATCAACTCGGTCGCGACCACCACGGCCAGCGCCTGGCCGGTGATGGCGACCCAACGGAGATTGCACAGCGTGCGCAGGAAACTGGGGGAGGACATCGGCATGCCGCCATGCTAGACGATGACCGGCGCATGCACCCGTGACCGCGCGTCGCAGGCCGGCCGCGTGCGTGGCGCGCCGGCGGGCTAAAATGGCCGCATGCACGACGCCGTCACTCGCCCCACGCCGCCCGCCGACGCCACCGCCTGGCCCCGCCGCATCACCCATGCCGTCGACATCGGCGGCGTGAAGGTCGGGGGCGGGCACCCGGTCGTGGTGCAGTCGATGACCAACACCGACACCGCCGACATCGCCGCCAGCGTCAGGCAGGTCGCCGAACTGTGGCGTGCCGGTTCGGAAATGGTGCGCCTGACCGTCAACAATCCTGAATCGGCCGCCGCCATCCCGCGCATCCGCGAGAAGCTGGAAATGATGGGTGTGTCGGTGCCGCTGATCGGCGACTTCCACTACAACGGCCATCAATTGCTCGCCGGCGAGCCGGCCTGCGCCGAGGCGCTGGCCAAGTACCGCATCAACCCCGGCAACGTGGGGTTCGGCAAGAAGAAGGACACCCAGTTCGCGCAGCTCATCGAGTTCGCGATCCGCTACGGCAAGCCGGTGCGCATCGGCGCCAACTGGGGATCGCTGGATCAGTCGCTGGCCGCGCAGTTGATGGACGAGAACCATCACCGCAGTGATCCCTGGGACGCCGGCCGCGTATTGCGCGAGGCGCTGATCCGCTCGGCGGTGGATTCGGCCGAGCGTGCGGTCGAACTGGGCCTGCCGCGTGATCGCATCGTGCTGTCGGCCAAGGTCAGCGGCGTGCAGGAACTGATCGCGGTCTACCGCGACATGTCGCAGCGTTCGGAATTCGCGCTGCACCTGGGCCTGACCGAGGCCGGCATCGGCAGCAAGGGCATCGTGGCTTCGGCCGCCGCCCTCGGCGTGCTGCTGCAGGAAGGCATCGGCGACACGATCCGCATTTCGCTCACGCCCGAGCCCGGCCAGTCGCGCACGCAGGAAGTGATCGTCGCGCAGGAGCTGCTGCAGACCACCGGCCAGCGCGCCTTCACGCCGATGGTCACCGCGTGCCCCGGCTGCGGCCGCACCACCTCCGAGTTCTTCCAGGAACTGGCCAAGGTCGTGCAGAACCACGTGCGCGGCCGCATGCCGGAATGGAAGATCAGCCACCCGGGCGCGGAGAACATGACGCTGGCGGTGATGGGCTGCGTGGTGAACGGGCCGGGCGAATCGCGCCACGCCAACATCGGCATCTCGCTGCCAGGCACCGGTGAAGCGCCGGCCGCGCCGGTGTTCGTCGATGGCGAAAAGAAGATCACCCTGCGTGGCGACAACATCGCGCAGGAGTTCATCGCCCTGATCGACGATTACGTCGAACAGAAGTACGCGCGTGCCGCCGGCTGAAGTCCTGGCCCAGGGCCTTTCGTACGCGATCCAACTGCTGCGTCGGCACGCATGGCGCCTGGGGCTGCTGTTCGCCGGCCTGCTGCTGCCGCTGTGGCTGTTCGTGGAGCTGGCCGATGAAGTGCACGAGCTGGAAGCCTTCATGTTCGACGATCCGCTGCTGCTGCATCTGCACGGAGTGGCCACCCCGGCGCTGGATCGCTTCTTCGTCGCGGTGTCGGCCGCCGGCTACCAGTACGGCGTCATTCCGCTGGACGTGCTGATCGTGCTGGCGCTGCTGGCCGCGCGGCGCTGGCGCGAGGCATTGTTTTCGGCGTGTGCATTCATCGGCTCGGCGCTGCTGAACCTGGCGACCAAGCAGTTCTTCCAGCGCGAGCGCCCCGGCCTGTGGGAATCCATCGCACCCGAGCACACCTTCAGTTTCCCCAGCGGCCACGCGATGGGATCGATGACGCTGGCGATGGTGGTGTTCCTGCTGGCCTGGCACACGCGCTGGCGCTGGCCCGCGGCGCTGGCCGCGCTGGCGTTCGTGCTGCTGGTCGGGCTTTCGCGCCTGTATCTGGGCGTGCACTATCCCTCGGACATCCTCGGCGGTTGGGCGGCCGGGATGGCGTGGGTGGTCGGTGTCTATTTCGTGCTGTACCGCACGCGTGCGCGGCCGTGGTCACCGCGCGGTGATCAGCCGAATTCGTAGAACTGGAAGCACACGCCCGACGGCGCGATCAGATGGAATTCGCGCCGGCCCCACGGCTTCATTTCCAGTGGCCCCACGCGCGCGGGCACGTTGCGGTACTCCGCGTAGAGATCGTCCAGGCCGTGCACGCCGATGCTGAAGCTGGCGTTGTCGGCCCAGCGCGATTCGCTGTTGCGCACCAGGTGGAAGCCCACGCCATCGCGCTCGATGCCGGCCATGTCGCCTTCCTGCCAGACCGCGTGGAAACCCAGTTGCCCGACGTAGAAATCCAGCGCTTCGGGCAACGAGGGCCCGGCCGGAACCAATGGCGTCACCGCCGCGAAACGCGTGCCCGTGCTCATGCGACTCTCCCCCCAGAGAGCCGCCAGCGTAGAAGAGCGGCCGGTGCGCCGCAAGCCGACGCCGACCAGCGTACGAACCCGCCCCGTCGAGGGGCAAAGGCCGACCGGCAGAGGCGTCCGCCTTCGCCCGCCGGGAGCAGGGAAAGGACGTCCCCGGTCCCGACTCAGAACTGGATGCAGACCTTGTTGCGGCCTTCGCTCTTGGCGCGATAGAGGCCGGCGTCGGCGGCGGCCATCATGCGGCTGCAGGTGTCGCGCTCGGGCGTCAGTGCGGTGATGCCGATGCTGACGGTGATGCGCTGCGGTTCGCCGCCCGGCTTGAACAGCGCGTCGGCCACCGCCTGGCGCAGACGCTCGGCGAATCCGAACGCCGCTTCGCTGTCGCACTCGGGCAGCAGCACCGCGAATTCCTCGCCGCCGATGCGCGCGGCGGCATCGTCGTTGCGGACATGGCGGCGCAGGATGCCGGCGATCTGGCGCAGCACGTTGTCGCCGGAAATATGGCCCCAGCGATCGTTGATCGGCTTGAACAGATCTACGTCGATGATGCACATCGTCAACGGCCGCTGATGGCGCATCGCCCGGGCGATCTCGCGCTCGACCGTATCGATGAAATGGCGGCGGTTGTACAGATCGGTCAGCGCGTCATGGGTGGCGAGCTGGTAGATCTCTTCGTGGTAATGCGCTTCCACGCTGGCGTGGCTGATGAACTTCAGGATGCTCTCGCCGAGGGTGAGGTGATCGCCATCGGCGAGCACGGCTTCCTGCACCGGCGTTTCATTGAGGCGGGTGGGATTGGTTGCTTCCAGATCGCGCACGCGGTAGAGCTCGCCATCGCGCCAGATTTCGCAGTGGCGGCGCGAGACGCTTGCGTGCGGGATGTGCAGATCGGCCTCGCGCGAGCGCCCGACCACGATCGGGTCTTCATCGATGTCCGCGCGCCGGCCCAGGCCCTCGCCCTGGATCACCACCACGCAGGCCGAGCGCGAACTGCGCGGTCCGGGACCGTCGCTGCAGATCGTGCGCTGGGTGGTGTCGTGATCGGGAGCCATGCGCCGCGTTCGCGGGAGGTCGGCAGGGGAGGCGGAGTGTAGCGGTTCCGGCGCGGGGCTGCCGAGGGTTCCGTTACCATGGACGCACAAGGGGACCCTGCCATGCATCCACGACCGCCCGAGGCGGACCCGGAAGCCACCGAGCTTCTGGCGACGCCGCTTTCCGAATCCGCGCCCGCGCCGGGCCACGCCTTCGCGCCGGGCACGCGGCTGGGACGCTATCGGCTCGACGCGCTGCTCGGGCAGGGCGGCATGGGCGAGGTCTACCGCGCCGAGCAGCTCGAACCGGTGCGCCGCACCGTCGCGCTCAAACTGCTGCGCGGACAACGCCTGCACGCACGCCACCTGGCGTATTTCGAAGTCGAACGCCAGTTGCTGGCGCAGATGCGGCATCCGGCGATCGCGCAGATCTACGATGCCGGCGCCACCGCCGATGGCGTGCCGTTCTTCGCGATGGAGTACAGCGAGGGCCAGCCGCTCACGCAGTTCTGCGCGGATCAGGCGCTGCCGCTGCGCGAACGCCTGCACCTGTTCATCCTGATCTGCGAAGGCGTGCAGCACGCGCACGGCAAGGGCGTCATCCACCGCGATCTGAAGCCGGGCAATCTGCTGGTCGATCGCATCGACGGGCGCGCCGCGCCGAAGATCATCGACTTCGGTATCGCGATGGTCGCCTCGCGCGCGCTGTCCGGCCCGCAGGAGCGCGCGGGCACGCCGGATTACATGAGCCCGGAACAGGCCGAGGGGGATCCGGCCGCGATCGATACGCGCAGCGATGTCTATTCGCTGGGCGTGCTGCTGCACGAGCTGCTGGTGGGCGTGCGGCCGGGGCGCGCCGGTGAGGACATGCCCCGTGCATCGACCCATTTGTCCACGCTCGCTCCGGGCCAGGCGCTGCGCCATGCCGGTGCGCAGGGCCTCAGCGTGGGCCGCCTGCAACGCGTGCTGCATGACGAACTGGACTGGGTCGTGGCCCGGGCGATGCAGCCAGACCGCGAGGATCGCTACGCCTCGGTCGCCGAACTGGCGGCCGACCTGCGCCGTTTCCTCGCGGGTGAACCGGTGTCGGTCGTGCCGCAGACGCGGCGCTATCGCGCGCGGAAGTTGTTCGCGCGCCATCGTGCCGGGATGATCGCGGCCACCATCGCGGTTATCGCACTGCTCGGCGGTCTTGCTCTGTCGCTGTACGGATTGCGGCAGGCGCACGAGCAGCGCGAACTCGCCGAACGGCGCAGCCGCGAACTCGAACGCATGGCCGGCTTCCAGCAATCGATGCTCGAAGGCATCGACATCGAAGCGATGGGCAACGGACTGGCGCAAGGGCTGCGCGGCCAGATTGCCGAGCGTGATCCTGCGGTACGCGCCGCGCTGGAAACCGCCCTGGCCGAGGTCAGCGCCGCCGATGTCGCGCGCGGCATGATCGATCGCGAACTGCTCGCCAACGCCGAAGCGGCGCTGGCGCGGGACTTCGCCGATCAACCCGCACTGGCCAATGATCTGCGCGCCTCGATCGCGCGCGTGTACGCCGCCCTCGGCATGCCGGCGCAGGCCGCCGAGCGCTTCAATCAGGTGGCCCGGTTCCAGGCGATGCATGCCGGTGAAGCCGCGGCGGCGACGCTGTCGGCGCGGCTGGGAGAAGCACAGGCGCGACTGGCGGCCGCCGAGACCGATGCGGCCGATGCCATCCTGCGCAGAGCGCTGCCACTGGCCTGGCGCCTGCCGGTGAACGATCCGACCCGCGTGGGGCTGGAAATCGCGCAGGCCAACCTGCTGGCCGCGCGCGGCGATCGCGAGCGCGCCAGTCAGATGCTGCAATCCCTGTACGAACGCCTGCAGCGCGAAGCCGGCGAGCGCGATCTGATGACGATGGACGCGCTCAATGCCTGGGCCGATCAGCAACGTGCCGTCGGCGACGTGGCGCAGGCGCGCATCCACATGGAAAAGCTGGTGCCGTTGCGCATGGCGGTGCAGGGCGCCGAGCACAAGGACACGCTGGCCGCGCTCGGCAATCTGGCGGTGATGCGGATGATGACCGGAGAAAAGGAAGGCGCGGTCGCGCTGCAACGGCAACTGGTCGCCACGCAGATCCGCCGCCTCGGCGCCGAGCATCCGATCGCCCTGCATGCGCGCGGTACGCTTGCCAGCATGCTCGCCGATTCCGGCGCGGCCGAAGAAGCCCTGCCATTGATCAAAGCCGTGCTGGCCGGGCGCGAACGCGTGCTCGGCCCGGAACATCCGCAGACGCTGCGCGCGCGGGTCAATCTGGCCACCACGTATGCGCGACTGGACGATTTCCATTCCGCGCTGCCGATCGAGCAGCAGGTGATCGACGCACGCAGCCGCCTGCTCGGCGCGAGCCATCCGGACACGCTGTCCATCCAGATCAATCATGCCGGCACGCTGCTGCACGATGGCCAGCCGCAGGCGACGCTGGATCTGCTGGCGCGCGTGCTGCCGCTGGCGCGCGACGTGCTGGGGCTCAAGCATCCGCAGACGCAGCGGGCGCTGCTGATCCGCGCCGACGCCAACATGGATCTTGGCCGCGGCCGCGACGCCATCGCCGCGTATCGCGAACTGGTCGACGCGAGGGCGCGCCTGCTAGGGCAGGATCATCCGGAAACCGTGCATGCGGTCTGGAGCCTGGTGCAGGCGCACGAGGACCTCGGCCAGCTTGCCGAAGCCGACGCGCTGCGCGAGCGCTGGCTGCAACCGCTGCTTGCCGCGGACCCGGCCTCGCTCAGCGAACCGATGGCCGCGCTGGCGAATGCAATCCGCCAGCAGCGTCCGCCGTCCGGACATCGCTAGGCAGGATCGCGGCGCGTTGGGCGATCAGCCGCGTGAGGATCACTCGCCCGGCTTGGCCGCCGAACTCGAGGCTTCTGAGGCCGCGCGCTTGGACAGCACGGCTTCGCGATGGGCGATGTAGGCATTGGCGCCGAAGATGATCGCCGCGCCCAGCAGCGTCCAGCGATCCAGGCCTTCGTCGAACAGCCACCAGCCGAATACGGCGACGACCGGCAACTGCATGAAACTGATCGGCGTCAGCGCCGAGACTTCGCCCAGCTTCAATGCGCGCGTCCACAGCATGTGGCCGCCGGTGCCCATGAACCCGGCGGCGATCACCCATGCCCAGGTGATGCCGTGCGGCCACTGCCATACGGTCAGCGCCGGCAGCAGCGACATCGGCACCCACAGCAGGGTGGTGTAGATCACGATGCGGTCGGCCGGCTCGGTCTGCGACAACTGCTTGATCTGGATCGCCACCAGCGCGCTCATCACCGCCGCCAGCACGGCGATCAGCGCATCGATGCTGAACTCCGAACTGCCCGGCCGCACGATGATCAGCACGCCGATGAAACCCAGGAACACGGCGGTCCAGCGCCGCGCGCGCACGCGTTCGTTGAGCATCGCCGCCGCGGCGAGGGTCACGAACAACGGCGTGGAATAGGACAGCGACACGGCCTGCGCCAGCGGCAGATGGCCGATGGCCCAGAAGCCGGCGAGCATCGAGCAGATGCCGATCAGGCAACGGAACAGGTAGCGCGGAAACTGCGTGGTGCGCAGCAGGCCGGGACCATGCTTGAGCAGCAGCGGCAGGGTCGCCACCAGACCGAAGAAATTGCGGAAGAACGCGATCTGGAACGTATGCAGATCCTTGGACGCCAGCCGGATCGCCACCACCATCATCGCGAAGAACAGGGTGCTCGCCAGCATCAGCGCGGCGGCGCGGAAGTGCACGGGAATGCGGAGGTTCGGCACGGCTCTCTCAGGATTCCGGAACGACGGGGCGGCCACCGGCGCCATCAGGATACGCGCCGATGGCGTTGCGTCCGCGAAGGCCACGGCGGGCGTCCAACGAACGGCTCGGGCCGGCCGCTCCTGCGGGTGAAGGCAGTGCAATCCGGTGGCGCGGCCGGCGAATCAACTCCAGCTCGCACCGATGATGCGCGGCTCCGGTTCGATCGATACGCCGAATCGATCCCGGACCGAGGCGGCGATGCGCCGCGCCAGCGCCAGCAGTTCACCGCCGCTGGCCGCGCCGTGGTTCACCAGCACCAGCGCATGCGATGCAGCGACCCCGGCATCGCCATCGCGATGGCCCTTCCAGCCGCAGGCCTCGATCATCCATGCGGCGGAAATCTTGCGCGTATCGGCCGCATCGCCGCGGAACACCGGCAGCGCCGGATGCCGGGCCAGCAGGCGTTCTGCGATCGCGGCCGGCACGATCGGATTCTTGAAGAAACTGCCGGCGTTGCCGATCACCGCCGGATCCGGCAGCTTGCGGCGGCGGATCCGGATCACGGCTTCCGCCACGTCGGCCGCGCCGGGATCACCGATGCCCATGGACTCGAGTTCTTCGCGGATGCCGGCGTACTCCAGCCGCAGTGATGGGCGCCGCGAAAGATCGAATTCCACCGCGGTGACGATGTAGCGATCCGGATGATGCTTGAACACGCTGTCGCGATAGGCGAAGGCGCAGGCGTCGCGATCGAGCCGACTGAACTGGCCCAGTTCGCGATCCCAGGCTTCGACCGCGTGGACGAATTCGCCGACCTCCACGCCGTAGGCGCCGATGTTCTGGATGGGCGCGGCGCCGGTCGTGCCCGGAATCAGCGAGAGGTTCTCCAGCCCGCACAGGCCCTGTTCGAGCGACCACATCACCAGCGAGTGCCACGGCACGCCGGCGTCCACGCGCACGCGGCTGTATTCACCGTGCTGGCTCGCCACGTGGATGCGCGCACTGGTCAGCGCCAGCACCGGCCCGGGCGCATCCCCGGCGAACAGCAGGTTGCTGCCGCCGCCGAGCACCATCAGCGGGCCGTGCAGTTCTTCCCGCGTGAGCGCTTCGGGCAGTGCGTCGGCGCGCTCGACTTCAATCAGCCACGGCGCGCGCGCCTGGACACCGAATGTATTGCGGGCGCGCAGCGAAGCCTGCGCGGTCACACGATAGCCCGGCGTCATTCCGGCGCCACCGGGCCGCGGCTGGGCGATTCGCGCCGGCGGCGGATTGCATCGACGCACTCGCCGATCAGTTCCGGGCCGCGATACACCAGGCCGCTGTAGCACTGCACCAGCGACGCGCCCGCGGCCATCTTGGCCACCGCATCGGCGCCGGAAAGAATGCCGCCGACCCCGATCAGCGGAATCGAGTCGGGCAGGCGCGTGCGCAGGCGCCGCAGCACCAGCGTGGATTGACCCATCAGCGGCGCGCCGGACAGGCCGCCGGTTTCGCGCGCGAGCGGATGATCCTGCACGCTGATGCGCGAAACCGTCGTGTTGGTGGCGATCACGCCGTCGACGGAAAGATCGCCCAGCACGCGCGCGACCGCATCGATGTCCTCGTCCGACAGATCCGGCGCCACCTTCACCAGCATCGGCACGCGGCGGCCGTGCTGGGCGGCGAGATCTTCCTGCGCGTCGCGCAGCGTGCCGATCAGGTGGCGCAGCGCCTGTTCTTCCTGCAACTCGCGCAGGCCGGCGGTGTTGGGCGAGGAGATGTTGACGGTGATGTAATCGGCCAGCGGATACACCCGCTCCAGGCAATACAGGTAGTCCGACGCCGCACGCTCGTTGGAGGTGTCCTTGTTCTTGCCGATGTTGATGCCGAGGACACCGCGATCGCGCCGCGCGCGCTGCACGTTGCGCACCAGCACGTCGACGCCTTCGTTGTTGAAGCCGAGCCGGTTGATCACCGCCTGATGCTGCGGCAGCCGGAACATGCGCGGCTTCGGATTGCCCGGCTGCGGGCGCGGCGTGACCGTGCCCACTTCGACGAAACCGAAGCCCAGCGCGAACAGCGCATCGATGTGCGCGCCATTCTTGTCCAGCCCGGCGGCCAGCCCCACCGGATTGGGAAAGGTCAGGCCCCAGAGCCTGGTCGGCATCGGCTGCGGCGGACGGGCCGCCAGGCCGAGGGTGCCGGTGCGCCAGGCCACTTCGAGCGCGCGCAGCGCTGCGCCGTGGGCGGTTTCGGCATCGAGACCGAACAGGAAGGAACGAGCGAAGGAGTACATGGATCAGTGCAGGGAGCCCACGAAGACGCGGGTAAGGTAATCGAAACGGACCCGTCCCTGTTCGGAACATTCGTCGAAGAGCTGTTGCAGCGCCTCGCGCATCGGCGCATGGGCCGGGTGATCCGGCGGTGGCGCAGACGAGGACGAACGCATCCGGCCGTACAGTTGCCCGAAATCCAGCCACTGGGTGTTCGCGAAGGCGGCCATCGCGCGGAAGCCGGGGCCGAACCATTCACGCATGCGCCGATCATCGGGCTTGCGCCGAGCGGTGTCCGGATAATCCAGCCCGTATCGATGGAGCAGCGCTTCATAGCCCTGCAACAGCGGCGAGGCCTCGGCCACGCGGCTGTTCCAGAACACGCAGGCCAGCCCGCCCGGTGCGAGGATGCGCGCCCATTCGCGCCGCGTGGGTCCGGGCTCGAACCAGTGGAAGGCGGTCGCCGCGCTGACCAGACCGACGCCGTGGTCGGGCAGGGAGGTGTGTTCGGCGGTGCCGTCGATCACGCGGATCTCCGCCGCGCCGGCGAGCTCGCGTTGCAGTGCCGCCCGCATCGCCGCGTTGGGTTCCACCGCCTGCACCGGATGTCCGTGGCGGGCCCAGTAGCGGGTGGAAATGCCGGTGCCCGCGCCGATGTCGGCCACGGTGCAGCCGGTGGCGACCCCGTGTTCCTCGTGCAGCCATCGTGCCAGCGCGTCCGGGTAATCCGGACGGTAGCGCACGTAATCCTCGGCCCGCCCGCTGAAGCGCTCGACGCCGTCCTGCCCGCTCATTGCATCAGGACTGGCTGCCCAGCCAGATCAATCCGCCGAAGAAGAACACGAAGATCAGGAAGGCCAGCACCGCGCTGGCCACCATCAGCCAGCCCAGGATCAGGCCGGCGACGGCGTAGCCATCGCCTTCCAGTCGATCCGGCGCGAGCCGGATCTCCTTGCGCGCCATGTGCCCGGTGATGATCGCGACCAGGCTGCCGATGAAGGGCAGCGCGGTCCAGCCGAGCAGGCCGGCGATGAGGCTCACGATGGCGAGCGTGCTGGTCTGGCGTACCGCAATGTTCATGGCCGGCTCCTTGCCGTGATCAGAGATCGAACTTGATGCCCTGGGCCAGCGGCAGCGAATCGGAATAATTGATCGTGTTGGTCTGGCGACGCATGTAGACCTTCCACGCGTCCGAACCGGATTCACGGCCGCCGCCGGTTTCCTTCTCGCCGCCGAATGCACCGCCGATCTCCGCACCGCTGGTGCCGATGTTGACGTTGGCGATGCCGCAATCGGAACCGGCCGCCGACAGGAACTGCTCGGCCGCCTTCAGGTTCTGGGTGAAGATCGAGGACGACAGGCCCTGCGGCACGGCGTTCTGCATGTCGATGGCTTCGTCCAGCGTGCGGTACTTCATGACGTAGAGAATCGGCGCGAAGGTCTCATGCTGCACCACTTCATCGGAGTTCTTCAGGCCGGTGACGATCGCCGGCAGCACGAAATTGCCGGGGCGATCGATCGCCGTGCCGCCGGTTTCCACCGTGCCACCGCTGGCCTTGGCCTTTTCGATGGAGGCGAGGAACTGCTGCACCGCGCCCTGGCTGTTGAGCGGGCCCATCAGGTTGGCCGGATCGGTGGGATCGCCGATCTTGCCCTCGACCTGCTTGTACGCCGTGACCAGCGTGGACAGCACGGTGTCGTAGATGGACTCATGCACGATCAGCCGGCGCGTGGTGGTGCAGCGCTGGCCAGCGGTGCCCACCGCACCGAACACGATGCCGGGGATGGCGAGTTTCAGATCCGCGGTTTCGTCCAGGATGATCGCGTTGTTGCCGCCCAGTTCGAGCAGGCTGCGGCCCATG
The DNA here is from genome assembly GCA_023390905.1 of Pseudomonadota bacterium. Classification (GTDB taxonomy): domain Bacteria; phylum Pseudomonadota; class Gammaproteobacteria; order Xanthomonadales; family Xanthomonadaceae; genus Pseudoxanthomonas_A. The sequence continues at coordinate 30,685 of JAEWBY010000025.1, read as the reverse complement.
CGGCGGGCGACGCGTTCGCCGACGGTGCGGCCGACCTGGGTCGAGCCGGTGAAGCTGATCAGCGGGATGCGCGTGTCATCGACGAACTGCTGCGCCAGTTCGACGCCGGCATCGTTGATGAGGAAGAAGATGTCGGGGAAACCGCCGGCCTTCAGTGCGTCATTGCAGATCTTCATCGAGGCGATCGCGGTCAGCGGCGTCTTGTTGGACGGCTTCCAGATGCAGATGTCACCGCAGATCGCGGCCAGGAACGAATTCCACGCCCACACCGCCACCGGGAAGTTGAACGCGCTGATGATGCCGACCAGTCCCAGCGGATGGTACTGCTCGTACATGCGATGGCCGGGGCGCTCCGAATGCATCGTGTAGCCGTACAGCATGCGGCTCTGGCCGACGGCGAAGTCGGCGATGTCGATCATTTCCTGCACTTCACCGTCGCCTTCGGGCTTGCTCTTGCCCATTTCCAGCGCGACCAGCGACCCCAGTGCATCCTTGTGCTGGCGCAGCGCTTCGCCGCACAGGCGGACGGCTTCACCGCGACGCGGCGCCGGCGTGGTGCGCCACACCTTGAAGGCGGCCTGCGCGCGCGCGATGACGGTCTCGTAATCGGCCGGGCTGCTCGCATGGACCTCGGCGATCACCTCGTTGGTGGTCGGGTTGATCGACTGCAGCAGGCCGGCGTCGCGGGTGGTGGACCACTCTCCGCTGCCCAGATAGGTGCCTGAGTTGATCGTGCCGAGGCCGAGGGCCTTGAGGATGTCTGCGGGCATGCATGGCTCCATGAAGAACGGGATGGCGCGGCTCACCGCGCGAGGGAATGCGATTTTAGCAGGGACGTTCACGCGCTTCGCCGATTCGATCGATTCGGTGGAAGTGCTGTGGCGGCTGGACGATTCGCCGAAATCCGGAGCCATGAAGCCGCGCACTTTCGTCGGTTTGACGAGTCGCGCGGCGCTGTCGATTACCCGTGTGCGCCGGGGACGCGCATGCGCCGGGTGCGCCCGCATGTCGGGCGGCGGAGCGGTCTGGCGATCGGGAAGCGCATGGATGATGCGCGCGATGATGGCGGCCCCGGCGCGATTCGAACGCACGACCTTCCCCTTAGGAGGGGGACGCTCTATCCAGCTGAGCTACGGGGCCCGTGGCGGCATTCTCGCATGAAGGCCGGCAGGCGTTGAAGCGAACCGGCCGGCACGCGGCGGCGATGCTTCAGCGCCTGCGCGCGTCCAGTTCCAGCATCGCGGCGAGCAACAACTGATTGGCACGCGTGAATTCCTGTCGATCCAGTGCGCCGCGGATGACCGACACCATCTGATCGGCGCTGGAATCGACAAACACGCCGCGCGTGCCCGATATGCCGGTGACGCCATCGGCGTTCAACAACGACGCCCATACCGCGGCCTGCTGGCTGGAATAGCCCAATTGTTGCCAGTAGCCGGCGAGTGATTTCTGCCAGTAGGCGAGGGTCGAGGAGTTCAGATAGGCGTTGCGCAGCAGCGGAGCCGGCAGTGCTCGATAGCCCGGCTCGGCGGCCCGCGTCAGCGCGGGTATCTGCGTGGCGTTCGTTCCCTGTCCGTGTCCCTGTGAGGCATTGCCGGCCATCGCCAGCGTCGGTGCACTGAGCAACATCAACCACAGCATCGGCTTCATATTTCCTCCGACCAATGAAATAACGTTTACGCATTGGGAGCGCCGGCGGTGGTCTTGTCAAGCCGACGAGCGGGTTGGGAGATCCGGCCTCAGACGCGCCGTGGTTCTCTGAAGGCGCAGCGCTTTCGAAGTTGCCGATGAAACCATCATCGTGACGCGCTGCAGCACTTGACAGCGCCTCGGTGCATCGTGTGTTCTACGAGCATGCACGCGACCTCTTCCATACGCCGATTCCCCCGGGCTCCGCAGCCCGGCGCGATCCGTGCGGGCGTCGCGGGCACCACCACTACCACCATTACCACCCCGATTAGCAGGGTGCGGCTGGTTGTGTTCGCGTAACTCGCAAACCACGGCCCCGCACCCGGATCAGGATGCGGGGCAGCCCCCAGCCTGATGCGTGTAACGGGCCTCCCACCGAGGTTCGTCATGTCGTCCAGCGTTGCCCGTTCGTCCGAATCGCCTGCCCACTCCCGCACCGTCGTGCACAAATTCGGCGGCACCTCCGTCGCCGACGCCGATCGCTATCGCCATGTCGCGCAGTTGCTGCTGGCGCGCGACGAACCGCAGCAGATCACCGTGGTCTCGGCGATGAAGGGCGTCACCGATGCCCTGATCACGCTGGCCGAACTGGCCTCGGGCAACCTCGCCGAATGGCGCGAACGCTGGCATGAACTGCGCGCGCGCCATCGCGGTGCGGCAGTCGCGCTGCTGGCCGAGGACGCCGGCCCGACGCTGGAATGGATCGAAGCCCGCTTCGACGAGCTGGCCGAAGTGCTCGCCGCGCTCGCGGTGATCGGTGAACTGCCGCGCGAGGTGCTCGATCGCGTGCAGGGCCTGGGGGAAGTGTTCTCCGCGCGCCTGCTGGGCGATTACCTAGGCAGCCAGGGCCAGGCCTGCGCGGTGCTGGATGCACGCGAGGTGCTGGTGGTGGACCGCGGCGATCTGGGCGTGGACGTGGACTGGCTGCAGAGCGCACAGCGCCTGCGCGATTGGCGTCAGGCGCACCCGCAACCGCGCGTGATCGTGACCGGCTTCGTCGCGCGCGATCGCACCGGGCGCATCACCACGCTGGGCCGCAACGGCAGCGACTACAGCGGCGCGATCTTCGCCGCGCTGTTCAACGCCGATGAACTGCACATCTGGACCGATGTGGACGGTGTGCTGTCGGCCGATCCGCGGGTGGTGCCCGAAGCGGTGCAACTGAGCGCGCTGAGCTATGACGAGGCCTGCGAACTGGCCTACTTCGGCGCCAAGGTCGTGCATCCGCAGACAATGTCGCCGGCGATCGAACGCGGCCTGCCGATCATCATCCGCAACACCTTCCATCCCGAGCATCCCGGCACGCGCATCACCGCCGAGCGCGACAACGCCGGGCCGGTCAAGGGACTGACGCTGAGCCCGGAGCTGGCCATCCTCAACCTGGAAGGCACGGGCCTCATCGGCGTGCCGGGCACCGCCGAGCGCGTGTTCGCCGCGCTGCGCGATGCACGCGTGTCGGTGGTGATGATCTCGCAGGGCTCCTCCGAGCATTCGATCTGCTGCGTGGTGAAGAGCGCCGAAGCCCAGCGTGCGCAGACCGCGCTGCTCAATGCGTTCGCGCATGAACTGACCATCGGCCAGGTGCAGCGCGTGCAGCGCACCGATCAGGTCAGCGTGCTGGCGGCGGTGGGCGACGGCATGGCCGGGCAGCCGGGCGTGGCGGCGCGGTTGTTCGAATCGCTGGGACGCGCGCGGGTGAACATCCTGGCGATTGCGCAGGGTTCGTCGGAGCGCAACATTTCCGTGGCCATCCACAGCGCCGATGCGACCAAGGCCCTGCGCGCCGCGCACGCCGGCTTCTGGTTGTCACCGCAGACGTTCTCGGTCGGCGTGATCGGCCCCGGCAACGTCGGCGCCACCTTGATCGACCAGCTTCGCGCGGCGCAACCGCAGCTTCTGGGCAAGGCCAATCTGGATCTGCGCCTGCGTGCGATTGCATCGAGCAAAAAAATGCTGCTCGACGAACGCGGCATCGGCGATGACTGGCGCGATCGTTTCCAGCACACCACGGCGGCCGCGGATCTGGATCGCTTCACCGCGCATCTGCTGTCGGCGCACCTGCCGCATGCGGTGATCGTCGATTGCAGCGCCAGCGCCGAAGTGGCCGATCGCTATCCGCAATGGCTGGCCGCCGGCATCCACGTGGTCACGCCGAACAAGCAGGCCGGCGCCGGGGCATTGCAGCGCTATGAAGCCATCCGTGAAGCCGCGGCCGGCAGCGGCGCGCGCTTCCGCTATGAGGCCACGGTCGGCGCGGGCCTGCCGATCATTTCGACGCTGCGCGACCTGCTCGACACCGGCGACAGCGTGGTATCGGTGGAAGGCATTTTTTCCGGAACGCTGGCGTGGCTGTTCAATCGCTACGACGGCAGCCAGCCTTTTTCTGCGCTGGTGGGCGAAGCGCGTTCGCTCGGCTATACCGAACCGGATCCGCGCGACGATCTCTCCGGCACCGACGTTGCGCGCAAGCTGGTGATCCTCGCGCGTGAAGCGGGCCGCACGCTGGCGCTGGAGGACGTCGAAGTGGAAAGCCTGGTGCCCGAATCGCTGCGCGCGGCGAGCGTGGACGATTTCATGGCGCGGCTGGAAGAAGTGGATGCGGCATTCGCACAGCGCCTGGCCGATGCGCGTTCGGCTGGACAGGTGCTGCGCTATGTCGCGCGACTCGACGCGCACGGCCGGGCGAGCGTGGGCCTGGTGGCGCTGCCGGCGACACATGCATTCGCCAATCTCCGGCTCACCGACAACATCGTGCAGTTCAGCACGCGCCGCTACTGCGACAATCCGCTGATCGTGCAGGGGCCGGGCGCGGGACCCGAAGTGACGGCGGCCGGCGTGTTCGCCGACCTGCTGCGCGTGGCCGCCGGACAGGGAGCCAGGCTGTGACGCAACGCCAACAGGCCACTGCATTCTCGCCCGCATCGGTGGGCAACGTCGGCGTCGGTTTCGACATCCTCGGCCATGTGATCGAAGGCGTGGGGGATACCGTGCGCGTGCACCGCATCGAATCGCCGGAGGTGCGCATCGTCGCGATTCGCGGGGCGACCGTCGATCTTCCGCGCGAAGCCGCGGCCAACACCGCCGGTGCGGCGCTGATCTCGCTGCGCGAATCGCTCGCGCTCGATCATGGCTTCGAAATCGAGATCGACAAGGGCATTCCGCTCGGATCCGGCATGGGCGGGTCGGCCGCGTCATGCGTGGCGGCACTGGTGGCGGCCAATGCACTGCTCGACGTGCCGCTGTCCAGCCAGGCGTTGTACCCGCATGCGCTGGTCGGCGAAGCCGTCGCCAGCGGCGGCAAGCATGGCGACAACCTCGGGCCGATGTTGCTCGGCGGCCTGGTGCTGGCCACCGCCGAGCATCTGGTGCGCGTGCCGGTGCCGGCCGCGTGGCATTGCGCGCTGGTGCATCCGGATGCCGTACTGGAGACACGTCGCGCGCGTGCCGCGCTGGCCGGCGCCTACGAACTGAAGGAATTCGTCGCGCAGAGCGCCAACCTCGCGCTGGTGCTCAGCGGCTGTCATGACGGTGATGCACGGCGCGTGCGCGCTGGCCTGCGTGACGTGCTGGTGGAGCCGCGTCGCGCGCCGTTGATCGAAGGCTTCGCGGCGGTGAAGCAGGCCGCGATGTCCGCCGGCGCGATGGGCGCGAGCATTTCAGGCGCCGGTCCCAGCGTGTTCGCGTGGTTCGAGACACGCGAGGAGGCGGCCCATGCGGTGCAGCACATGCAGGATGCATTCGCCGACGCCGGCTTCACCAGCCAGGGCTGGGTCTCGCCGATCGCCGCACCCGGCGCGCGATTGATCGACTAGACGCTCGTGCGGCTGCCTCCGCATTCATTCCACCTTCCCGGAATCCCGCAATGAACTTCATTTCCACCCGCAACGCATCTCCGCCGGTCGGCTTGAGTGACGCCATCGCCGCGGGTCTCGCGCCCGACGGCGGGTTGTACGTGCCCGAACGATTGCCCGCCGCGTTCGTGCCACCGCATCCGCCGCAGGCCACACTCGCCGCCACCGCCGAGCCCTGGCTGCGCCCGTTCTTCGAGGGCGATGCACTGGCGGCGGATCTGTCATCGATCTGCGCCGAAGCGTTCAACTTCCCGGCACCACTGAAAGCACTGTCCACTCCCGGCGATCATGTGCTGGAACTGTTCCATGGGCCCACGGCCGCGTTCAAGGATTTCGGCGCGCGCTTCCTTGCCGCCAGTCTGGCGCGCCTGCGCCGCGGCGGCACGCAACCGCTGACCATCCTGGTGGCGACCTCCGGCGACACCGGTGCGGCGGTCGCGGCCGCGTTCCATCGCCAGCCGGGCCTGCGCGTGGTGGTGCTGTATCCGGATGGCCGCGTATCGCCGCGGCAGGCGCATCAACTGGGCTGCTTCGGCGACAACATCAGCGCACTGCGCGTGGCCGGTTCATTCGATGATTGCCAGGCGCTGGTCAAACGCGCATTGAATGATGCCGAACTGCAGGCGCGCGTCCCGCTCAGTTCGGCCAACAGCATCAGCCTCGGCCGCCTGCTGCCGCAGATGAGTTATTACGCCGATGCCGCATCACGGCACCACGCATCGACGGGACAGCCGCTCAACTTCGTCATTCCCACCGGCAACCTGGGCAACGCGATGGCGGCAATCCTCGTGCGCGCACTCGGCGCGCCGCTGGGGCGCATCGTCCTGGCGACCAATGCCAATCGCGTGCTGCCGGATTTTTTCCACGGCGGTGAATATGCCGCCGCGCCCAGTGTCGCCACGCTCGCCAACGCGATGGACGTGGGCGCGCCAAGCAATTTCGAACGCCTGCGCTGGCTGTTCCGCGGGGATGATCAGGCCCTGCGCGATGCGTTCACCGCGCGCAGCGTCAACGATGCCGGGATTCGCGACACCATCGAGCATCGGCATGCGCGCCATGGCGAAGTGTTCTGCCCGCACACGGCCACCGCGATCCATGTGCTGGAGCAACTGCGCGCGGAAGGCGCGGACGGCGATTGGGCGGTCGCGGCGACCGCGCATCCGGCCAAGTTCGAAAGCGTGGTCGAGCCGCTGATCGGGCGCACGGTCGATGTGCCGCCGGCGCTGGCGGATCTGCTGCGCAGGCCCGCGCATGCCGAACCCATCGCGCCGGACTATGCTGTGCTGCGAGAACGACTGGCCCGGAGCGATTGAACGCCATGAGCACCACCACGTTGAGCGTCACCCTGCATCAGGAGCAGGATTTCCAGTTCCGCGTCAGTTTCGATGGAACCGCCATCGCCGATCTGCACACCGACGAAAGCGAGCCGCTGGGGCAGGGCAGCGGCCCTAGTCCCGCGCTGATGCTCACCACCGCGATCGCCAACTGCCTGTCGGCCAGCCTGCTGTTCGCGCTGCGCAAGTTCCACAACACGCCCGGACCACTGGTCACGACCGCGACCACCGAGCTGATCCGCAACGAACACGGACGCCTGCGCGTCGGACACGTGCAGGTGGAGGTGCAACTGGCCGAAGCCGCGGCCGCGCATGCCTCGATCGAACGCGTCCTCGGCCAGTTCCAGGACTTCTGCACGGTCACCGAAAGCGTGCGCCACGGCGTGACGGTCGATGTCAGCGTGCGCGACGCCGAAGGCGTGACGCTGCTCGGTACCACGCGGCTGCCTGCCGGCGCCTGACCCGTGCCGGCTGTGCGTTTGGCGGCCGGCTCGGCGGCCGTGGCATGATGCGTGACTGGACGATTGACGAAACAGCCTCCGTGACCGCACCCATCAAAGGCAAGGCGACCTCGCTCGACATCGCCCATCTGGCCGGCGTGTCGCAGCCGACGGTGTCGCGCGCGCTGCGCGGCAGCCCGATGGTCAATGAGGAAACGCGCCGTCGCATCCAGGCGATCGCCGCGCAGCTCAACTACAAGGTCGACAAGAACGCCTCGAACCTGCGCCGCCAGCATTCGGGCACGATCGCGCTGCTGTTCTTCGAGGATCCGACCCCGGACGACTCGCAGATCAATCCATTCTTCCTGTCGATGCTCGGTTCGATCACGCGCGCCTGCGCGATGCAGTCCTACGATCTGCTGATCTCCTTCCAGCAACTCTCGACCAACTGGCAGGCCGATTACGAGGACAGCAACAAGGCCGACGGGCTGATCCTGCTGGGCTACGGTGATTACCTGCAAGCGCAGTCGCGGCTGGAGCAACTGGTGCAGCAGGGCACGCATTTCGTGCGCTGGGGCGCGGTGCTGCCGGGCCAGCCGGGGATCTCGATCGGCTGCGACAACTACCAGGGCGGTTACGACATCACCGCGCACCTGATCGCGCAGGGACGCCGCGACATTGCCTTCCTCGGCCACGCCTCCAACCATTACCCGGAATTCTTCGAACGCTATCGCGGTCACGCGGCGGCGCTGCAACAGGCCGGCAGCCCCGCACAGCCTTCATTGCAGGTGGATGCCGTGACCAGCGAACAATCCGGTTATGAAGCCATCCACGAGTTGCTGCGTCGCGGCGCGCGTTTTGATGCAGTGTTCGCCGCCAGCGATCTGATCGCCATCGGCGCGATGAAGGCGCTGCACGAACATGGCCAGCAAGTGCCGCGCGATGTCGCCGTGGCCGGATTCGATGACATACCGCTGGCGGGCTTCGTCAATCCGGGCCTGTCCACCGTGCAGCAGGACACCAAACTCGCCGGGCAGATCCTGGTCGAAAGCCTGCTGAAGCTGATCAATGGCGAACCTGTCGAAAGCCGCACTATTCCGGTGAAGCTGGCACTGCGCGGCTCCACCGGCGCCTGAGCGTGCGATCGATTCGCCGGGTGATCAAAGCCCGGTGGAGGCCTCCTTCGTGAACGGCGATTTGCGATCCATCAGCGACTGCAGCCGCGCGAGCGTGTCGGCGCGCTTCAACTCGCCATCGAAAAAGAAGACACGAACGCCGTGTGCCGGGACGTCGATCGACAACTCGTCCGATACGCGCTGTTCCGTGCCGTCGAATGCATCGCGCCAGCGCCCGGGCTCCAGGTAGTCGCCCACCGTCATGCGCGCCGGGAGATTGCCCTTGTTCAACAGCACCAAGGCTGTCTGCCGCTGTCCCGCGTGATCGAACACGCGGTAGAACACGGCCTCATCACCCTTGAGCCGCACGTTTAGCTGGAGCCCGCGTTGCAGAGCGACCGAATCCCGGCGCAACCGCGCGATGCGCGTGAGTTGCGCGTGGATGCGGCTCGCACGGGCCTGCGCGATGCCTTCGGCGCCAAAGTAGTTGCGGTTGCCGGCATGCTCGGCGCGCCCGCGCATGAACCCGGTCTCCGAGCCGTAGTAGATCACCGGGATGCCGCGCGCGGTGAACAGCCAGTGGTGCGCGTCGATGAAGCCCTCATCGCTGGCATTCATCCGCGCCATGTCGTGGTTGTCGTAGAACGTGGTCAGTTCGTACGGATTGGCGTAAGGCCCGTCCTCGAGATAAAGCGCGCCGGCGAGCGTGGCGAAATCGCTGCCGGGCTTCTCGAACACTTCGACCAGCTTGGCCTTGAGCGGGAAATCCAGCACGCTGTAGCCACCGTTGCGTGGCCAAGTATGCGCGGCGATCGTCGCGGCGTCGTAATTGAAGTTCTCGCCGAACATGAAGAAGCCCGGATGCCGGGCGCGGATGCGGTCGGCAAAATGCTTCCAGAAGCTGTGCGGCATCCAGGCAATCGTGTCCACGCGGAACGCCGCTGCGCCCTGGTCGATCCAGTGCTCGTACGCACCGACCAGATAATCGAGCAGCCGCGGATTGTTCTCGTTGAAATCGGACAACTGCGCGAGCCCGCCACCGGTGTTGTAGAACGCATGGAGCGGGTTGTGCTCCGGATCCAGTTCGGCCGGCGGGCGGTTCTGGTGATCGGCGATCAAGCGGCCTTCGCCGTCCCACAGTTTGCCGTATTGCGGTTGCATCGTGGGCATCGTGTAGGCCGGCGAACCGTGGTTGGCGACGATGTCCAGCACCACGTCCAGTTGCTGCTGCTTCATCGCACGCGTGAAGCCGGCGAAGTCCAGATCCCTGCTCGGCAGATGTTCGTCGAGCCTGTAGAAGTTGATGCCCCAGTAGCCGTGATAGCCGGTCTTGCCGCGATCGGTGAACGCGCCGCCCCAGGTGACCGGATCGCCGCCGGTGAAGGCCTGATCCGGGTTGTCGACGATCGGCGTGACCCACACTGACGTGAAGCCCATGTCGCGAATGTAGCCGGCGTTGTCGAGGATGCCCTTGAAGTCGCCGCCGAGGTAACCGACGTTGTCCGCCTCACCGGCCGGCGCGCCGGGTGTTGGCACATCGAACGTGCGATGCGCGCCGCCCTGATCGCGATGATCGTTGGACGGATCGCCGTTGACGAAACGATCGGTCAGTACGAAGTACACCGCTTCGCGGGCGAACGGTTCCAGCGTGCCGTGGAAATCGCCGGCACGCGCCGTCGGCGCTGCGGCAAGCGCAACGGAAAGGGCGGCGATCATGCGCACGGACGCATTCATCCCTTCACCTGCAATCCGGAGAGCGCGCTCTGTGACGGTGCATGCTCCTGTACGCGCAGCAGGCAAAACGCAGCGAGCATCAGGCTCACGCCGCTGATCACCAGCGCGAATATCGGGCGATTGTCGAACAGAAGGCGCAGCGTGGGGCCAAGCAACGTCGCGGCGACGATCTGCGGGATCACGATGAACATGTTGAAGATGCCCATGTAGATGCCCATGCGATCGGCCGGTACATGGCTGGAGAGCAACGCGTAAGGCATCGACAGGATGCTTGCCCATGCGACGCCGACCAGTGCGAAGGAGCCAATCAGCCAGGCCGGCTGCGGCGCCCACCACATCGACAGGAAGCCGGCTCCACCGAGGATCAGCGAACCGAAATGCACGACGCGGCGATTCAGCGTGCGCCGCGCGGCGTACATGCTGAGCAGCAATGCCACCAGCATGGACGAAAGCCCGTAATAGCCCATGTACGCGCCCACCTGGTCGGCCGCGTTCTGGAACGCCGTATTGGCGCCGCGGAATGCCGCCGCCTGCGCCGGAACGCCCATGTCGAACTGCGCGGGATCCGGCGCCGGCGCGTGGAAAACATGTTCGGTCAATCCCGGCGTGGCCATGCTCCACATCGCGAAGAACGCCAGCCAACTGAAGAACTGGACCGCACCGAGCCGGCGCATCTGCACCGGCATGTGTACCACGTGGTGTGCGATCTCGGTGAGGAAGCTGCCGCCGGCCGAACGCGCACGGCGGAACTGTTCGGGATCGTCCGGAGGATATTCGCGCGTCGTGAGCACCGTGACGAGAATGCTCGCCAGGAACACGAATGCGCCAATCGAAAATGCCACCTGCACCGACGGCGGCACCACGCCGGGGCCGGCTTCATTCGGCACGCCGAGCTGCGCCACGAACCAGGGCAGGCTGCTCGCCACCCATGTGCCGATGCCGATGATCAAGGTCTGCAGCACGAAGCCGTAGGAGCGCTGGCTTTCCGGCAACGTGTCGGCGACCAAGGCGCGGAACGGCTCCATGCTGATGTTGATCGAGGCATCGAGCACCCACAGCAGGCCCGCCGCGACCCACAGCGTCGGCGAATGCGGCATCGCCACCAGCGCAATCGAACTGAGCACCGCGCCGGCGAGGAAATACGGACGCCGACGGCCCAGCGTCGGATGCCAGGTGCGATCGCTGAACCACCCGGTGATCGGCTGCACCAGCAGACCGGTCAGCGGCGCGGCGATCCACAGCAGCGGCAGCGCATCCTTGTCGGCGCCGAGTGTCTGGAAGATCCGCGACATGAAACCGCCCTGCAGCGCGAACCCGAACTGGATGCCGAGAAATCCGAACGACATGTTCCAGATCTGCCAGAACGACAGGCGAGGCTTTGCAGGCATGCGGTGATTCCCGGATCGGTACGGAGGCATCGCGCGGAGTGCGCGATGGCGGTGCACGCATCTTGCAGCGCCGGCGCGCCGATTCCATGCTGCACCGCAAACAGGATTGCGGGCGCACAGCCCGCCGGCCCGATCGCCGTGAAGCAGGCGCGGAATCGTCAGAAATCCCTTGAAAACAGCGCTGTGGTGCGCGCGTGGCTTGCGGATGCATACGAATGCAATCACGGCGGCGCCGCGTGCCTGCGCCGTTGGATGCATACGTATTCATCCATGCCGGTCGCCGCACCCGGGCATGCGGCCATGCGGACGTGGCATCGTGTCGCCCATTCGGCGGCCCGAGGGCCGCGCGCATTCTGATCCGGGGACACGATGGCAGACAGACACTGGTGGCGGGGCGCGGTGATCTACCAGATTTATCCGCGCAGCTTCCTGGACACCAACGGCGACGGCGTCGGCGATCTGCCGGGCATCGTCCGGAAGCTCGATTACATCGCCCGCCTCGGTGTGGATGCGATCTGGATTTCGCCGTTCTTCAAGTCGCCGATGAACGATTTCGGCTACGACATCGCCGATTACCGCGATGTGGATCCGCTGTTCGGCACGCTGGAGGATTTCGACCGCCTGCTGGCGAAAGCGCATTCGCTCGGCATCAAGGTGATGATCGATCAGGTGTTGAGCCACTGTTCGGCCGAACATCCGTGGTTCAAGGAAAGCCGCGAAAGCCGGGACAACGCCAAGGCCGACTGGTACGTCTGGGCCGACCCCAAGGACGACGGCACGCCGCCCAATAACTGGATGTCGCTGTTCGGCGGGGTGGCTTGGCGCTGGGAGCCGCGACGCGAGCAGTACTACCTGCACAACTTCCTGTCATCGCAGCCGGATCTGAATTTCCATCATCCCGAAGTGCGGGCGGCCACGCTCGACAACGTGCGCTTCTGGCTCGACCGGGGCGTGGACGGGCTGCGCCTGGATGCGATCAACTTCTGCTTCCATGATCGGCAACTGCGTGACAACCCGCCCAAGCCGAAGGATCAACGGGTGGGGCGCGGTTTCAGCCCGGACAATCCGTACGCGTACCAGTATCACTGGTACAACAACACGCAACCGGAAAACCTGCCGTTTCTCGAGGAACTTCGCGCGTTGCTGGATCGGTATCCGGATGCGGCGGCGCTTGGAGAGATCTCGTCCGAGGACTCGCTGGCCACGACCGCCGAGTACGTCACCGGCAAACGTCTGCACATGGGCTACAGCTTCGAACTGCTGACCGATGACAGCAGTGCCGGCTACATCCGCGGCACGGTGGAGCGTCTTGAAGCGGCGATGACCGAAGGCTGGCCGTGCTGGGCGATTTCCAACCATGACGTGCAGCGCGCGGTGACGCGCTGGGGCGGTGATGAACCGTCGGCCGCGCTGGCCGCGCAACTGGTGGCGCTGGTGTGTTCGCTGCGCGGATCGGTGTGCCTGTATCAGGGCGAAGAACTCGGTCTTCCCGAAGCCGACGTGCCGTATGCGGATCTGCAGGATCCCTACGGCAAGACGTTCTGGCCGAACTTCAAGGGCCGCGATGGCTGCCGCACGCCGATGCCATGGGACGATTCGTCGCATGCGGGATTCAGCAGCGCGAAGCCGTGGCTGCCGATACCGGCCGAACATCGCGCCATCAACATCGAAGCGCAGGAGCGTGATGCCGGATCCGTACTGAACCAGGTGCGCCGCTTCCTCGCATGGCGCAGGCAGCATCCGGCGCTGCGGATCGGCGGGATACGGTTCTTCGATGCACCCGAACCGGTGCTCGCCTTCGAACGTCGCTGTGATGAACAGCGTCTGCTCGTCGTCTTCAACGTGTCTGCCGGCGCGGCGCGGTGGCGTCTGCCGCAAGACTGGTCACTCCAGTGCATCGAGGATCACGGTCTTCCATGCGCGTCATTGCAGGAGGGCGTCGTGATGTTGCCCGCGCGCGGCGTGTTCTACGCCCGCATCAGCGAGACCGCGTAATCGCGCTGGAACCGCTTTCATTCCGCGCTGCGTGGAATGCCGGTCGAGACAGCGCGCGTCATCGTGGACGCCGCGATGGCAAAGATCGAAAAGCCTGTTCGGAAACCGGCGAAATGCAGCGATGAATACGTATGCAAGAAGATTTGTGCACGTGCGCCTGACACTACCATTGCCGCACGTTCCGGCGCGCTTCGCTCCGGAACAGCAGGTCAGGCGATCGCGAACGTGACGACCTGAACACCGCATGACAACGTCCTGGGAGAGGGGAATATGTTGCAACACAAGCGCAACCTGCTGAGCGTGGCGTTGGCGTCGGCCATCGCGTTTTCCGCCGCGAGCGTGCACGCGCAGACCGCGCCGGCCGACGCGCCGGCGGACCAGAATCAGACCGACGCCACCGAACTGGAAACCGTCACCGTCACCGGCATCCGCGCGGGCATCGAAGGCGCGATTTCGGTCAAGCGTGACGCGACCTCGATTGTCGAAGCGGTCTCGGCCGAGGACATCGGCAAACTGCCGGACGTGAGCATCGCCGAATCGATCGCGCGACTGCCCGGCCTGGCCGCGCAACGCGTAGCCGGCCGCGCGCAGGTGATCAGCGTGCGCGGTCTGTCGCCGGACTTCGCGACCACGCTGCTCAACGGCCGCGAGATGGTCAGCACGGGCGACAATCGCAGCGTCGAATTCGATCAGTATCCATCCGAACTGATGAGCGGCGTGACGGTCTACAAGACGCCGGATGCGGGGCTGGTGGGCCAGGGCCTGTCCGGCACGCTCGACATGCAGACCGTGCGTCCGCTGAGCTATGACGATACGGTCGTCGCGGTGAGCGGGCGGTATCAGCGCAACTCGCTGGGCTCGGCCGCGGACGTGGATGCGCACGGCAATCGCTTCAATGCCGCGTTCATCACCCAGTTCGCGGATCGCACCTGGGGTCTTTCGGTCGGCTATTCGCATTCGGACACGCCGATCCATGAAGATCAGGTGGGCCTGTACGAACCGTGGAGCGCGACGAATACCACCGATCGTGTTCGCGCGGGCGTTCCCACCGGCGTCTACTATCCCGACGGCATCAAGGCGCTGCGCCGCACCGGTGATCTGGAGCGCGATGCGGTGATGGCCACCGTGCAGTTCCGTCCATCCAATGCGTGGACCAGTACGCTGGATCTGTTCCACACCGAAGCCTTGCAGGTCACCACGGCCAACCAGTTCGAGGTCAATCTCAGCGGCTACAACGGCAACTTCAATCCGCCGTTCTTCATGTCCGACGTGATGATCAACGGCAACAACAGCTTTACCGGTGGCACCGCCAACAACGTCTATCCGCTCGTGCGCGGCATGTACAACAAGCGCGAGGACAAGATCGATGCGTTCGGCTGGAACAACGAGTTCAACGTGGGCTCGGCGCGGCTGTTCGCCGATGTCAGCTACTCCAAGGCCACGCGTGACGAACTGAGTCTGGAAAACAACACGCAACTGGCGCCGATGCCGCAGCTTGACACGGTGACGCTGCGCTATTCGACCCGCGATTTCTCGCTGCTCGCGCCGGGCCTGGATTATTCGGATCCCGGATCGCTGTTCCTCACCACCACGATCTACGGCTCGGGCTATGGCAAGGTGCCGAAGGTCGAGGACGAGCTGAAGGGCGTGCGCCTGGGCGGCACGTTCGCGCTGCCGGATTCGTGGACGTGGTTCTCCGGCCTGGACGTGGGCGTGAACTACGCCGATCGCCAGAAGCAGAAGTGGCAGCCGGAAGGCAACATCAATCTCGGTGCGCAGGGCGATACGACGATCGCATCGGATCTGCAGTATGGGTGGGTCAATCTCGGCTTCGCCGGCATCGGCTACATCCCGGCCTGGAACGTGCCGGATGCGGTCGCGCGCTACATGACCTTCGCGCCCAATTCGGATGCCTCGTACCTGGTGCCGAAGGCGTGGACGGTGGACGAGGAGATCACCACCGCCTACCTGCGCGCCAATCTGGATACGCAGTGGGGTTCGGTTGGCGTGCGCGGCAACATCGGCGTTCAGTTCCAGCGCGTGGATCAGCGTTCCAATTCCAACTACTGGGATGCATCTGCGCCGGCGGGACAGAACGTCAAGCCGTTCGAGGACGGCAAGAAGTACAACGAAGTGCTGCCGAGCATGAACCTGGCGTTCCAGTTCGCCAACGATCAGACCGTGCGGCTGGCGCTGGCCAAGCAGGTCGCGCGTCCGCGCGTGGACGAACTGCGCTCGTCGCTGGAATTCGGCGTCGATACCACCACCGGCCGGCCCGGTGCGAGCGGCGGCAACCCGCAGCTGGATCCGTGGGAAGCGTACGCATTCGATCTGTCGTACGAAAAATATTTCGGCAACAAGGCGTACGTGGCGGCCGCGGTGTTCTACAAGGATCTGCGCACCTACATCTTCACCGACAAGCGTGATGGATACGATTTTTCTGCGTTCCTGGTCGATTACGTGCCGGGCCCGAACGAGCCGGCCACCCAGACCACGGGCATCTTCACCGCGCCCTACAACGGCACTGGTGGCAAGCTGAAGGGCCTGGAGCTGACCGCATCGCTGCCGCTGGATCTGCTGTGGCAACCGCTGGAAGGCTTCGGCCTCGTCGCCAGCGCCAGCTTCAACGACAGCGACATCACCATCCTCGCGCCGGACAGCGCAAACAGTGTCGGCGCGGATCCGATTCAATTGCCCGGCCTGTCGAAGGAGGTCTACAACCTCACCGCGTACTACGAGCGCAACGGCTTCGAAGCGCGCGTGAGCATGCGCAAGCGTTCGGACTTCATCGGCGAGATCGGCAATTTCGACGGCAACCGCACGCTGCGCTACGTGGTGGGCGAAGAAGTCACCGATGCCCAGATCGGCTACACGTTCCCCAGCGGCAGTACGCTGAGCGGCCTGAGTCTGGTGGCGCAGGTCAGCAACATCACCAACTCGCCGTACCAGACCTACGCCGGCACCAAGGATCGGCCGCTGGAATACATCGAGTGGGGCCGCACCTATCTGGTCGGTTTCAACTGGCGGTTCTGAATCTCCCGCCGGGATGAACGAAAAACCGCCGGCTCGCCGGCGGTTTTTTCATTGCATCGGGGACTGCACGCAGAGGATGGCTGCGGACAACCGGCAGCATTGCCGTATTGGAACGCAGCCACAAAAAAGGCCAGGCGATTGCCTGGCCTTTGATGTTTGTGGTGGAGAGGATGGGGATCGAACCCACGACCTCGTCATTGCGAACGACGCGCTCTCCCAGCTGAGCTACCCCCCCACAAGGGAGCGCTAGTTTAGCCGCCCGCGGGCGGCGATGCTAGTCCGCCGCGTTCAGAAGGGGGGCCAGCACCGGTTCGAGGTGTTTCCGCCGCCAGCCGGCCAGGCCGCCCTGCCACGGATCCTCGCCCTGGTGTCGCGCGTCCAGCAGGGCTTCCAGCGTGCGCCGCGACGCCAGCACCCCGTCGGGCAGGCCGAGCGCCTGCGATTGCGCGGTCACCGCGTCCTGCAGCTTCTTCAGCAGGGATTTGTCGCGATCGCTGGCGACGCGGACCTCCGGCGCCTGCATCTCGTCATCCAGCGGGGTGTCCAGCGCGGTCCACAGTGCGTCGGCCAGCTTGCGCGGCGCCTTGGGCTGCGCGTCGAGCCAGCGGGTCAGGGCGGTGCGATCCCCGGGCGGGGTGCGCGCGAGCGCGACGGCCATCTCGTTGTCGAGGATCCAGCTGCGCGGCTTGTCGGTGCGCCGTGCCTGCACGTCGCGCCATCGCAACAGGCGCAGCAGGCGGCGTTGCGCGGGCGGATCGAGGAACTGCGCGCTGCGCATGGACAGATGGGGCCAGCGCTCGCCCTCGTCCTGCTGCGAATTCTCCAGCAAGCGCTGGCTGTCTTCGTGCAGCCAGCCGGCGCGATCGTGTTCGAGCAGGCGCGCCGACAGCGCGTCGTGCATCTGGAACAGGTAGCGCACGTCATCGGCGGCGTAATGCAGTTGCGATTCGCTGAGCGGGCGGCGCAGCCAGTCCGATCGCGTTTCGCCCTTGGCCAGTGCCACGCCGGTGAGCTGTTCGACGAGTTTCTGGTAGCCCATGCCCGCACCGATGCCCGCCAGCGCGGCGGCGATCTGCGTGTCGAACAACGGCGCCGGGACGGCTGCGCAGGCGTACTTCAGCGCGACCACGTCCTCGCTGGCGCTGTGCATGACCTTGAGGATGGCCGGATTGGCGAGGATGCCGCGCAGCGCTTCGGGCATCCCCGCGCCGAGCGGATCGATCAACAGGATGTCGTCATCGACCGCGATCTGCACCAGCGCCAGTTGCGGCCAGAAAGTGCGCTCGCGAACGAATTCGGTATCCAGCCCGATGCGCGCGGGTGCGTCGCGGAAAAAGGCGGCCAGGGCGTCGGGTGTGTGTATCCAATGGGGCACGAAATCTCCGCTGAATGCGTCGGTTGCCGAGTCGGGAGACAATAGCCTAACGTCGCCGGCTCGATCCGGCGATTCCGGGAGGACTGTTTGCGCCCCATCGGACTGTTGATGCTGTGTGGTCTGCTGCTGTGCGCCTGTTCGCGCGAGCCGGACGCCGGACGCGCTGCATCCGGTGACGGCTCCGACGTGCGCATGCCGCGGATCACCGTCAGCGGTGACGACAGCCTCAACGCCGCGCTCACCTGGCAGCCGCCGGCGGTCGCGCTCACGCCGGCCGGCATCGCCGATGCGCGCCAGCGGGCAGCGCGGGCACTGGGCGAGGACCGCCTGTATGCCAGCGCCGAAGATGCGATTCCGCTGTATCTGGCGATCCTGCGCCTGGACCCGCAGGATGCGGCCGCGCGTGAAGGGCTGGATCGCGCGCTGGATCGCCTGCTGCGACGCGGCGCGCAGGTGTTGAAGAGCGCCGAGGATCGTGACGAAGCCGCGCGTGAAGCGGCCGCGATCGCGGCGGTCGCGCGCACGATCGATCCGGAGGATGACGCGGTGCTGGCCTATCTGCAGCGCGTGGATGAAGTCGATCAGCTCAATCGCCTGAACCAGGCCAGCGAACGTGCGCTGGCCGATGGCGTGCTGGGCGAGGAGGGCGGCGGGGCGCTCGCCGGCTTCCGCGAAGTGCTGAAGTGGAAGCCCGGCCAGGCGCGTGCGCGCCAGGGCGTGGCGGCGGTGGAAAGCGCGCTCATCCGCCGCGCCGAGGATGCGGCGCAGGCGGGCGACTTCGACGGGGCGCAGCGATGGCTGGCCCATGCCGAGCGCGTGCGTGATCAGGCACCGACCGTGGCCGATGCGCGCGTGCGCATCGAGACCATCCGCGTCTCGCGCATCGCCGCGCTGCGCGATCTCGGCGTGCGGGATCTGGCCTCGCCACTGGGCCTGAAGGCGGCGCGTGAAAAACTGGCCGAGGTGCTGCGCATCGCCGCGCCGGGCGATCCGATCGCGGCCGACTTCCGCCAGCGCATCGAACTGGCGACGCACTATGGTCTGTTCCGGCCCGGCCAGGTGTTCACCGATGCACTGGCCAACGGCGGGCGCGGGCCGCAGATGATCGTGGTGCCGCACGGTGCCTTCCAGATGGGCGCGGGCGACACTGAACTCGGCGCGGCGGATGCGGAAAAGCCCGCGCACTACGTGCGTTTCGATCGCGGCTTCGCCATGTCGCGCACGCCGGTGACCGTCGGCGAATACCGCCGTTTCATCCAGGCCACCGGCTACCGCCCGCGGTCCACGCGCCGCGGCCATTCGATGGTCTATGACGAACGCAGCGGCAACTTCGTGCGGCGCAGCGGCGTGGACTGGCAGTCGGACTACAGCGGCGCGCCGGCACGCAGCGACCTGCCGGTCCTGCACATCAGCGTGTACGACGCCGAAGCCTATGCCGAGTGGCTGGCGCAGCAGACCGGCCACGGCTACCGCCTGCCCAGCGAGGCCGAATACGAGTACGCCGTCCGCGCCGGCACGCAGGGCCGCTACCCATGGGGCAACGCCACCCCGCCATCACGCTTCGGAAACCTCACCGGAGGCAACGATGTGTCACCCAGCGGTCGTCACTGGAACAACGCGTTCGTCGGGTATGGTGACGGCCATTGGGGGCCGGCCCCGGTCGGCAGCTTCCAGGCCAATGCCTGGGGACTGCACGATCTGGGCAGCAACACCAGTGAATGGGTCGCCGATTGCTGGCACGCCTCGTATCGTCGCGCTCCCGGTGACGGCGGCGCGTGGTTCAACCCCGGCTGCCGTTCGCGCGTGGTGCGCGGCGGCTCGTGGGCCAGCGCGCCGGTGCAGGTGCGTGCGGCGTGGCGGTCGGCGTCGGATTCGGACATGACCAGTGCGCGGGTAGGATTTCGTGTGGTGCGCGGCATCTGACGGCCGCCTCAAAGGAGTTGCAGATGAGGAACGATCCATTCGGCCGCAACCAGTACCCCGGCGGCGCGCCACGCCGGCGCGGGCTGTTCGGCAACGTGCGCTGGCTGATCCTGCTGGCTTTCGCCGGCTATGCGGCGTTCTACTGGTTTTCCAATCGCGTGGTCGATCCCTACACCGGCGAGAAGGTGCTGATCGACAACTCGATCAGCGTGGATGAAGAAAAAGCCCTCGGCCTTCAGGCCTACCAGGAAATCCTCTCGCAGGAGCGTCCGGTGGATCCGGATTCGGCCATTGCGCGCGACGTGCGCCAGATTGCGCAGCGGCTGATCGAAAAGGTGCCGGAAGTGGAAGCGGCGATCGCGCAGGAGCGTGGCACGCAGCCGACAGGCAACTGGAAATCGTTCGACTGGGACGTCAACGTCATCGAATCCGAGCAGGCCAATGCGTTCTGCCTGCCGGGCGGCAAGATGGCCGTATACACCGGGCTGATTCCGGTGGCGAAGAACGCCGATGCGGTCGCCGTGGTGATGGGTCACGAAATCGCGCACGCGTTGCTGCGTCATGGTGCGCAGCGCATGTCGCAGCAGAAGCTCACCCAGATCGGCCAGATGGCCGGCGCGATGAGTGGCATGGATCCGCAACAGCAGCAGATGGTGATGGCGGCGATGGGTTACGGCTATCTGCTGCCCTACGCGCGCAGCCACGAAACCCAGGCCGACGAAGTGGGCCTGATGCTCGCGGCCGCCGCCTGCTTCAATCCGCAGGAAGCGGTGCCGCTGTGGGAGCGCATGAGCGAACACAGCGGCGGGCAGGCGCCGCCGGAGTTTTCCTCCACCCATCCCAACCCCGGCACGCGCATCCAGAACCTGACCGCGCTGATGCCCAAGGCGATGGAATACCGCCAGCGGTTCTGCCGCCAGGCGCGCTGATCATCATCGCGCCGGCGATGCCTGCCGCGATGCATGCGGTTTGCAGGACGGATGAGGCGGCTCGGCTGGAGTAGGTTGAGCTGCGTGGACACGGCGGGGTCCGGCGTGTCCACGGCAGCGAGGTTCAGAGCTTGCTGAAAAGGGTCGCGGCCACCAGCAGGACGAACCCGGCCACGACCAGCCAGAACGCATGCGGTGCAAGCACCGGCACATAGCCGAAGCGGGCGGCGATGCCGCCGCTGCCCAGCAGCAGTGCGATCAACCAGACGCCGAACGTGGGAGGGGTGAGCTTCATCGATACTCCTGGAAAAGTGCGCGGTGCGGCCCAAGCATAGCGATCACTCAGAAGCTCATGAAGAGGCCGCCATTGACCGGAAGATTGGCGCCGGTGATGTAGCTGGCCGCGTCATCGCAGAGGAAGGCCACCGCGCGCGCGATGTCCGCCGGATCGCCGATGCGGCCGGCCGGGATCGAGGCCACCGTGCGTGCGCGCACCTCCGGCGGCATTGCACGCGTCATCGGCGTTTCCACGTAGCCCGGCGAAATGCTGTTGACCGTGATGCCCTTGGCGGCGACTTCGCGCGCCAGCGACATGGTGAAGCCGTGCAGGCCGGCCTTGGCCGCGGCGTAGTTGGTCTGTCCGAAGTTGCCGGTCTGGCCGCTGATCGAACTGATGTTGACGATGCGGCCGAAAGCCCGCGCCTGCATGCCTTCGATCGCGTGGCGGCACATGTGGTAGACGCCGCCGAGGTTGACGTCGATCACCGCCTGCCATTGCGCCGGATCCATCTTGCGCAGCGTCGCGTCGCGGGTGATGCCGGCGTTGTTGACCAGGATGTCGAGCGATCCGCATTCGCGCTGCACGGAGGAGATCAACCCGCCGCAGGAGGCGTGATCGGCCACGTCCACCGCGGCAAAGCGCACATCGCGCCCGTGCATCGCTGCTTCGAACTGCGCCCGGTGTTCGGCCGAGGGCGGCAGGTCCGCGGCAATGACCGTGCAGCCGGCGTCGGCCAGCGCTTGACAGATGGCGGTGCCCAGCCCGCCCACGCCGCCGGTGACGACGGCCACGCGTTTGCTCATCGAGGGATTTCCTTGAACGAAGACATCAAAAAGCCCGCATCGATCGATGCGGGCTTGGACGGAACAACGTGGATCAGCGCGCGCGGGTTTTCGGAGTATCGCGCGGCGGCTCCTTCGGCTTGACCGTGGTCGGGCGGCCGAGGCCACCGCCACTGAGGTTGCGCTGGAATTCCTGCCAGAGTTCGAGATTGCGCTCGGTCAACTGGTTCATCATCGTCCAGGGCGTCTGGCCGAGCAGGTTGCCCATCTGGCTGCGGAACTGCTGCTGCTGATCCATGAAGATCTGCATGCTGCGCTCCAGGTAGTTGCCCATGAAGCCCTGCAGCGAATCGCCGTAGAAACGGATGATCTGGCTGAGCAACTGCGTGGACAGCACCGGCTCGCCGTCCTGTTCCTGTTCACTGATGATCTGCAGCAGCACCGTGCGGGTCAGATCGTCGCCGGTCTTGGCGTCGCGCACTTCGAAGTCCTCGCCGTCGACGATCAACTGGCGGACATCCTCGATGGTGATGTAACTGGAAATTTCGGTGTCGTAGAGACGGCGGTTCGGATACTTCTTGATGATGCGGATCGCAGCCATGTACCAATCACTCAGACCGTTATGCTGCGCAGCATGACGCAGCGCAACAGCCCTTGCAACAGGCGTTGGTCAGGGGTCCCCTGTTCAGGAAAGCGCAGCGCGCAACGTCGAATTCGGCGGTTGGGCGTGGGGCTGTTTTGCTGCGCGATGCGGATGCAGCATGGCGGAGTCTCGAGCCGGCTCCGCTTCACCACCCCATGTGGTGCCCGCCGTTGATGTCCAGATTCGAGCCGGTGATCCAGCCGGCTTCCTCGGAGACCAGGAAGGCCACCGCATAGGCGATTTCCTCCGGATTGCCCAGGCGCCCGGTGGGGATGTCGGCGGCGATCTTGGCGCGTACGTCTTCGGGCACGGCCATCACCATGTCAGTGGCGACATAGCCGGGGGACACGGTGTTGACGGTGATCCCGAGCTTGGCGTTCTCGCGCGCGAGCGAAATCGTGAAGCCATGCATGCCGGCCTTGGCCGCCGCGTAGTTGGCCTGTCCGTACTGGCCTTTCAGGCCGTTGATCGAGCTGATCTGGATGATCCGGCCCCACTTGCGATCGCGCATGCCCTCGATCACCGGCCGCGTCATGTTGAACACCGAGTTGAGGTTGGTGTTGATCACCTCGTTCCATTGCAGCGCGGTCATGCGATGGAAGGTCGTGTCGCGGGTGATGCCGGCGTTGTTGATCAGGATTTCCACCGGGCCCAGTTCGGCTTCGACGCGGCGAACCAGTGCTTCGGCATCTTCGGCCGAGGTGACGTCGCCGGGGAAGATCGCGATCTCGTGCCCCTGCGCGCGCATCTGTTCCTGCCAGGCGCGCGCCTTTTCCTCGTTGCGGTAGTTGGTGGCCACGCGGTGGCCGAGGCTGGACAGCTTCTTGCAGATGGCGGTGCCGATACCGCCGGTGCCGCCGGTGACCAGCGCAACGCGGGAAGTCATGTGGAATCTCCGGATGGTGGGGGCCGCGAATGCGGCGATTCGATTCTAGACAGCCGATGGGGCCGGCGTGTTGTGCAGCGCAGCGGCCGGCAATGACGGGCAGCGGGGCAGCCGTTCGGGGCGGAATTCCCGCACCGCGCGCGCCAGCCAGTCCTGCGCGTCGCCGCTGCGTGGCATCGGCGCGGGCGATTGGCCCAGGGCCTGCCACGCCAGCCGCAGCGCCGGCAGCGGATCAAGCGGATCGATCGGCGCGGCGGCCATCGACTTGGAAAGTTTCTGGCCATCCTCGCCCACGATCAGCGGCAGGTGCAGATGGCGCGGCACGGCAAAACCCAGGCGTTGCTGCAGATGAATCTGCCGCGGCGTGGAGTCGAGCAGGTCCGCCCCGCGCACCACGTCGGTGATGCCTTGATCGGCGTCATCCACCACGACGGCGAACTGATAGGCCCAGCAGCCATCGGCGCGCTTGAGCACCACGTCGCCGACCGTCGCGTGGACGTCCTGTTCGTACCGGCCCTGCAATCCGTCCTCGAAACCGATGACCGTGCCGGGCCGGATCCGCAGCCTGATCGCCGGTTGCGCGCGCCGCACGCCGGCCACGCATCGGTGGTGCACGCCGCCGGTGGCCGCGAGGTCGGCGCGGCTGCAATGGCATTCGAACGCATCGCCCTGCGCGAGCAATCGATCGAGCACCTGCTGATAACGATCACCGCGCCGGCTCTGCCAGATCACCGGTCCATCGGGTGACAGTCCGAACGCGGCCAGCGTGCGCAGTTGCAGATCGGCAGCGCCGGGCACTTCGCGCGGGCCATCGACGTCTTCCACCCGCACCCACCATTCGCCCTGCGCATGACGCGCGAGCAGCCAGCTTCCCAGTGCGGCGAACAGCGAGCCCGGATGCAGCGGGCCGGTGGGCGAGGGCGCGAAACGTCCGCGGTAGACAGGCAGATCAGGCATGGGCGTGGACAGTGAAAGCTGAATCCTCGGTCAGCTACGTGCTTGAATTCAAGTCGCCCCGGCCGCACAACGCGCGTGAACCCATACGAAGTCCGGAGTCACCCGTGTTCAGCCGTATCGCCCTTTTTCTTGCCACCAATATCGCGGTGCTGGTCCTTGCGAGCATCGTGATGTCGATTCTGGGCGTCAATCCGTCGCAGATGTCCGGCCTGCTGGTGATGGCCGCGATCTTCGGCTTCGGCGGCTCGCTGATTTCGCTGCTGCTGTCCAAGACGATGGCCTTGCGCGCCACCGGCGCGCAGGTGATCGAGCGGCCGCGCAATGAAGCCGAGCAATGGCTGCTCGCGACCGTCCAGCGCCAGGCGCAGGCGGCCGGCATCGGCATGCCGCAGGTGGCGATCTATGACGGCCCGGAAATCAACGCCTTCGCCACCGGCGCCAATCGCAACAACGCGCTCGTCGCGGTATCGACCGGCCTGCTGCGCGCGATGAACCGTGACGAGGCCGAAGCCGTGCTCGGGCACGAAGTCAGCCACGTCGCCAACGGCGACATGGTGACGATGGCGCTGTTGCAGGGTGTGCTCAATACGTTCGTCATCGTGCTGGCGCGCGTGGTCGGCGGCATCGTCGATACCTACCTGTCCGGCAATCGCGAAGGGGGCGGACGTGGTTTCGCTTACTACGCGATCGTGATGGTGCTGGAAATCGTGTTCGGCCTGTTCGCCACGATGATCGCGATGTGGTTCTCGCGCCGCCGCGAGTTCCGCGCCGACGCAGGTGGCGCCAGCCTGGCTGGCCGGCAGAAGATGATCGCCGCGCTTGAACGTCTCAATGCCCAGCACGGCGCCAGCACGCTGCCGGCGCAGGTCGAAGCGTTCGGCATCAACGGCGGCATCGGACAGGGACTGAAGCGCCTGTTCCTCAGTCATCCGCCGCTGGAGCAGCGCATCGCCGCGTTGCGTGCCGCGCAATGAAAGAAGCCCCGCCTTGGCGGGGGCTTCTTTGGCGTAATGGTGGATAAGGATTCGCCGGCAGCGCCCGCAGGCGCGACGAATCCCCATCCTCGATGCCGCAACCGCAGATCTACGAGAAGTCGTAATTCATCGCCGGTCCGGCCGGTGCGAGGAAGTTGCCTTCCACGTAATCGACCATCGAGGTGAACAGGAAGCTCATCGTCGCCGCGTCCTGCACGTGATCGGCGATGGTGAGGATGCCGGCGGCCTGCGCACGCTCGGCGATCTCGCGGATCTTCTGCTGGTGATCCGGCGTGCGGATCAGATCCTCGGTGAACACCCGATCGATCTTGAGGAAGGTCGGCTTGAAGTGCGCCAGCAACTGGAACGAATCCAGCCCTGCGCCGAAGTGTTCGAGGCCGACCCGGCAACCGAGCTTGGATGCGGCCGCCTGGAACGACTGCGCCTGGCGCAGGTGGGTGAAGACCTTGGCCTCGGAGGTTTCCAGCCAGAGGCATTCGCCGGAGACATCGAGCGCGGCCAGTTGCCTGGCGATCAGCTGCAGCAGCTTTTCATCGCCGAACGAGGAGGGGCTGACTTTCACGATCAGGCGGGTGAGGTGGCCACTGCGCTTGCGTTCGGCCAGCACTTCGATGGCGCGGTTGACCACCCAGCGATCGATCGCATCGAGCAGGCCATGTTCCTCGGCGATGCCCATGAAGGCCTGCGGCATGACCTGCTCGCCGTTGGAATCCAGCCGCAGCAGCGTTTCGTAGACTTCGCCGGTCTCGCCCTGCAGGCTGACCACCGGCTGGTAATGCAGCACGAAATGATCGTTGGCCAGGGCTTCCTGCAGGCGCTTGATCCAGTTCTGCACCCGCTCTTCCTCGGCGCGATCGACAGCGCCCGGATCGAAGATCTCGATGCGGTTTCCGCCCAGGCTGGTGGCGGTCTGCAGGCTGTCGGTCGCACGCGTGAGCACTTGTCCGATGCTGGCGATCTTCTCGCCGATCTGCACGCCGCCGATGCTGGCCGTCACCGCGGCCGAGCGCGGGCCGATGTTGAACACGTGCGAGGCGAACGCCGCGCGCAGTTCTTCGGAAAGCGCCGCGGTGCGCGCATGGTTGCCCTTGAGCAGGATCGCGAACGTGCGCTCGCCGAACCGCGCAGCGATGGCGCTGCTGTCGAGTTTTTCGCTCAAGCGGCCTGCCAGCGCGGCGATCAGCGCATCGGCCGAATCGATGCCGATGTCCTGCAGCAGGCGCTGATAGTGATCCGGTTCGACCAGCAGCAGCGAATAATGCTCGCCGCGCGCGACTTGGCTGACCGCATCTTCCAGCGCCTGCAGGAAGGTGGGCCGATTGAGCAGTCCGGTGACGACATCGCGCTGGCGCAGATCCTCGACCTCGCGCGCCAGTTCCGGATCGAATTCCTCGCGGCGACGGAACACCACCTGCACGCAGGGCTCGCCCTCGTAGGTGGCGGTGGCGAATTCCAGCGTGGCCGGGAACTGGTCGCCGTCCAGCGTGCGGGCTTCGAGCTCGAAACGCGGCGGCGGCGGTTCACCCTTGCTGAGGTTCTTCAGCAGTTGCTTGAAGTCGTTGACGTACTGCGGCGCGACCAGGTCCAGCAGCGACAGGCCTTCGACTTCATCGAAGGTTTCCACGCCCAGCATTTCCAGGTACGCCTCGTTGGCGCGGATGTGCATGCCTTCGTGGATGTAGGCGATGGGGTCGCGCGATGAGGAGATCAGCGCATCGCAGCGGCGTTCGGTCTCGCGCACCTGCACGTCGAGGCGGCGCACCGCGCGGCGGGTTTCCAGGTCCGACCACTCGCGCCGCACGACACTGAGCAGGTGCTCCGGCCGCCCGCGCAGAACGAGTCCGCGCGCGCCGGCGGCGTGATCGCCGAGCAGGTCGTTCTCGCTGACGCTGTCGGCCAGCACGATGACCGGAATGTCCTTGCCGCTGGCATCGACCGTGGCCAGCACGCCCGGCAGCGGGATGCCGGCGGCGTTGCGCGCGGCCAGCACCAGATCCATCGGTTGCGAGGCGACCATCTGCGCCAGTTCGTCCGCGCCCAGCGGCCTCAGTGGCCGTACGGCGATGCCGCCGTTGCGCAGTGCACTGACGATCGCTTCGGCGTCTTCGCTGCTGTCCTCGACGATGGTCAGCCGTAGCGTGGTGTCTTTGCCGATCTGCATGCAGCGCTTCCCCTGTGGAGCGCGTTTAATACACGAATGACGCCGGAGCCGTCCAATGCCCGGTTCGCAGAACCGGCTTCATGGCCGCCACGGACACGCTTGGGGGGCGAACGCGGCCGTTGCCCGCTCAAAGCGGACGCTTGCCGGTATCGCCGGGCACTTCGCGCACCAGCCGCGGCACCAGATAGCCGGACAGCCGCGCGCGCAGCGCGGCGTGCAGCGCCAGCGCCCGCGCGTCGGACACCTCGAAATGCGCCACGCCGGCCACGCGATCCAACTGGTGCAGGTAGTACGGCAGCACGCCGGCGGCGAAGCTGCGCTCGCTCAGCGCCGCGAGAGTGTCCACGTCATCGTTCACTCCGCGCAGCAGCACGGCCTGGTTGAGCAGGTGCGCGCCGGCTTCACGCAGGCGGGCCAGCGCGGCATCGACGTGGCCGTCGAACTCGCGCGCATGGTTGGCGTGGATGACGAACGCCACCGGCCACGGCAGCGAAGACAGCCAGGCCTGCAGTTCGGCGTCCACGCGCTCGGGCAGCACGACCGGGAGCCGGCTGTGGATGCGCAGCCGCCTGAGATGGGGAATGGCGGCCAGCGCGGTGGTCAGTTCGGCCAGCTTGGGGGTGGCCAGTGACAGCGGGTCGCCGCCGGACAGCAGCACTTCCTCGATGCCGGGATCCTCGGCGATCGCCTGCACGGCCTCGCGCCAGCCGTCGCGGGCGGCGGTGTCCTCGGCGTAGGGATAGTGCCTGCGGAAGCAATACCGGCAGTTCACCGCACAACTCCCGGTGGCGATGAGCAGCGCGCGACCCCGGTACTTCTGCAACACGCCATGGGCCGTGCGGGCGGCGGCATCGCCGACCGCGTCCAGGCCGAAGCCCGGCGCCGGCCGCATTTCCTCATCCAGCGGCAGCACCTGGCGCAGCAGTGGATCGTGCGGATCGCCGGGGCGCATGCGGGCGATGAAGCCGCGCGGCACCCGCAACGGAAACTGCGCCGCCGCCTCGGCCGATACCCGATCGGCCAACCCGCCCAGTCGCAGCATCGACAACAGCTCGCGCGGATCGCGCACGGCATCGCGCCAGGCGGCTTGCCAGCGGGGCGGCGTCACGGGGCCGGGCTGCATCGGGCGGGGGGCTGCGGTTATCATGCGCGGGTCTGCAGAAACGAAACGCCCGCCGGGTCCGGCGGGTTTCCCATTCTATCCGGCCAGCCGCGCATCGCGGCGGGTTTGTCTTACCCCAAGGAGTCCCCCATGGCCAGTTACGGCATGAACGATGTCAAGAACGGGATGAAGATCCTGGTCAACAACGAGCCTTCCATCATCACCGACACCGAATACGTCAAGCCGGGCAAGGGACAGGCCTTCACGCGCGTGAAGTACCGCCAGATCCGTACGGGCCGGGTGCAGGAAATCACCATGAAGAGCACCGACTCGGTCGAGGCCGCCGACGTGGTCGATACCGACATGCAGTACCTGTATTCGGACGGCGAATACTGGCACTTCATGCAGCAGGAGACCTTCGAGCAGGTGCAGGCGGACAAGGCCGGCATGGGCGGGGCGGAGAAGTGGCTCAAGGGCGAGGAAGAATGCGTGGTCACGCTGTTCAACGGCTCGCCGATCCAGGTCACCCCGCCGAACTTCGTCGAGCTGAAAATCGTCGAGACCGATCCGGGCGTGCGCGGTGACACCTCAGGCGGTGGCGGCAAGCCGGCCACGCTGGAAACCGGTGCGGTGGTGCGCGTGCCGCTGTTCGTGGCCCAGGACGAGGTGATCAAGGTCGACACCCGTTCCGGCGAATACGTCTCCCGCGTCAAGTAGACATGACGGGAGCGCCCGCGGCGGAGCGTTGCGACCTGCTGGTCGAGGCCGGCTGGATCGTCCCGGTCGAACCCCACGGCGTGGTGCTCGAGCGCCACGCGGTGGCGGTGCGCGACGGTGCCATCGTCGCGCTGTTGCCGGTGGAGGAGGCGCGCAAGCGCTTCGACCCGGCGGAAGTGGTGTCGCGCCCCGACGGCGTGCTTGTCCCGGGGCTGGTCAACGCCCACACCCACAACCCGATGACCCTGTTGCGCGGGGTCGCGGACGACCTGCCGCTGCAGGAATGGCTGCAGGGCCACATCTGGCCGATCGAGGCCGCGGTGATCGCGCCGGACTTCGTCGCCGACGGCATCGCGCTGTCGATCGCCGAGATGCTGCGCGGCGGCACCACCTGCGCCAACGAGAACTACTTCTTCCCGGACGTGCAGGCCGCCACCTATCGGCGCCACGGCTTCCGCGCGCGGGTCGGGCTGCCGGTGATCGATTTCCCGACCGCCTGGGCGCGCAACGACGACGAATACTTCGACAAGGCCGGCGAGGTGCACGACCAGTGGCGCGACGACGCGCTGGTGGCGACCGCGTTCGCGCCGCATGCGCCGTACACGGTGTCGGATGCGAACTTCGAACGCATCCGCATGCTCTCCGACCAGCTCGACGTGCCGGTGCACCTGCACCTGCACGAGACCGCGCACGAGGTCGAGGAGTCGCAACGGAAGTTCGGCCAGCGCCCGATCGCACGCATGGACCGGCTCGGGCTGGTCAACGACCGGCTCGTCGCGGTGCACATGACCCAGCTCACCAGCGGCGAGATCGCGCTGTGCGCGCAGCGCGGCGCCAGCGTGGTGCATTGCCCCGAATCCAACCTCAAGCTCGCGTCGGGCTTCTGCCCGGCCTCCGACCTCGTGCGCGCCGGCGTCAACCTGGCGATCGGCACCGACGGCTGCGCCAGCAACAACGACCTCGACATGTTCGGCGAGACCCGCACCGCGGCGCTGCTGGCCAAGGCGGTGGCACGGGATGCCGCGGCGCTGGATGCCGCGACCGCGTTGCGCGCGGCCACCCTCGGCGGCGCGAAGGCGCTCGGCTTCGACCAGCGCGTCGGCTCGATCGAGGCCGGCAAGCAGGCCGACCTGGCGATCGTCGACATGGCGCAGATCGAAACCCAGCCGCTGCACCACGTGGTGTCGCAGCTGGTCTACGCCACCGGCCGCCACCAGGTCACCGACGTGTGGATCGCCGGCAAGCCGAAACTGCGCGGGCGCCGCCTGGTGGACATGGACGAAGCGGGGCTGCTGGCCAACGCCCGCCAGTGGCGCCAGCGGATCGCCGCGATCGGACACCTGCGATGAACAACGC